>JAFRDB010000145.1 GCA_017404065.1 Clostridia bacterium
AAAGCGTTTTGTTCTGCCCATGTGCGTTTCCGACCAAAGGTCGGATAATTCGCACGGGCAATTAAATCATTTTTTACTTTATAAGAAAGCAATTTCTTATAAAGTAAAAAAGCTCTAACGTAGCAACGTACGCAAACAAGCTTGTTTTCGCCAAACCCAATCTGATCATTTGGCGTCTTCCGGCGCGCAGACAGGTTTGCCTACACGCCGAGAGGCTTTCCGGTTTACCCAAAAACCGGAAAGCCTCTGTTGTCATATCTTATCTTTTTTGCGTATGCATGCCTGTTAGGATCATAAAGCGGATCACCGTCTATCTCCTTGTAGTTACGGCAATGATATATCATCACATCATCATCACCGTCTACCGTAAAGCTGTTATGACCGGGTCCGAAACGTTCATCTTCTTCACTGGTCTCAAACACCGGCCTTTCGGATTTATGCCAGGACTCCGGATTCAGCAGATCCGCGTTCTCATCTGCCCAAAGCATACCCATACAATAATTAGACCCTGTATCGGATGCGGAATACGTCAGGAAAACTCTGCCGTTTCTGTGTAGGAACGCAGGTCCTTCGTTTACCTTAAAACCGCGCTGTTCCCATTCATATTCAGGCGAGCTGAGACGTACCGGTTGCGTTTTAAGCTGCAATGGTGTTTCCATTTCAGCAATAAATATCTCCGAACCTATCTCCTTTTCAATCGTCTGCGCCCACGATATATATTGCCTGCCGCCGATCAAAAAACTTGTCATATCAAGTGAAAAACTGTCATGGCCTACATCTATTCTTCCCATCTCATGCCATTCATCCTTCATCGGGTCGCCCTCGCATACCATCGCATACGGACGTATTGCCCATATATCCTCTGAGCTGCACGCAGTAAAGTAAATATACCATTTCCCGTCTATATAATGAATTTCCGGCGCCCAGATATGCGCGCTGAGTTCACCTTCATCTCGTCTGCGCCAGATTATCTTTGCATTGGCAAACGCAAGCTTATCAAGCGACGGAGCGCATCTGAGTTCTATGCAGTCATATTGCGGCATTGAGCCCGTAAAATAGTATATTCCATCCTTATATAAAACAAACGGATCTGCGCGCTGATATACAAGCGGACTTCTGTAATTGCTTTCTACATCCATTAGCCATCTCTCCGTAATTATGATTTCAAATGGATACTATACCACTATTACACCATAAATGCAAGAGGATTTTTTAAAATTTTTAAATTTTTTTTTAAAGCAGCCACGAAGGCAATGCTTTCGTTTTCTTCGGCTTCGGCGGCTCAGGTGCCGGTTCCGGCTTTGGCGCATCCGATTTGCTTAGGATGGTCTTTTTTGCCTCTGATCTCTTTTTGCTTTGCGGCATTGTTTTTTTCACAGCAGCATTTAAAACGCCTCCTGCCTCGTATGGTGCAGTCCTTGCTCCGCTGTTAAGGTACTCTATACATTGTGCCTCAAGCTCGGCAGTCTCCACGGGAACGCTTTTGAATCTGTCGGCAAATACCTTGCCCTCATTTCCCTTTTCCTTGTTATATGACCTTGCAAACGAGGTTATAAGCGGCTTCATATCAAGAGATATACCCTTTTCACTCTCACGCACAAGTATATGTACATGGTCGTTGAAAAAGCGTATTCCCATTAATTTTTCTCCAAGATATTTATTCGCTGCTTCCGAGAATGTTTTGCGAAGCATTTTTGTTCCGAATATATTGTCGTATCCTCGCAATATAACAGCATATATGCCCGTGCTGCTCTTTTTTCTTGCTTTTCTTGCCATAATTTATCTCCTAATAAAATTCGTGCTTATTCTCGGCTCCTTTTCCGGTAGCCCGTATTTCTCTTTTCCGAGCGCGATACTCTTTATCATAAATGCCATATTTCTTGCAAGAGTACGCATACCCTGCAACCCCTCACCATCATCTGCGGCTTCACCGGGAGCCTGACCGTGTACACTGTTCCAATACTGACCTGACGCTATTGGCATACCAGATATACCAAAATACTTGTTCAATCCATCGTATGTAGCAGATAATCCGCCGCGTCTTGCCACGCACACGCTTGCGCCTACCTTCATGGTCTTATCGAAGTGCGAGCTGAAAAACATCCGATCCAAAAAAGCAATAAGTGTAGCGTTTGCCGATGCATAATAAACCGGCGACGCTACTACGAGTCCGTCTGCTTGCTCAAACCTCGCTGCTGCATCGTTTACAGCATCATCAAACACACACCTTCCTTTTTCATAACATGTGCCGCACGCAATACAACCGCGAATAGGCATGTTGCCGATGTTAAGGATCTCTGTTTCGATGCCCTCAGCATCAAAAACCCTCACCATCTCATTAAGAGCGATCGCCGTGTTACCTTTAATATGCGGGCTCCCGTTAATAAGTAAAACCTTCATTGCCGTTCCCTCCTCATAAAACATATATTATTATTGTATCATCTTCTCGCGTAAATTGCAACAGTTATTTTAAAAAAGGGACAGATAAATATATTCTGCTGTAATACTTTCCTTTACTTACGCATAGCAATAATCATACCGCAAATTGAGGAGGACGATATGGAATACTACGAAATGACCGCAGAAACCACAGCTCAGAAGCTTGATACCGACATCAGAAACGGGCTGGCAGAGGACGAAGCCGGAAGAAGGCTTTTAAAATACGGTGCCAATCGCCTTCGTGATAAAAAGAAACGCTCTTTTATATCCCGTTTTTCAGCACAGCTCTGCGACTTCATGATAATCATTCTTCTTGGTGCCGCTACTGTATCCTTTGTAACGTCTCAACTTGCCGGAGACAGAGACATTACAGAACCGCTCATAATTCTCGCTATAGTCCTCTTTAACGCACTACTTGGCACGGTGCAGGAGATCCGCGCCGAGCAGTCTCTCGAAGCGCTGAAAAAGCTCTCCGCGCCTCACGCGACCGTACGCCGCAACGGTATGGAATACAGGGTTGATTCTGCAAATATAGTTCCCGGCGATATAATACGGCTGCGGAGCGGAGATATGGTATGCGCGGATTGCAGACTGGTCGCCGCGAACCGTCTTAGCGTGAATGAGAGCTCACTCACAGGAGAGCCGGAAAGCGTACTGAAGGATGCAGATATGCTGCACAAGCCTCTGACACCTATAGGTGACATAAAAAATATGCTGATGTCCTCGACCTTCATAACCGAAGGTGATGCGGAAGCGATAGTAGTGCGCACAGGCATGGACACGGAGGTGGGCAGGATCGCTTCTATGCTCACCGACACGAGCCCCTCTGACACTCCGCTGCAAAAAAGGCTTGCTGCTACCGGTCGCGCACTCGGCATGACCGCTCTTGTTATATGCGCTGCCATATTTATTATAGGGACATTAAAACACATCCCTCCTCTTGAAATGTTTATGACTTCGGTATCACTCGCCGTAGCGGCAATACCTGAGGGTCTGCCGGCAATAGTTACAATAATGCTCGCTCTCGGTGTCGTTCGTATGTCCGCACATAACGCGATAGTGCGGAAACTCCCGTCAGTGGAAACCTTAGGATGCGCAACTGTTATTTGCACGGATAAGACAGGCACACTTACAGAAAACAAAATGAAGGTCGAAGAAATACGTTCAAAAAACGATCGCCTGCTTTTAGAGCTGTCTGTTCTGTGTTCGGAGGACGGAGAATACACAAACCCGACCGACCTCGCTATAATCAAAGCCGCCGAAACGCACAATATTGACGTTAAAGCGCTGCGCCGCAAAAATCCGATGATCGAGTTCATCCCATTTAACCCGACACGCAAGCGCATGAGCATAAAATGCGGCAATAGAATAATAATTAAAGGTGCTCTTGAGTATATACTCCCGCTTTGCACAAGGCTGCGCACTGAATCAGGCGATACAAGACTTACTGCGGGACACATAAAAGAAATCGAGACAGACAACAACAGAATGACCGGCAAGGCATTGCGGGTCATTGCATGCGCTTATAAGAACGACACAACAAAGGGACACATAACTGAAAGCGGTCTGATATTTGCGGGGCTTATCGGCATAGCCGATCCGCCGCGCCGCGAAGCAAAGGCAGCTGTAGAAAGCTGCAAAAACGCAGGCATAAGAACGATAATGATCACCGGCGATCATGCGCGCACAGCACTTGCTGTGGCAAAGGCCGTCGGTATAGCTGCGCCCGATGACACACCCGTGACCGGCACAGAGCTTGATATGCTTACAGATGAGGATCTGCGCGTGACAGTAAACACCTGTAACATATATGCCCGCGTCTCACCCGCGCATAAATCTAAAATAATCTCTGCTCTTAAAGCCAACGGTGAAGTTGTTGCAATGACCGGCGATGGCATCAATGACGCTCCCGCCCTTTCGGCAGCCGATATAGGCTGCAGCATGGGCATAAGCGGAACCGAGGTAGCAAAGTCAGCTTCGGATATGGTGCTGACCGATGACAACTTTGCAACCATAGTTTATGCTGTTCGCGAGGGCAGAATTATATATGATAACATAAAAAAATCTGTCAAGTTTCTCCTCTCCTCCAATATAGGTGAGATCCTTACTGTCATGTTTGGCATAATATTTGGCTGCGCTCCTCCGCTTACCGCGATAGAGCTGCTTTGGGTGAACCTTGTTACCGACTCGCTTCCGGCTATCGCGCTTGGCTTGGATCCTCCATCGGATGATATAATGACACGAAAGCCAACGAACGTCAAAAAGGGTATATTCTCCGGCGCGCTTTGGCTCTCGATCGCATTTGAGGGAATGATGATAGGCGCGCTTGCGCTTCTGGCTTATGAGCTTGGTCTGACTATGACACGAGACGAGACAACAGCGCAGACAATGGCCTTCTTCGTGCTCAGTATTTCGCAATTAGTCCACGCGTTTAATATGCGCTCTGAGCGCTCTGTGATACGAAACGGCCTGTTTGAAAACAAATTTCTTGTTTTATCTCTCATTCTCGGCACAGCAGCACAGCTTGCAGTTATAAATATTCCCAAGGTATCGGAAGTGTTCAACGTATGTCCGCTGAACACCGTCTGCACATTAGTGTGCATTGGCTTATCTGTTTTACCGTTGTTTATAGTTGAACTGCAAAAGCTCCTTCATCCATGACAGCAGATATCCGACGATTATTTGAAAATGCTGTGACACACCGAAACGCAACGATCGTTAACGGCTAAGCCACAGGGGCAGTCCGGGCTGTGCGTAATGCGCACAGCCCGGACTGCCCCCTGCATATCTTTTATTCAAAATATCATTTTGCCGTCATACAGGCGTTATTTGCTAAACGCTTTTTAAAGCTTTATAATGGCTGTATCAAACGCGGCAATGGTAACTGTCTTATCACCCGCGTCTGTTCTGACAGTCGTTGTCTCCTCGCGGTCTGCATTGTTGATAATTACAAGCTGATTATCGCCCGGATAATAGCAGCACTCACACATAGCATTATCGGTAAGATACTTTTGCTCAAGCTCCTCTCCCGTCGCCTTCAGGATAAGATTAAGAAGCGTGCGGTTATTTACCTCATCATGCTTATAGCCCGCAAGATATATACCTATGCCCTTGCCGAAGCTGTGTGTTGTGATCGTTGGGCAGCCCATGTCTGATGCAATCACCCTTGTCACACCGTCAGTAATATATATATCGTCTCTCGGTTCTATAGTAGTGCCGCTAACGATAACATCATCATACTCTGTATCGAAAGAATATCTGCCATGCGAGATGCGCGCTTTAGCGTTTCCGTCTATACCAAGAACGTGCGCCATTCTGAAATAAGTGTCATAGCCGCCTACCGCTGACGGTTCGCCTACACCTATGAACGCGCCGCCGTTTGCCACCCATTCCGTAAGACGGGTAACCACATCGGCATCACACCACTTATAGCCGCCCGACCATGCACTGCCGGCAAATCCGGCGTTGATAACAACATCATACGCGTCAAGACCTTTTTCCTTAACATCCTCGAAGCTGATAAAATCAACATCAAACGGCATTCCTGCAAGCGCTTCAATAACATTTATCAGATCAAGATCCGGATTTTCGTGATAATGACCGCCACAGGTCCACGAACGCAGTCTGCCCCAGAATGTAAGCACTGCTACTTTTGGCTTCAGAACATACGGTTTTCCATTATTGTGGAATGTTCTGATCATTCTGAACTCATCGGATATCTTTTCAATATAGTCCTGGAAATCAGGGAACGGGATAGTGAGCGAAAGATATCCGCCAAGGCCTATCCTGTCTATCTTATCACGCAAAAGACCACGTCTTACATTCTTCCAGTATTCCTTAGCATCAAGCGTCGGATTGCCGCCCTCCATAAATGTCGGCGCTCCGCCGAGACCTGTCGGGAACAGATACGGATGCAGACGTATTTCGTGCGTCTCAACAGCATCGCAGCCGGCGCAAAGCCTTGTCTCATAAGCATTAAATACGCACTTTATAAGACCGTCAAAGCCAAAGTCACCAAATCTCTTTCCCCATGGCTCAACGCCTACCCAGCTGTCATCATAGAACACATAAGCCTTCTTGCCGTACTCATGCACCATATCTACAAGCTCTCTGCCGAAGCCGATAACAAAATCGTTTATAAATTCCATCCAGTCGAGCTTCTTGCTGCTGCATGCCATGTGGTTTGAATTGAGCTTGCCCATATTTATAAAGTCTTCACTCGTCATAGCATAGCCGTACTTCGCCTCGAACTCCTTGAGCGCAAGCGGCGAAACGGTGAAATCGTATGATGCCCAGTCCGAATATCTCTCTCTTCTTCTGGCATCGGAGCCCCATATCCAGACAAAATTATAGAACATTGACGTAAAACGTACCACCGTTGTTGCCGGATGAGTTTCACACCAATTCCTGAGCCACGTCTTCATGTACTCCCGCGTTTCGGGATAACGCGGATCAATCTGCATAAGATGCTCCTTATCCCAATTGTTGGTGGTATGGTTGTACATGGATATCTCCTCCCATATACGCCACGCCATAAAATTCACCGTATACTTATGCCACGGGATCGCATTCTTTATCGTTACCGCTCCGTCCGCATAGCTCCAGTCCTTTACCTCGGTATTGGTCGTGCGGTCAAATACCTGCCAATATGCCTTTGACTCCTCGCTCTCGTTGATCTTGAACTGCTCTGCAAAAAAGTCCTTCATCAAATCTATATTCACAGTAGCACTCTCCGCGACTACCGGATCGGTCATAAGAAATGTACCCTGCAGCTTGTCCATGTTCTGCTTTGCCCACTCATTGTGATCTCGAATTATGCATATCGTAGAATATATACCATAACCGGCATTAATTATTTCCGGTGAAAGCTCGGTACCATCCGAATCACGGATAACATCAGCACCCCACTTTTCAGCCATTTCAAGCGTAAGCTTCTCATAGCCGCTCTCCCCTGGTAGTGTAAAGCCTCCTTTTGTCTTGCTCATTGTTCTCTACCTCTCTTTTTTCAATATTAACTGACTATATTTTAACACATTTTTCCCTTGTTGTAAATACCGTAATTTATTTTTTTAGAAAAGCTTGCAAAATACGTCGAAATATGTTACAATAACTTGGTTATATGCCGGCGGTAAGCTTTGACCGCTGTATTACGGGGCGGGATAGGTCTGACGGCATTTACAAGGGCGCTGCCGGTGCAAGACGGCAGCGCCCGTTTTTATTATATAATCAATGAGTGCCTGCCGAAAAACGAGGCAGGCACTCACTTAGCTTGATCGTCATTTCACTATGCGCTTCGCACCCATGAAATTGTTATAATAATATCCACTGGTAATATTAGCATACTTAATAACATCGCCGGTATGCGGAGCATGGATCATCTGTCCGTTACCCACATACATTCCTACGTGTGACGGCGAATTTGCTTCTGTTCCGAAATAGATAAGGTCACCCGGCTGTAGCTCGTATCTCGATACGAATACTCCGTCATTATCCCACTGTGTATAGGTAGTCCTTGTTATTTTGTATCCGTTATTATTGTAAACATACTGTACAAATCCTGAGCAGTCAAAGCCTGCAGGAGTTGTGCCGCCCCACAAATACGGAGTTCCCAAAAAGCTTTCCGCCATACTTATTATACTCTGTATCTTTGGATTTGCTGATGCATCGGCGCTGCTTGCCGGCTTCGGCGCAGGTGTCACGATCTCATCCGCCAATACCGGCGATATTACAGGCACCTCAGTAGGTTTTGGTGTCGGCACCGGTGTCGGTACCGGCGTTGGTGCGGGTGTCGGCTTTACATAGCTGTATGTGAAGTCTATAGGCAGGCTGTACACCTCCGAGCCGTCATCCAGTACCGCGCCCACTATTGCTGTATATGTTCCCGGAGCAAGATCGTCACATGTCACATCAAGCTTTGTTCCGATAGCATCCTTGAGCACCGCCGCAGATCCGTTTTCATCCTTTATTATAACATGATATACCGATACCTTCATCGGACAGGTCCACTCAAGAGAGAAGCTTGCCTTGTTTATATTTTCACCGCCTGACGGAAGTTTTATATCCGGCATTTCTCCCGATATCTGTGTGCCAAATGCCGAATAAGTTCTGTCTATACATACTATTGCCTGTTCACGGGACATATTAGACAGCGGCTCAAGCGTTGTTTCGCTCGCGCCGGTTATGATCCCATAGTCAAGCAGAGTGTTCATTGGTGACATAGCCCATGAATATACCTGATCACCATCGTCAAATTTACTTAAATATGAAACATCCGTTTCCTTTGCAATATTGAATCTTATCTCGCTGGCAGTCAGAGTACTGACTATCATCTTAGCCATCTCCTGCCGCGTAACAAGCCTGTCAGGGGAAAATGTTGTATCACCGGTACCGTTCACTATGCCATAGCAATATGCCTGTGATACCGCTACGCTGTCGGTATCGGTGAATGGCGAGCTTAAGGCTTCAGGCACCTCTTCATTAGTCAGACGCTTGTATAGATTCATGGTAAGCTCACAAACCTCGCCTCTTGTAATAGAGCTCTTAAGATTATTTGTTACCACTGAGTATGAAACAAGTCCCGCAATACTTGCAGAGCTATAATTTCTGACTGCCCACACGCTTAGATCAGCCGCATTTGCAGTCGCCGTGATAGCGGTACACACCGCCAATGTTGAAGCCAAAATTTTACAATGATTTTTCATATAAAAATTACTCCTCCCTTCTTTTATAAAGAGTTTACCCCTTTATAACCTTATCCTTCCTAATACCATGTTACAATTATAGCACCGTTTATTACATTTGTCAATACTTTTTTACAAAAATATTTCACTTTTGTTACAAAAGTTTTTTATTAGTTACAAAATTACAGCTATATTACAAATATTACTTCATCAGAATATACCCGTCGTGATCCATTACAGCATTTTTTTCATAAAAAGAACATGTTTTATGAACAAATTTTGAACAGAAATTTAAAAACTTTTATTATCAAACAGATTTTTTAAAGAAATGCCTGACGGCATATCAACCCCCCTGACCCCCCATTCTTGGGGGGAAGAGTAGAGTAGTTTC
>JAFRDB010000021.1 GCA_017404065.1 Clostridia bacterium
AATGCGCATTCGCGAGACACACTTTCCCAAACCTCCCATTAGCGTTGCTATGGCTTTGACTGAACGCGCATCAAACCGGCGCTGCCGGAATCAAAGATAAATTTCAGTTTATCGGGGGGATAGTGGGTGGGCGCAGCTTGTCCTTGCCCTGGGGCAAGGTGGGCTTTGCGAACTCGTTCGCAAAGGTCGGATTGGGGTTAACGACGCTAAAAAATATGAGAAATTAGCGGCTTTAGATAAAATCTATCTCTGCCGCAGCCCCCAACCCGCCTCGCAAGCTCGGCACCCTGCCCCGGGGCAGGGACAGCAGAGCTACACCGCAAACATCAGTCCGACAAACTGAAATTTATGCTTTATTAACAATAAATTTAAGCTTTGGGGCATCATATTTGAAAGAATTTTGCTTGAAAAAAAATAATACTTGTGATATACTATATAATAGTATGTTATATGTATAACGAAGAAAACTCATCGGTGAGGTACATAGATGATAAAGAGGAACTCATGGTGGAAAGTGATAGTATCTTTTGCTTTGGCTGTGTTTTTTATTATATATACGTTGTCAAATATCGATCTTTATAGGGTCGTTGGCAACAGATCACAGATCAGATACGGATTTCTTTCCATAACGATCATAAGCAGTGTTGTTATCATGCTGCTGGGTATGTTTAAATTTAATCTCAGCAGACGCGCAGAGCTTATTGTTGGAATTGTGGTATATGCTATGTCTATGGCAGCTGCAATGACGATCTCTATAGTATATTCCAACGGGTTTTGGTCAAGTCCCTATATTTTTCTCGTTAATACCGCATTCTATATCATTGCGGCAATGATAACAATACTTATTACCGGCAATATACCGGCAAGCTCGGTAACGGCGCTTATGCTCTCGCTTATATTTAACGGCATAGGCTTTCTTGTGTACTGTTTCCGCGGAATGGCGCTAACGCCGACGGACATATACGCGTTCAGGACAGCGATGAACGTTGCTTCTGAATACTCCTTCTCTATGCAGTACCAGATGATAACCGCGACTGTTATGGCAGTAGCGTTTATTATGCTTGCGTATAAGTTTCCGCTCAGATTGGAAATAAAGAATAAAGGGATCAAAATACGGGCCGCGTCTGTTATCGTTATTGGTTTATGCGTTTTGTTAATAGCTACCGTAGATGTTGAGCCGTATTATATCTCGGTGTTTGACCAGTACTATGCAAACCGCCACTACGGCTCGGCATTCAGCTTTTATGTTAATACGCTCCGGATGGGGCTTGAGAAGAATGATACATACGACAAGGACAAGCTGAATGCGATGCTCGATAATTACACCGAGGATAATAACAGGGAGGCGCTTCAATATATAAGCGGCGCGGGGGACGGCGCATCAGAGCAGATGCCAAATGTTATTGTTGTTATGAACGAGAGCTTTGCCGATTTTAATTTGCTTGGTGATTTTGAAACGAATGAGGACTACCTGCCGTTCTTCCGTTCGCTACGGAGTAATACCATTCGCGGCGAGCTTCTCGTTTCACCTTATGGAGGAAACACGTGTAATTCCGAATATGAATTCCTGACCGGAATGAACACGGGGCTTCTCCATGCGAACGCTATTCCGTATGCGCAGATGATATTCGGAGATATACCGTATTCAATGGTAACACACATGAAGGAGCTTGGCTATTATGCCACAGCTTTTCATCCGTATAAGGGTAACGGCTGGAACCGCAACAATATCTACAGATATATGGGGTTCGATAAGTTTATAAGCTATGAGACGCTAAAGGAATATAATATGTATCCGAGGAAGATAAGGGGATATGTAAGTGATCACAGTGATTTTGGAACGATACTTAATTATCTGTTCGGAAAGCAGGATAAGAACAGGCGCGATTTCATTTTTAACGTAACGATGCAGAATCATGGCAGCTATAAGTTTGAGCATTTCAGACCGAATATTATGATCGAGAATGCTGCAAGAGAATTTCCGCAGACGGAGCAATATCTGTCGGTTGTAAAGTATACCGATGAAGCGCTTGCGGAATTTCTGTATAACCTAAAGCAGTTTGATGAGCCGACTATTGTTCTGATGTACGGCGATCATCAACCGAAAATAGAAGATGGCTTTTATAAAATGCTGCTTGGAAAGCAACCGGATATGTTCACCAATGAAGAAATGATGCAAAAGTACCGTATTCCGTTTATTATCTGGGCGAACTATGATATAGAGGAGCAGACCGGTATATACACCAGCCCGTGCTTCCTTTCGGGTTTGCTTATGGAGGCGGCAAGGCTTCCGAAAAGCCGCGTTCAGATGTTCCTTGATGATCTTCAGAAGTATGTAAGGCAGACAAATCCGCTCGGATACTACGATGCGGAGCTTAAATGGCATGATGGCGGCATGAATGACGAGCTGTTTTCGGATTATTATGATATGCAGTACGGAATATTAACGGGTGAAGAGCTGGACTATGACTTTGATTTTGATTATAAACGATATATCTTATTCAATGGTCATCGTATGGATATAAGGCCTTCATATCCGATAATGAACGAAATGATGAATTGACAGAAAGGAGAAAATGATCAATTTGGCAAAAACAAAAAAACTCAGAATAATACCGATAGGTGGTCTTGATGAGATCGGAAAAAATCTGACCGCCTTCGAGTACAGTAACGAGATCGTTATTATTGACTGTGGTATGGCATTTCCTGATGACGATATGCCAGGTGTTGACATGGTTATAAACGATATAACGTATCTCACGAAGAACAGAGAGAAGATCAAGGGTATATTTCTCACTCACGGACATGAGGATCATATCGGCGGACTGCCGTATTTTCTGAAGGAGATAAATGTGCCCGTATACGGAACAAGGCTTACGCTCGGACTCGTTGAGCATAAGCTGAGGGAGCATAATATGCTCTCAAGTGCCGCTTTAAAGCGTGTGCATCCCGGAGATATCATAGAAGCGAGCAAGTTTTTTTCGGTAGAATTTATCGCGACAAACCACTCGATCGCCGATAGTGTTGCTCTTGCGATAAAAACACCGGTGGGCACGATAGTTCACACAGGCGACTGGAAAATAGATACCACGCCTATAGTAGGAGATATGATAGACCTTGCGCGGCTCGGTGAGCTTGGCAGGGAGGGTGTGCTTGCGCTTATGTCGGATTCAACGAACGTCGAACGGTCGGGATATGCAATGAGCGAGAAATCGGTCGGTGATAAGTTCGATCAGATTTTTAACGGCTGCAAAAAGCGCATAATAATAGCCACGTTTGCATCAAATGTGCATAGGGTGCAGCAGATAATCGACGCGGCGGCAAAGAACCACCGTAAGGTAGCGGTATCGGGCAGGAGTATGGAGAATATTGTTGAAATATCTCTGCTTCTGGGTTATATGAAGGTGCCCGAGGGTGTTCTTATTAATCTTGATAATATAGGCAAATACAGACCCGATCAGCTCGTGATAATAACTACAGGCTCACAGGGTGAGCCTATGAGCGCGCTCACACGCATGGCATTTTCAGACCATCGCAAGGTAGAGGTAACAGAGAACGATCTTATCATCATATCGGCCTCGCCGATACCGGGCAATGAAAAATCTGTCTCAAATGTAATCAACGAGCTTTTTAAGATCGGCGCTGAGGTCATATATAAATCCCTGATGGATGTTCACGTTTCGGGACATGCCTGCCAGGAGGAGCTAAAGCTGATGCTTGCGCTTGTAAGACCGAAGTTCTTTATACCCGTACACGGCGAGCACCGTCATCTTGTTCTTCATAAGCGTCTTGCGGAGACGGTAGGAATACCTGAAAAGAACTCGTTTGTGCTTTCAAACGGAACTGTGCTCGAGCTTGATGCGTCCTCGGCAAAGATAAGCGGCACCGTACAGAACGGTCAGGTGCTTATAGACGGTAAAGGCGTGGGCGATGTCGGCAATATTGTTCTGCGTGACAGAAAGCATCTTGCCGAGGACGGACTTATAATTATTGTTATAACAATAGACAGCGAAACACGGCTCATGGTATCACGTCCCGATGTTATCTCCCGCGGCTTTGTATATGTGCGCGAGGCGGAGCAGCTTATAGACTGCGTTAAGGATATAGCGGCGGATATGGCTGAGATAAATCTTGCGAAACGTAATTCGGACTGGAGTATGATGAAGGCGAGTATCCGCAGCGGCGTTGCGAAATATATTTATGAAGAAACAAAGCGTAATCCTATGATACTGCCGATAATTGAGGAAGTATAAATCAAAATTTATATTTAAAGATTTGCTTTCCTGTTCAAATAGCAATTTTAAGGAGTTTATATGGTAGATGTGATCATAGTCCGCCATGGACAGACAAGATATAACAAAAGCAAAGCATGTCTCGGACGCGAGAATGTGGCAATGACAGAGACCGGACAGATGGATGCAGGCAGGCTTGCGATGCGAATGAAGGGCATCTACGCAGATGTAATATATTCAAGTCCGCTTATGCGGGCGCGGAATACCGCGGGACCATATCTTGGCACTCACGGCACAGCAAAGCATGCAAAGCTTGTTGTTGAGCCGGCGCTCATAGAGAGGGACTGGGGCGAATGGGAAGGGATGTCGCTGTCAAAAATCAAAAACACACGTCCGGATGAATACGCTGAGTTTATGGCAGATTGGCTCGGTTATGTTGTACCCGGCGGAGAGTCATTTTCGGAGGTGCAGGAGCGCGTAAACGCATTCCTTGACCGAATAATGCCGGAAAACGATGGCAAAACCGTGTATTTATCCACGCATCTTGGTACAGCGCGGCATATTATATCGCACCTCTTGGGACTCAGACCTGAAGAGAGCCGCCTGTTCTGGATGGACAATGCGACTTATACACGTATTGAATACGACAACAAAACTAAAACGGGAACACTGAAGTGTCTCGGAAAGTAAGAAGGAGAAAAACGAATGGCAGTTAGAAGAATTTACGTTGAGAAAAAGCCCGGTTTTAATATTGAGGCAAAGGACATTCTTGCCGATCTGCGTGAGAACCTGAACATGAAGGGGCTAAGCGATGTTCGGATCATCAATCGTTATGATATTGACGGCATGACGGACGAGGAGTATGAAAAGGCGCGTTCACTCATCTTTTCCGAGCCGCCTGTGGATAATGCGTATGACGAGAAAATAGATATACCGGAGGGGCGTGTTTTTGCGGTTGAGTTTTTGCCGGGTCAGTTTGACCAGCGTGCGGCAAGTGCGGAGGAATGTGTTTCCATCCTTACTGCGAAGGAGCGTCCTATAGTACGCTACGCAAAGGTGTATGTTCTCATAGGCGATGTTTCGGATGAGGAGCTTGCCGAGGTAAAGCCGTATGTTATAAACCCTGTCGAGGCGCGTGAGGCTTCGCTTGAAAAGCCGGAGTCGCTGGAGATGAAGGTGGACTACCCCGATGACGTTAAGACGGCAGAGGGCTTTAATGAGATGGACGAGGCTGCTATGAGCGAATTCCTTGACAAAATGGGATTTGCGATGGATCTTGATGACCTTAAGTTCTGCCAAAACTACTTTAAAAACGATGAGAAGCGCGACCCGACTATAACGGAGCTTCGCATGATAGATACATACTGGTCGGATCACTGCCGTCACACGACATTCTCTACAAAGATTAACAATGTAAAAATAGATAACGGCAAATACGGAGATGTTATTGCCGCAGCGTTCGAGGAATACAAGGCGGCAAAGGCTGAGCTGTATTCGCCCGACAGAAATATATGCCTTATGAACATGGCAACAATTATAGTTAAGCAGCTTAAGGCAAAGGGATATTTAAAGGAAATAGACGAGAGCGAGGAGATAAACGCTTGCTCGATCGTTATGCCTGTTGAGGTCGGCGGAAGGCTTGAGGACTGGCTTATTATGTTCAAGAATGAGACACACAACCACCCGACGGAGATAGAGCCGTTCGGCGGTGCCGCGACCTGTCTTGGCGGAGCAATACGCGATCCGCTTTCGGGACGGTCGTATGTATATCAGGCAATGCGCGTTACGGGCGCGGGCGATCCGCGAAGGTCGCTGAAGGAAACCCTGCCCGGCAAGCTCATGCAGAGAAAGCTTACGAAAAAGGCATCCTCCGGCTACAGCTCCTACGGCAATCAGATAGGACTTGCGACAGGACAGGTTCAGGAGATATATGACGAGGGCTATGTTGCAAAGCGCATGGAGATAGGCGCGGTAATAGGCGCGGCTCCGAAGGCGAATGTTATCCGCGAGCGCCCGTCGGCGGGGGATGTAATAATCCTGCTCGGCGGTAGAACGGGACGCGACGGCATCGGCGGCGCTACCGGCTCGTCTAAGGCGCATAACGAGGAATCTGTAACCACCTGCGGCTCAGAGGTGCAGAAGGGTAATCCGCCGGTGGAGAGAAAGCTGCAAAGACTGTTCCGCGACAAGAGAGTGACTACGCTTATAAAGCGCTGTAACGATTTCGGAGCGGGCGGCGTGTCGGTAGCTATAGGCGAGCTTGCAGACGGACTTGAGATAGATCTTGACCGCGTACCGAAGAAATACGAGGGGCTTGACGGAACCGAGCTTGCTATATCCGAATCACAGGAGAGAATGGCTGTTGTTGTGGCGGCAAAGGACGTTGATACGTTTATAAAATACGCGCATGAGGAAAACCTGGAGGCAACGACAGTAGCTGTCGTTACCGACAAAAACAGGCTCGTTATGAGCTGGCGCGGCAAAACTATCTGCGATATATCGCGCGATTTCCTTAACACTAACGGCGCGGTAAAGAATACGGATGTAGAGGTAGAGCTGCCGGACGAGGCTAAGTGCGCGTTAAAGAAGGAGATAAAGGCTGACACGCGCGCACAGTGGCTTGAAACACTTGCTGATCTTAACGTATGCTCACAAAAGGGACTGAGCGAGAAGTTTGACTCCACCATAGGCGCGGGTACGGTGCTTATGCCGTTTGCCGGCAAGTATCAGCTTACGCCTACGGACGGTATGGCTGCAAAGGTGCCGGTGCTCGAGGGCGAGACAAACTCAGCTACGATCATGACCTTCGGTTATGATCCTGAGATCGCAAAGTGGTCACCATATCACGGCGCGGTGTATGCTGTTGTAGAGTCAGTCTCAAAGGCTGTAGCCTTGGGCGCTGACTATAAGACGATATATCTCACGTTCCAGGAATACTTTGAGCGGCTCGGCACAGACCCGAAGCGTTGGGGCAAGCCGTTTGCGGCACTTCTTGGCGCGTACAAGGCGCAGCTTGCGCTGAATATAGCGGCTATAGGCGGTAAGGATTCCATGTCAGGCTCGTTCAATGAGCTTGATGTTCCGCCGACGCTCACATCGTTTGCTGTAGCTCCGGCAAAGGCGGACAAGGTAATATCACAGGAGTATGTAAAGGCTGATTCAAAGCTCGTATACTTCGCGGTCAAGACAGACGAAAACGACCTTCCGGACTTTGAGGCGCTTAAGGCAATGTATGAAGCTGTTCACAAGGCGGCTGCAGAGGGCAAGATACATTCCGCAACCGCTGTAAAGGGCTTCGGACTTGCAGAGGTCGTTGCAAAGTCAGCGTTCGGTAATATGATCGGCGCAAAGCTAAATGATAATGTGACTAAGGAAATGCTGTTCTCTGCGCCTATAGGCTCTATTGTAGTCGAGACAGACAGCGAAATAGAGGGCGGCATCGTTATAGGCGAGACAGGCGGCGATACGCTTGAGGCGTGTGACGCTTGCATATCACTTGATGAGGCGGTAAAGGTGTGGACAGAGCCGCTTGAAGGAGTTTATCCGACTCATGCGGGGCATTTTACCGAGGAGCCTGACACATACAGCTATGAGAAGCGCAGTATAACGGTAGCCGGTGAGAAGTTCGCAAAGCCGCGTGTATTTATCCCTGTATTCCCCGGAACGAATTGCGAGTACGATACGGCAAGAGTCTTTGAACGTGCGGGCGGCGCGGCGGAGGTTTTCGTTATCCGTAACCTTACAGGCGCGGATGTAGAAGAGTCGCTTGCCGAGATGAAGCGACGCATCGACAATAGCCAGATAGTAATGCTGCCGGGCGGTTTTTCAGGCGGCGATGAGCCGGAGGGCTCAGGTAAATTTATAGCTACCGCGTTCCGCAACCCGCAGGTTAAGGAAGCGGTCATGAATATGCTCAACAACCGTGACGGACTTATGCTCGGGATCTGCAACGGCTTCCAGGCGCTTGTGAAGCTTGGTCTTGTGCCATACGGTGAGATACGCGATCTTGACGCGGAAATGCCGACGCTCACGTTCAATACGATAGGCAGACATATATCAAGGATGGCATATACAAGGATAGCATCGAATAAATCCCCGTGGTTAGCAAATGTAGAGACGGGGGATATACATACTATCGCTCTTTCGCATGGTGAGGGACGTTTCATCGCGTCGCCTGAAATGGTAGCAAAGCTTGCTGCAAACGGTCAGATCGCGACACAGTATGTAGATCTGTTCGGAGAGGCTACATACGACAGCGAGTGGAATCCTAACGGATCAACAGCAGCTATTGAGGGTATACTCTCACCCGACGGACGCATTCTCGGAAAGATGGGACACAGTGAGAGAATAGGCGCGGATATATGCAAGAATGTTCCCGGCGAAAAGGATCAGAAGCTGTTTGAAGCCGGCATAGCATATTTTAAATAATATGCATAATAACTAAATCAAAGGCGTCTTTGATTTGTAATTTTGTCGGCTCGTACACAAAAAACACTTGCAAAATAATGCAGGATATGATATAATTATTCGGAATTACGGATAGTCCTCTGCCTTGGTCGGCACGAATGTCCCAGATATAAAGGAGGATCGATTATGAACACAAAAGTAATTCTTGATTCGATCACAAAAGACCAAATAAGAAATGACCTTCCTGAGCTTCAGGTCGGCGACCTTGTAAAGGTTTACCAGAGAATAGTCGAGGGTTCAAGAACAAGAACTCAGATGTTCGAGGGAACAATTATCAAGATTCAGGGCGGCGGTATCGGCAAGACATTCACTGCAAGACGTATATCGTATGGTGTAGGTGTAGAGAAGACATGGCCGATCAATTCACCGAATGTTGAGAAGATCGAGGTAGTAAGACACGGTAAGATACGCCGTGCTAAGCTGTTCTATCTTCGTGACAGAGTTGGTAAGGCTGCTAAGGTTAAGGAAAGAATCTGAGACCATGGTTGTTAAGGACGGTGCTCTGCGCCGTCCTGTCATTTCTATATAGGAAAGAATTCCTATATAGAAATGACAGGGATTGGATTGCCCGTGCAAAATTTTCCTCCCGTTGGCCGGAAATGCACATGGGCACGGCAAAACGCTTTATCCTCTTTGCATATCGCAAAGCGATGTGCAAAGAGGGCGTGTTGTCATTTTTTTAAAAGAGGAGGAGTTCAAATGGCAGATGTAAACAATGACATGAACACCAATGAAGAAAATATAAACGAAAACTCAACGCCGGAGGCTATAGAGGAAGAGCTTGAAAAGGTTAAAGCGGAGGAAACAAAGGCAAAGAGCATAGGCAGAGAGATTTTCGAATGGGTATATTCGATTGTTATCGCCATTGCTATAGCGATGCTTATAAAGGGATTTTTGTTCGATATAGTCAAGGTGGACGGACAGAGCATGGAAAACACACTTTTCCATAACAACCGTCTCATTGTTACCAAGCTCGGTTACGAGCCGCATCAGGGTGATATTGTTATACTTGACAGCAACTACACGCGCAGAATGGACTATTTTGATATGCTTGCCGCGAGGGAGGGCAAGGATGAGCTTTCGTTCTTTGAAAAGCTTAGTGCGAGCTTTTCGCTCCCGCAGAGCTGCAAGAAGATATATTATGTAAAGCGTGTTATTGCGACAGAGGGACAGACCGTCGATATTCGTGACGGTGTTGTATATGTCGATGACAAGGCGCTTGATGAGCCGTATGCAAAGGGCACTACTTATCCGACAGATTTATCGGTTGAATATCCCTTAACAGTAAATGAGGGATATGTGTTTGTTATGGGTGATAACCGTGAGCATTCCTCAGACAGCCGCGTATCATCGCTCGGACAGGTAAACGAGAAGGCGCTTTTGGGTAAGTCGCAGATAAGAGTTTTCCCGTTCAACCAAATAGGATTGACGAGATAAGAGTAAAACCATGAGGGACAGTTCTGAACACAGCAGAACTGTCCCTCATGTGTTCAGAGGAGGTAATTATGCAAAACACATTACAGTGGTATCCGGGACACATGGCTAAGACGCGCCGACTGATTGAAGACAACCTGAAAATGATAGATGTTGTTGTCGAGATACTTGACGCGAGAATCCCGTTTTCCGGCAGAAATCCGAATTTTGATGATATTATCAGAAATAAACCGAGACTGCTTGTCATGAATAAGGCAGACCTTGCCGACAGGCGCAAGACGGATATGTGGATAGAGTGGTACAGACAGAGGAATATAACAGTTATACCCATAAGCTGCACCACGGGTATGGGAATAAACAAGGTTCTTTCAGCCGCGCGTGAGCTTGTCCGTGAGCGGATAGAGCGTGACGCTGAAAAGGGCAGAACACGGACGCTTAAGCTTATGATGGTCGGTATACCCAATGTAGGTAAGTCCAGTCTTATAAACCGGCTTCTCGGCAAAGCGAGCACAAAGACCGGAGATAAACCGGGTGTTACAAAGGGTAAGCAGTGGCTCAGGATACGTGGTGATGCCGAGCTATTGGATACGCCGGGAATACTGCCGCCCAAGTTCGAGGATCAGGAGCTTGCAAAGCGGCTTGCATATACCGGCGCGATCCGCGATGAAATAATGAACACAGAGCTTTTAGCATATTCGCTTTGTGACTATCTGCGTGACGAATACCCTGATGAGTTAATATCGCGGTACAAGCTAAAGGACGATATTAGCGGCATGAAGGGATACGAAATACTTACTCTGATCGGCAGAAGACGCGGTTTTGTTATAAGCGGCGGTGAGGTCGACACGGAGCGCGCGGCAAATATGGTGCTTGATGAGCTTCGCGCAGCGAAAATAGGAAATATAACGCTTGAAACACCGGAATTTATGTAGAAAACTATTGCAATGATCAGAATTATAGTGTATAATGTAATAAAAAAATGATAGGAGAATGAAATAATGAAAACAGCGTTAGTAATAATGGCAGCCGGTATCGGTTCACGATTCGGCGGCGGAATAAAACAGCTTGAGCCGGTAGGACCCTGTGGCGAGATAATCATGGACTATTCCATCCATGACGCGATAAAGGCCGGCTTTAACAAGATCGTATTCATTATAAGGAAAGACATCGAGCAAGACTTTAAAGAAGTAATAGGCGACAGGATAGAAAAAATATGCGCCGATCATGGTGTAGAGGTAGCCTATGCGTTTCAGGCTCTTACGGATGTGCCGGAGGGCTATGAAGTGCCTGATGGACGCTCAAAGCCGTGGGGAACAGGTCAGGCGGTGCTTGCGGCAAAGGCGGTCGTAAATGAGCCGTTCGCAGTAATAAATGCCGATGACTACTATGGCAAGCAGGCGTTTATAAAGCTGCACGAGTATCTTGTTAACGCGGATAAGATAAAGCCCACCGATTTCTGTATGGCCGGCTTCATCTTAAAGAACACGCTCAGTGAGAATGGCGGCGTTACGCGCGGTGTCTGCTGCGCCGATGGAAACGGATATCTCACGGACGTTTTGGAGACCTCAAACATTGTAAATGCCGGCGATCATGCCGATGCAGACGGAAAAGTAATTGATCTGAATTCGCATGTTTCGATGAATTTCTGGGGCTTCACGCCCGAGTTCATAAATATGCTTGAGACAGGCTTTATTGACTTCTTTAAGACTGTTGTGCCCGAAAACCCGCTAAAGGCGGAGTATCTTATCCCCATCTACATTGGCGAGCTTTTAAGAGAGGGCAAGGTGTCCGTAAAGGTACTCGAAACCCCCGATAAGTGGTTCGGTGTTACCTATAAGGAGGATAAGCCGCTTGTCGTCGAATCGTTCAAGAAGCTCATAGCGGACGGGGAGTACAGTACAAATCTCTACTCTGATATATAATAAGCTCAGGAGTCAGTAGTTATAAAAATGAAAAAAACATTACTATCTGTTTTGTGCGCCGTTTGTATTTTAACCGTGAATTTTCCGACGCTCTGCGGCGCGGCCGTTTCAGAGTCGGACTCGCTTTTAAACTTTGACTATATCACAAGTGACAAGTCGGGAAACATTTTTCATGATACAGACGAGATCACATTTACTCAGAATATCGAAAATACAGTAGCCAAAAAGGTCGTTTCAAATTACAGCTGGATAATAACGGATGAGGAAGGCAATTCTGTTGCGTCTTATACATGGTCGGAGACCATATCGTCAAAAGCGAAAAGAACACGCACTATAAAGATAGATAATCCCGGGAAATACGGGATATATACGATCAATGTATCTGAGGAAAACTATGCGTTGTCGTCACCGAACGATAAGTATACCGATACATATTCGGAGGAATTTTCCGTTTGTATTGCCTTGGATGAAAACAACATAGACGATAGCTTCGGTTATAATCAGACCATGATAAACTACACGAGACCTCGTTACTGCGATCCTTCGGTGGCGGTTCCTCTGATGCTTGGCTCCGGCGCAAGATGGCACCGCGAAGACATCCTGTGGCAGGGCGTTGAACCGAAGGAGAAGGGTAAATACATTGGTGTATCGTCCTATATAAGTAAAATCAACGATTTAAAAAGCAGAGATATAAAAACTGTTTGCATACTGACGGGACGAAATCCGTTATATGACGACGGCAACTGCCCGTCCTCGGACGAGGCTATTGCCGCTTATGCAAACTTTTGCGCTTATGTGGCAAAGGAGCTTCACGGGCTTGTGGATCATTTTGAAATATGGAATGAATGGAATCACAAAAACTTCAATCCAACGCAGGAACCGGCGGAGACCTACGCAAAGGTGCTAAAAGCCGCATATATCGCAATAAAGGGTGTTGATCCTGATATTAAGGTTATAGGCTGTGATACGGCGGGTATAAATTTAAAGTCGATCTTTTGGATAGGAACTGTTCTTTACTCCTTGGGCGGTAAATATTTAGATGCAATAAGTGTACACTGCTATGATTATAATAGCACCGACGCTTTCCCGGAAGCAGATTTTATATGGCAGGCCCAATACCTTAAGAAGACGATGGATCTGTATCACGTTGATGTTCCGATATGGCTTACAGAGATCGGATTCAGCACATACGACAATTCAACTGCAGGCTTTGTGCCGGGCTGTTCAAGGGACGTTCAGCTTAATTCTATGGTTATGATGAGAGCGGTAAGCAAGGCGTATGGACTTTTTGATAATATAATACAGTATTGCTTATATGATTATGCCGATCAATCGCAGGTCGAGTCTAACTGGGGGGTGTTAAATTGCTCGAAGCGCGGCTATACCGATAAGCCTGAAGCGGAGCTTTTGCCCAACGGTGCAAAGCCGGCATACCTGGGCACTGCCGCCATGAATTACTTTGTGGGCGGAAATTCGAAATTTAAAGATGTGACGGGGGACGAAGACGAGAGAAGCTATGCGTTTGAGTTTTATAACCAAAACTTACACAAAAATGTTACCCTCGCCATAAACGGCGGTTTTGACAACACCGTAACAAAGGATTTTGAGCTTGGCTCTTCAAGCGTTGATGTATATGACAAGTACGGGAATTTCGTAAGGACGATGACCTCGGAGACGGGTGATTATGAGATAGAGACCTATTCGGAGCCGATATATCTGGTATATTCCGCGTCAAAGCTCACGGTAACAAAGGACGGCGAAACTATAACCGCCATGACGGAATTAGCGTCAGGCGACAGAGCCGAAGTCAAATTCACCGGCTATGAAGTAGCAGAAGAACACAAGCCGAGCTTGATGATCGGACAGTATAAAGACGGCGTTTTGGTAGATTTTGAGATCATAGACGCGGACCCATCCGAATCGGACAGCGAGATCCGAGGCGATCTCATTGTTGCAGACGGCGTTGATCAGGTTAGGATAATGTGCTGGTATACCGATACACTTTTGCCTGTTGTTCCTGCTTATGTGATAGATTGAATTTGGGTTTGTCGGAGAAAGTGTCACTTGAGGGACAGCATTTCTACACCATCACAGGCGAGGTCGTATAATCGCGTCCGCCGCGCCGCAGCTGAGGCGCTTTCGCGCACAGCGCGAATATGTCCTCGGCGCGGGAATTAAAATCAAATATGCATCCGCCGCGAAGTGACGATGGCTTTATTGCCACCGGCAGTGTCGCGGCGGTTTTCATTTGCCGTAACAGATCCTTGCCGCGTTCGGTCATGCCAAGCACGCGAATGTAAGACAGCGGCATATCGGAAAGCTCCTTTGTAAGTCCCAAAAGTCCGGCGTATGCGATACGGCGTATGCGGCTCAGGGTATACCGCTTTGTTTTAACTCTCATGCATAGCTCATCAACGGTAACGCTTTCCGCTGCCGCGTTTATAAATCTGTTTTCGAGCCCTTCGGAAACATCGGCAATGCCAGATAGCTTTTTCGCGTCACCATTCCTCCATGCGGCGATGACCGCTGTATCGAGTGTGGTGCGGTCATAAACAGTAAAATTACTATCGGGCATATATTCCGCGGCAGACGATCCCTCGCGCAGTATTTTTCGTATCTCCGATGCCGATGCAATGCCTTGGGCGGGCGCGCCGTTATGCGCTGCGCCGTAACGCTTTACGGGCATAAAGTCAAACCCTGTATTTTGCGTAATGGAGGCTATGATGTATTCTGTAGCAAGAATATCATTCGGTCTGTCAAGGACATCTTTGGGGACTATGCCTCTGTATGATTCAGCGCGAGCGGCAGCGTAGCTCATTCCGGTATCGGTAAGCCGTTTCAATTTTTCGGAGATCTCCGGCGGCTCGTTAATGATTATGTCTGCTGCCTTAGTAAGAGCAGATTTATCGCCGCATTCTGAACCGAATGCAAGAGTATTTACTATTCCGGATGCCGCAAGTATCGAAACGGCGCCGGATGCGAATTTCTGCGCTGTAGCCATAGAACGTACAACAGGCAGCTCAAAAACAAGGTCAACACCGCCTGTGATCGCCATGCGTGTCCTTGTCCATTTATCGGTTATGGCTATGCCGCCTCGCTGCATCCATGATCCGCTCATGACGGCAACGACCGCTTCGCCGGTATTTTTTTTTATTGTATCAACAAGGTATTTGTGCCCGTTATGGAACGGGTCAAATTCCGCAACTATTCCTATTGCCATAAAAGCTCCTTAAAACGTCTGCTCAATATATCGCCTTATTTCATCCTCCGCCTGCTCTACCTCGCGACGGAACTCGTCAGCTGAAACGCGAACCGCTCCGGCGCCGAGAATTATTATCTGTTCAAGGTTGTCCGAGGTAGCAACACGGACGCGGTACTTCTTTGAAAGCTCGCGCGATACCTTCTCTATATACGCGTCAGCGGTTTCAGCCTCCTTGGTGTAGACCACATTTATATTATGCACCTTTTCTACGCTGCCGGGGTTGCCCTTTACCTTGTATGCGTCGAATACGAGTATAAGCTCGCAATTCATATATCCGCGGTAGTTGCAGAGCCGGTTTATGAGCAGCTCGCGGGCAAGATCAAGACTGTCCTCGGATGCTTTTTTTAGGTCATCCCACGCAAAAATTATGTTGTAGCCGTCAACTAATACATACAGTGGACCGCCCGGGGGCGGGATGCGTTTACGCGATTTTTCGGCAGGTGAGGGTGCTATCTTGCGCTTCTTTACGGCGGCATTGTTATTCCTTACCTTTATAGTGCCGTAAGTCTTTTCAAATATCCTCAGCAGCTCCTCATCTGTTGCGGCGGCGCGTACATATTCCGCCGCACGCGCGGCGCTGTCATCCTCCTTCTGTTCCGGCGCAAGCGCGCTTTCAAGATGCATATACTTATATACCTCATCCCACTTTACAAGAAATCCTGCGCCGTGTGCGCAGAAAACAGAATCGGGTGTGTTTGCTATATCCGCTTCCGGATCATACCCGCGTGCGGCTATAACAGCGTCTGCGTTGTGGCATTCGCCGTAGCCGCTGACGTTGCAAAACAATCTTCCGCGACCGGCAGTATAGGCGGTAAGCTCTGTATAGTATCCGCGCATTTCCGATACCGGTGCTGTGCCGGTAAGAACGGAGAATTCTCCTGAGAGTGAAGGCTGCGAAAAATCCGCCCCCATCTGCTGCAGATCAGTCATAGCCTTGCCGACGTTTGCTGTCGGAACCTCCAGACGAAAGCTGTACATTGGTTCAAGCAGGACGTTTTCCGCATACATCAGTCCTTGACGTACCGCGCGGTAGGTAGCCTTTCTGAAATCGCCGCCCTCTGTGTGCTTCTTATGCGCCCGTCCTGCGGCAAGTGTTATCTTCATATCGGTTATAGGCGCGCCGGTAAGCACGCCCAAATGCGTTTTTTCGCGCAAATGGGTGAGAATAAGCCTCTGCCAGTTTTTGTCGAGTGTATCCTCGCTGCATTTTGATGCAAACCTTAATCCGCTCCCGCGCGGGAGAGGCTCAAGTATAAGATGCACCTCGCTGTAATGGCGAAGCGGCTCAAAATGTCCGACACCCTCAACGGTATTTGCTATCGTTTCGCGATATGCAACAGACCCATGCGAGAAGTCAACAGCCATATTAAACCGTTCGGATATGATTCTCCGCAGCACTTCAAGCTGTACTTCGCCCATGATCTGTATATGTATTTCGGATAGCTGTTCATTCCAGATAACGTGCAGCAATGGATCCTCCGCTTCAAGTGCCTGTAAATTTTTTAATGCTGTCTGAACGTTTGTTCCATCAAGAATATCGGCGCGATAGGTTAGTACCGGTTCGAGCACGGGACTTATCGAATCATGCTCGGCGCCAAGTCCCTGACCGGGATATGTAGCGCTAAGTCCGGTGACGGCGCAGATCGTTCCGGCGTCTGCGTTTTCCGTAACGGTGAATTTTTCTCCGTTATATATCCTTATTCTGTCTGCCTTTTCCGATAAAGGCTCGTTATCGCGGTTACTGTATTTTATGACTTTTTTGGCTATAAGACTGCCGCCGGTTATTTTAATATGCGTAAGTCTGTTGCCGTTATCGTCTGTCGTTATCTTGAACACCTTTGCGCCAAAATCGCTGCCGTACTCCGGCATTACCGTATATCTGTCAAGCGCGGTAAGGAACTCGTCAACACCCTTGATCCTGAGAGCTGTGCCAAAGAAGCAGGGAAACATAGCTCTTTCCGAAATTGCTTCGCGAAGCGCGTCATCGGAAACAGCTTCCTTATCGAGGTACTCGTTCATAAGACGCTCGGTGGATGTCGCGGCAGTCTCTGCCAACGCATCCCGATCGGTAAAGTCGATACAGTTATCCGAGAGCTTTTCGCAAAGCTCATTCATCAGCTCCGCGCGGCTTTTACCTGATATATCCATCTTATTGATAAATATAAAGGTCGGCACATTATAGCGTTCGAGCAGCATCCAGAGTGTTTCGGTATGATTTTGAACACCCTCGCTGCCGCTTATCACAAGTATTGCATAGTCAAGCACGGCAAATGCACGCTCCGTCTCAGCTGAAAAATCAACATGGCCGGGCGTGTCAAGAAGTGTAAATATAGAATTTCCGATATTAAGAATTGCCTGCTTCGCGAAAATGGTGATGCCCTTTTCGCGTTCGATCTCGTTTGTATCAAGGAATGCATCGCCGTGGTCAACGCGACCGGGTCGGCGCAGCATACCGGAGCGGTACAGCATCGCTTCTGAAAGCGTTGTCTTACCCGAATCAACATGGGCAAGTATTCCGGTTACTATATGTTTCATTATAAATCACCATTATATATTATACCACTGTAGACTTATTTTTTCAAGTTCAAATACAGATTTAAATTCGGTTTTTGAATGAGTGATTTATATGTGAATAGAACCGTAAATTTCAGTTTAACTCCCTCAGTCACGCCTGTCGGCGCGACAGCTCCCTCATAGAGGGAGCCAAGTGTTTCGGGCTACCACACATTCTTACCTCAAGAGGGAGCAAAGAATTGTGGTACACCGATACTTGACCCCCTCTTGAGGGGATCGGCGCGAAAGCGCCGGGGGGAGTAGGCGCGTTAGCGCCGTGAGGGAGTTAAAATGAAATTTAAACGATTATTAAAAGTTTGTTTCAATCATACAACAACCGCAAATAAGGGGTAGATTTTTCATGAATAATGTGTTATAATAATGACTGAAAGGAATAAAAGGGGAGTATATATGGCAACTAAAAAAAAGACTAAGACAAATAAGACGGCGCAAAGAAAGCCGGCGGCAAAAAAGCCGGCGGCAAAAAAGACCGCGCCGCCGGTAAATGAGGACAGAAGCTTTATAGCAAGTCCGTTGTTCATACACGGAGCGGTATGGGCAATGATGTTTGTATTTTCCGCGCTGTTCATGTACATAGACACACGCTCAACAATGGCGGAGGCAGCTCACAGCTTTTTCGGCGGTATTTTAGGTGTTACAGCATATATGCTGCCGGTGATAATCTGCGGCACGCTTGCGTATTTTATATATACGCGGTCAATAAGTAAGCTGTGGCTTAAGTTTGTTCTGTGCATTTTGGAGCTTGTGGATGTGGCTGCAATGATCGGTGTTTTTGCCGAATACTCATATATGTCGGCATATACGCTTTGCGGCGCGTCTCCGATAAACGGAGGTGGACTTTGCGGAGTATTTATTGCCGAGAAGCTAAAGGATTTTGTCGGCGCGATAGCGACAATGCTGATACTGCTTCTGATATTTATTGTGTTGGCATGCTTTATTTCAAGCTTTAACATCATTCCGTATATCCGTATGATTGTGCGGCGGCTGATGGGGCTTTCGGACGATGTTGGCGAAAGAGTAAAGACGATGAGCGAGGAGCATGCTGCGGCATTTCGCGAGCGTATGGAGGAACGTGAGAAACGACGCTCGGAGAGGGAAACTCTTGCTATGGAGGAGCCGAGACTGCTTGATCATATAAGCGCCGGGCCTGAAGATGATGTTCTGCCGAAGGGTTTGCGAGAGCGGATAGAGGACAGACAAAAGCAGACTGATGGGGGCATAAAGCTTTCCGGGAATGAAACTATAGACATAGCGAACCGGTTCGCGTCCGATATTGAAAACGGCGGCGACAGCATACGGAGCATATTTGATGATCCTGTAAGTCGTGATGAGCTGTATAATATGAAATTTGATCTGCCGGACGATGATGTGCCGGAGGACATAGAAGCTGAAGATGAAAAACAGATCGTGTCGGAGGAGAAGCCGTATAAGAGTATAGACTTAAGAATGCAGGAGCAATACGATGCGGGATCGGATGAGTCTGAACAGATCACGGATGAAGCGCCGACGGTGGAAGAGGAGAAAAAGCCGCGAGAGAAGAATCTGACTGACGCTGAAAAGGAAATGTACAGCGATGAGCTTGATGATTCGATAACGGCTGAGATAGTTCCATATAAATTTCCGGGAAGTGATCTTCTTGATCGTCCGCAAAAGGTATCGGCAGACAAGCGTCAGGAGCTGTACCGTAAAGCGGAGCAGCTTATAGCAGTGCTTGATAATTTCGGAGTAAAGGCAAAGCCGGTTCAGGTAACGCAGGGACCGACCGTGACAAGGTATGAGATACAGCCGTCGAGCGGCACAAAGCTTTCAAAAATAGTCGGACTTGCGGATGATATCGCGCTCAACCTTGCGGTATCTACTGTTCTTATCGCTCCGGTGCCGGGCAAGGCTGCAACGGTCGGCGTTGAGATACCGAATAATAACGTAACGCCTGTTACGATAAGGGAAATGCTCGAATCGCCCGAGTTTAAAAATGCAAAATCAAAACTCACGGTATGTCTTGGCAAGGACATAGGCGGCAATGTTGTTGTCGGTGATATAGCAAAGTGGCCGCACGCGCTCATAGCCGGAGCAACCGGCTCAGGTAAATCGGTATGTATAAACACTATAATAACCTCAATACTGTATAAAGCTGATCCTAACGAGGTAAAGCTTATCATGGTAGACCCGAAGCAGGTCGAGCTTGGAATATATAACGGCATACCGCATCTTCTGATCCCCGTTGTTACCGAGGCTAAAAAAGCGGCGGGCGCTCTTAACTGGGCAGTTCAGGAAATGATGCGCCGTTATGATCTGTTTAAAAATGCCGGAGTAAGAAAGCTTGAGATGTACAACAAGCTTATGGAAAAGAACGGCGGCGAGAAGATACCGCAGCTGGTTATAATCATAGATGAGCTTGCCGATCTTATGATGGTCGCGGCTAAGGAGGTAGAGGACTATATCTGCCGTCTTGCTCAGCTTGCAAGAGCGGCGGGTATCCACCTTATTATCGCGACACAAAGACCGTCGGTAGACGTAATAACCGGTCTTATAAAGGCGAATGTACCGTCAAGGATAGCGTTCTTTGTATCGTCGCAGGTAGACAGCCGAACCATTCTTGACAAGGCAGGCGCGGAAAAGCTTCTGGGAATGGGCGATATGCTTTATTTTCCGGCCGGCGCGAGATCGACAACGCGCGTTCAGGGCGCGTTTGTATCCGATGGCGAGGTTGAGAGGATAGTTGACTTTATAAAGGACACATCACCCCAGACGCACTATCGTGAGGACCTTGCGGATCATATAGAACGCATCCAGCTTGGTGAGAACGGTGTTACACCGGATAAGGACGATGACGGCGACCCGCTGCTTAATGATGCGATAAAGCTTGCGGTGGAGCTTGGCAAGATATCCACCTCAATGGTTCAGAGAAGACTAAGCGTTGGTTATTCAAGAGCGGGACGCATTATTGACCAGATGGAGGCGCGCGGAGTTATTTCGCCGGCAAATGGCGCAAAACCGCGTGATGTGCTTATATCACACGCGGATTTTGCGGATAACTATGATGATCTGACAGAAGAATAAGGAAAGGAATGAAATAAATGGCAATGATTCTGAATGGTAAGGAGGTCTCGGCACGGATCAAGGACGAGCTGAGAGATGAGGTAAAGGCAATGAAGGCGCGCGGCATAGAGCCGGGTCTTGCAGTGATACTTGTAGGAGATGATCCGGCAAGCGCTGTATATGTTCGCAACAAAAAGCTTGCATGTGAATACATAAGAATAAATTCGTTCGAGTATATCCTGCCTAAAGAAACGAGCGAGGCTGAGCTTATAGAGCTGATACAAAAGCTCAATAATGACAGCAGTGTGTCCGGCATCCTCTGTCAGCTTCCTTTGCCGGAGCATATAAGTGAGGAGGCTGTTATTAATGCTATCGATCCTAAAAAGGATGTAGATGCATTTCATCCCGTAAATGTGGGTAAGATAATGACGGGCAATTATGATTTTGTACCGTGTACACCGGCGGGAGTGATGGAGCTTATAAAAGAGAGCGGCATAGACGTTGCGGGCAAAGAATGCGTTGTTGTCGGACGCTCAAACATTGTCGGTAAGCCCATGGCGATGCTGCTTCTGCATCAGCATGGAACGGTTACGATATGTCATTCAAGGACAAAGGAGCTTGCTGAAAAAACACGCTGCGCGGATATCCTTATTGCGGCAGTAGGCATACCGGAGTTCATAAAGGGCGATATGATAAAACCGGGCGCTGTTGTTATAGATGTCGGCATAAACCGGATAGCGCCTAAAAAGCTTGTTGGTGATGTTGAGTTTGACACAGCAGAGAAGCTCGCGGCGGCGATAACGCCCGTGCCCGGTGGAGTAGGACCTATGACGATCGCAATGCTTATGAAAAACACACTGAAGGCTGCGGAGCTTAATAAAACGTGCTGATATAGCTGAAATGACGGAAAAATCGCGGTAATACGCGGTTTAATGATTATTTTTAACAAAAATTTTTAAACGCATTGACAACGGAATAATAATGATATATACTATGCATTGTCAAGAAGAAGATTTCAAATTTACCGTAGGGACGGGGAGAGAGGAGATTTATTATGACATTTGAAAATGCAGTAAAAAAAATTCGCGAAAAGTTTGCTGAGGCAGATGCTTCTAAGCTTGCGGATATGGCAGTACAGGTAACACTTACAGACGAGGATTGCGGCGGTACGCTTTATTTCAAGGCGGAGAATGGCGCGGTTGATGTGCAGGGCTATGACTATCGCGATAATGATGCGGTAATAGATATTGAGAGAAAGGCTCTCATGGATATACTCGCCGGCAAGATCGATCTTGATAAGGCAGTAGAGAAGGGACAGGCAACAGCAAAGGGTAACTTTGAAAAGCTTGACACGCTCAAGGCAGCTATCAAGAAGCATGTTCCCGCACCGAAAAAGGCAGTTGCTAAGAAGCCTGCGGCTAAGAAAGCAGAGGCAAAGCCCGTGGCCAAGAAGGCAGAGGCTAAGGCTGCTGTAAAAGCAGAGGCAAAGCCCGTGGCTAAGAAGGCTACAGCAAAGAAGACAGAAGCAAAGGCTGCGGCAAAGAAACCGGCAGCAAAGAAGGCTTGAGAGAGATAAACATCAGTAAGGGATTCTGCGGAATCCCTTCTTGTGTTTAATAAGCATAAAAGGAGGATATCACAATGGAAAAAATACAGATGAACACACCGCTCGTTGAGATGGACGGCGATGAGATGACTCGTATTATTTGGCAGCTTATAAAAGATATACTTATAAAGCCATACGTTGCTCTTAAGACGGAATATTACGACCTTGGACTTGTACACCGAAACGAAACGGACGATCAGGTAACAGTGGACAGTGCAGAGGCAACAAAGAAATACGGCGTAGCAGTAAAATGCGCTACGATCACGCCAAACGCCGCGAGAGTTTCAGAATATGATCTGAAAGAGATGTGGAAATCTCCGAACGGCACGATCAGAGCAATTCTTGACGGTACGGTGTTCAGAACACCGATACTTGTAAAGGGCATAGTTCCATACATACCGTCATGGACGAAGCCTATAACAATTGCGCGTCACGCATACGGTGACATATATAAGAATGTCGAAATGCAGGTGCCGGCAGGCGGTAAGGCTGAGCTTGTCTATACCGATAAGGACGGCAACGAAACAAGAGAGACGATTCACGAGTTCAAGGGCAGCGGTGTGATACAAGGTGTGCATAACCGTGACGAGAGTATTTCATCGTTCGCGAGAGCGTGCTTCAATTTTGCGCTTGATATGAAGCAGGATATATGGTTTGCTACAAAGGACACTATCTCGAAGAAGTATGACCACCGCTTCAAGGATATTTTTGCTGAAATATTTGAAAATGAGTACAAGGCAAAATTTGAAGAGGCGGGTATAGAGTATTTCTATACTCTTATAGACGATGCCGTTGCGCGTGTTATCCGCTCCGAGGGCGGTTATATATGGGCATGCAAAAACTATGACGGTGATGTTATGTCGGACATGGTGGCTACGGCATACGGTTCGCTTGCAATGATGACATCTGTTCTCGTATCACCGGACGGAGTGTATGAATATGAGGCGGCGCATGGCACAGTGCAGCGCCATTACTATAAGCACCTTAAGGGCGAGAGCACATCAACGAATTCAGTCGCGACAATATTCGCATGGTCGGGTGCGCTTAGAAAACGTGGTGAGCTGGACGGGCTGTCTGAGCTTGTAAGATACGCGGACGCGCTTGAAAAGGCGACAATTAAAACTATAGAGGACGGTATTATGACAGGTGACCTCTATCTGATGTCCAAGCTTGAAAAGAAGGAAAAGGTGGATACCGAGGGCTTCTTAAGGGCAATAGACGAAAGATTAAAGGTAATGCTTTAAGCTAATATGTAAAAAAATGCCTGACGGCATATCACCCCCCCTGACCTTTAGCTACGCCCTTGTTTGCTTTTGCAAACAGGGCTACGACACATACGTGTCGTTCACCCAATCTTGGGGGGAAGAAGTAAGTAGTTACAGGGGGAACTGCGTTCCCCCTGCACCCCTATCAGTCCGATAAAATTCAGTTTATGAAACAGATGCTTGCGGCGATGCTCTGCTGTCCCTGCCTTGGGGCAGCCCTGGTCGGCGGCTATGCCGCCTGCTCGGGTTGGCATCCCAGGTGGGCTTTTCAAGCTTTGCTTAAAAAGGTCGGGTTGGGGTACGGCAGAGATAGATTTCATCTAAAGCCACTAAACGAGCAATTTCTTATAAAGTAAAAAAAGAATTAAGGTTGAGATTTGCTCATTTGAGCAAATCTCAACCTTAATTTCGTTTTACTATATCAATATAGATAGCATTCAAGCCATTAAGCGTTCTGCTTTATTGCATCAGCCCCAGGGGTTTTCTGTCGGATACTTTACGCCCTTCGGTTGGTTATATCCGATCTCGTCTACGGGCACACCTACATACTTGAACACCTCATATATAGCGCGCGCATGGTGTCCGAACGCCACCGCACCATGGTGCGGGAAGTTTTTCTCTATAAGTACATGGCGGTAGAAACGCCCCATCTCAGGAATAGCGAAAACGCCTATTGAGCCGAATGAGCGTGTTGCAACGGGGAGAACTTCGCCGTTAGCGATATATCCACGAAGCTCGGCATCCGCTGTGCTTTGCAGACGGAAGAATGTGATATCACCCGGAGTAATGTCGCCCTCAAGAGTACCGTTCGTTACCTCTACAGGCAGCGAGCGAGCCATTATCTTCTGATACTTCATCGAGCACGCCGAAAGCTTTGATGAGCATGTATTACCACAGTGGAAGCCCATAAAAGTGTCCTTCAGTTTGTAGTCATATTTACCCTTTATTTCAGCGTCAAACATCTCTTTGGGAACTGAGTTGTTTATATCAAGCAGCGTTACGGCATCCTCCGAAACACAGGTGCCGATATACTCTGACAGTGCGCCGTAAATATCAACCTCGCACGATACCGGTATACCGCGGCCCGTAAGACGCGCGTTAACGTAGCAGGGCACAAAGCCGAACTGTGTCTGGAATGCAGGCCAGCATTTTCCGGCGATCGCCACATATTCCTTTGAACCCTTATGAGCCTCTACCCAATCGAGAAGCGTAAGCTCATACTGAGCAAGCTTATTCAGTATTTCCGGCTTCTTGTTTCCGCTGCCAAGCTCGTTTGCCATATCTGCCGCAACCTCTGCGATACGCGGATCGTCAGCGTGCGAATTGAAGCTTTCAAACAGATCAAGCTCTGAATTTTCTTCTATCTCAACACCGAGCTTGTAAAGCTGGTATATCGGAGCGTTGCAGGCAAGGAAGTTTAGCGGGCGCGGTCCGAATGATATGATCTTAAGGTTACTAAGCCCTAATACAGCTCTTGCAATAGGCAGGAAGTCGTGGAGCATATCAGCGCACTCCTCGGCATCGCCTACCGGGTATTCCGGTATGTATGCCTTAACACCGCGAAGCTTAAGATTGTAGCTTGCGTTTAGCATACCGCAGTACGCATCGCCGCGATCGTCCGAAAGTACGCCTATATTTTCCTCAGCGGCAGCAACGAACATCTTAGGTCCATCGAACTGCTGCGCGAGCATTGTCTCTGAGATCTCCGGCCCGAAGTTGCCGAGATACACGCAAAGCGCGTTGCAGCCGGCAGCCTTGATATCTGCAAGAGCCTGCTGCATTTGTATCTCGCTTTCAACTATGCATACCGGACACTCATAAATGTCTGCCGCGTCATACTTGTCGTTGTACGCCTTTACAAGTGCCTTTCTTCTGTTTACCGAAAGACTTTCGGGAAAGCAGTCGCGGCTTACCGCAACTATACCTAATTTGACCTTTGGAATGTTGTTCATAATATTATTCTCCTATCTCTTAATTTGAACGATATACGTTCATTTTCTTCTTTTTTATAAATTTGATTATATATAAATAAATATATATCATTTTTTACTTTATAAGAAATTGCTCATTTGGCGGGGTTTGGGTGAGCGAAACGCTTGCGTTTCGTAGGCGTGTTCGTCAGCGAACCGGGATGCCAGGTCGAGCAGGACGCTTGCGTCCGACCAGACAAACGCCGTAGTGAAGCGTCAGCCCCGAGCGGGCGCGGGCGCAGCCCGCACCCACATTCCCCCTGTTACAATATATTTGTGGGTAAAACATATCAGCCAGATATGCTTTACTCCTTCTCAATGTTTAAGCTATAATAAGAGGGTAATCGGTATGACGA
>JAFRDB010000146.1 GCA_017404065.1 Clostridia bacterium
AATGCAACAGCCGACAAAGGGGCTGATTGGCTTTTGATGCAGAATGGACGAAACGAAGTATCATGTGGCAAAACCGCATGATACCTTGCCCGAAGGCGTACGATGGTACGTCGAGTGGTGAGTTTCGTTCATAGCTTAATGACATTCAATGAATAGAGATTTGCTCAAATGAGCAAATCTCTACCGTAATTGTGTTCATTTGTTAATTGTTATATTTATAAACATAGCAATTAAGCCATTAAGCGGTCTGCGCAAAATGCAACAGCCCCTTATTTTTTCTGTGTTTTATTTCCTTTTACATAAAACCAGTACACAAACCGCCATGAGCATAGGAAACACTGCTGCCGAACCTATTCCGATACCGAGTCTGTCACCGGTAGCAGCTGCCGCTGCTCCCGCGAGCGTTGGGCCTGCCGTACAACCCACATCTCCGGCGAACGCCAGCAAAGAAAACACAAGTGTTCCTCCGCTTACGTATCGTTTAGCCGTAAGGCTCACCGTTCCCGGCCAGAATATCCCTACTGAAAAGCCGCATAAGCCGCAGCCGATAAGCGCAAGCACCGGACTTGGCGAGAGAGCTATCAAGAGATAAGAGCCGATACAAACAAACGAGCACACTCTCATCGATCGGAGAAGATCAAGCCGGCTGCCCAATCTGCCGTAGATAGTCCTTGACAGTCCAAAAAGCAGGGCAAAGAACATTGTGCCGGCTATATCTCCCACCGTCTTTGACACATTAAGTCCCGTCTCCGCAAATGCGCTCACCCACTGACTTACCGTCATCTCCGACGCGCCGGCTGCAAGCATCATAATTAGCATCATCAAAAATCCCTTGCTTCTGATAAGCACTGATGGACGCATACTTTTGTCTCTTTTCCCTGCAGCTGCCGCTACCGGCACTAACGGGAACATGATAAGATTTATTAGCGGAACTATTGTCCATAGGATCGTAATTTGCTTCCAACGCTCTATACCCGCAAGCTTAAAGAATATCGTTGAAAACAGTATTACAGCTACACATCCCCACGAATAGAACGAATGAAGTATACTCATAGCGGCTTCCTTGTTATCCGAAGGGCAGCTTTCTATTATAGGATTTATAATTACCTCCAGCAATCCTCCGCCTATAGCATAAACCGAAACAGCTATGAGAATGCCGACAAAAGGATCCCGCGTCAGTTCGGGCAGTATCGTGAGCAGTATCATTCCTGCTGCGCACAATAGATTTGAAAGCATAACGGATATTTTATAGCCTATCCTGTCAACAAACATTGCCGATGCAAGGTCTATAAACAGCTGAATCATAAAATTAAAGGTTACTATAAATGTTATCTTGATCAGCGATATATTATAGTGCTCGTGAAAGAACACGAACAACAGCGGGACAAAATTATTTACTATCGCCTGTACCACATATCCCGAATAGCACAGTCTTTTTGTGTGTTTAAAAGTTAATTTATTCATTTGTCGGTTTCCAGTGCACCTCTCCGTTGCCGTCATCTATGATAGGCATCTCTGTTTCCTGTGTTATTTCCGTTGGTTTTGGCTCGATAGTAACAACAACGTCATCCGGTCCTTCTCCTCCGCCAATAAGTTTGAAAAAAGTAAACGCCGTGATCACAAATACAGCTGCAAGCGTCATTATTACAGCAATAGTAATATTTGCTTTTTTTTGTTTTTTTCGTTTCTCATCCTCTGCGCGTTTTGTCCTTACACTTGCATCCCGTATATTTTCCTCGCGCGTGCGTATAAGCGCACGCTCCCGTTCATCGCAAGCAGGACACCGATGCGTTTTTATATCAAGAAGTCTGCCGCATTTGGCGCAGAATTTATTATGCGGTGCAGCTGTCGGACGAACAACAATAGACTCATCACCTGTTCTGACTCTTGCTGCCGTCACGACATCTTTTCGCATGGCAGCGCGCGGTGTATGCAGCTCGCTGCGACGCTTTTCAGTTTTCTTATAATTAGATACAGATCTCATATCATTGCCGCAATACCTGCATACCTTTTCATCCGCACCAAGCTCAGCACCGCAAATATTACACTTCAAGCCGTCTCCCTCCCAACTGCACTACATTTTTATGCCCTTTAATTTTTTCCAAGCTTTTATTCATTATGGATATTATACCACTCAACAAAAGCTATGTCAACACGGTTTTTGAGTGAGTGAACAACCTGTAAATAATCGTTTAAATTTCAGTTTATCGGGGGGATTTCATCCCCCCGCACCCCCCTCTGTGATAAACTGCATAATGTGCCGCGCCGGTTTGCTGCGCTCGGCGCTTTCATGTTTGCAGCTGTCTGAGATGCTCAAGGGCTTGGGGAAGTGTGTCTCACTCATTGCTTAGACGGCTTTTATGT
>JAFRDB010000147.1 GCA_017404065.1 Clostridia bacterium
AAATTATCACGGAAAATTTGTTGTAATACATTCATAAAGAAATCATACTACAAATCAAAACAAAAATCAACCCCCAACCGAATCCCCCTCAAGATTGAGGGGGCAGGGGGAGCTGATATGCCGTCAGGCATTATTTTTATCGTTTCTGTCCTTCCACGCTCTTACTCCGGCAACGAGCCGCTCGTTGTCTCTATCCTGGAACGGAGCGATCAGGAGCGAAACCTGCTTTGGTATGCCGTCTATCATGAGCCTATAGTGTGTTTTATAGTTTCCGTTATTTAGGATATCACGAATAACTTTATCCTTGGAAAAATTTTCTTTAAATGCCGGTATATCCTCCGGATAGAAATATTTTTCGCAATCAATCAAAGCTTGTTTGAAGAAGTCATCGCCCTCTTTGGCTGAACCGAGGCTGTCGAAAGCATCCGAGGAGCTGTATTCCGAATAGTGGTTGGTGACGGGATCGATCGTGAAAAGGCTGAGGTATTCCTCTGATAATGCCATTACTCTTACCATTGAGTCCCGCTCACGCTGAAGCCGGTCAAACTGATACCGCTGCTTCATCTGAGCATCGATCGAGCTTACACCGATAATAATATGGTTGCCGTCCGGCATTCTTGTGCATTTCATACTCATGTATAACGGCTTGCCCTTTTCGACAACGCGGTATATTATGTTATATATACCTTGCTCGTCTATGGTTCTTACAATATTCTCCTTTGTAAAGCTTGTAAGAAACGCCTCTTGGTCCTCTTTATAAATGAGTGTCAGTGCACTTCTGCGGCTGGTTTCAAAGAAATTCTCGCCATTTTGCTCAAGCGCGAGTTCGTTGCTGCCCGGACGTGACGTGTATTCAATGAAGCGCTCTGTATCAAGATCAACAAAGAAGATGTTATAGTAGTCAGATGCCAAAGCTCGGGCTATCTCGGCGTATGTTGCGCCATCGTTTGTTTCCGAAACGGAAAGAACAGCTATTGTGATAGCCGATCTGCCTGTGATCGGATTTACGCTTATCTGACGTGAAAGAGAACGTACAACTGCGCCGTTGAGCCTTTCCTCGAAAAATAGCGTGCGGTCTTCGTTAATACAGCAATCTTTTATATTCTTCATAAACTCGAAGCCTCGTTCGGATGCGTTAAAAGAGAATGCCTTGTTTGGATCTGATATATCGATCGAGAAAAATCGTGACATAAAATCCTTGTATGCTTTGTTGTGCCGTGTATAATATACGCAATCATTTTCTTCCTCAATAACACACATGGGGATGGTATTGAAGGTGTTCTGCATATAATTATTATACTCGGTTGCGGCAAATGTAAGATCATACAGGTTTATGCGTCCAATGGCATCGTAATACTCAGCTTCCTCGGGATTTTCGAATCCGTCCTTCGGACCGATCGTTTCAAGCGGCATCGGCTTCTGAAAATAAAAACCCTGCAGCTTTGAGCAGCCGATCTCCTGTAGGAAACGGACCTGCTCCTCGGTCTCAATGCCCTCGCAGACTGTATCAAGACCTAAAGCCGTAGCCATAATCATAAGCTCGGTAAGGATGACCTTTACTTTTGCCCCTTTATCAAGCTTCTTCATGAAGCTCATATCAAATTTTATAAGATCAAACGGTATCTCGTGAAGAACATCTAATGAGGAATATCCGCTGCCGAAATCATCCATCCATACCGGGAAGCCCAGTTTGCTGAAGCGCATGATCTGCGCCTTCATATATTCAAAATTACTGCCTATGACGCTTTCTGTGATCTCGATAGAGATAAGCTTGCGGCTTACTCCGGCAGCATCTACACGCTTGCGTATTTCCTCTACCATATCGCAGGCTTCGAAATCCGATCTTGAAAGGTTAATGGACTGAGGTACTATAGATATGCCAAGCGACTTTAGCTTGTTTATCTTTTCCAATACCTGCTCCAGAACATAGAGATCAAGCTTATACAGTATCCCGGCGCCTTCAAGGAATGGGATGAAATCATCGGGGGAGAGAAATCCTTTTTTGGGGTCTATCCATCTTGCAAGAGCTTCCTCATCACATGTTCTGCCATTGATCGCGCGTACGATAGGCTGATAATAGACATGGATCCACTTGTTTTTGATGGCGTGGTCAATATTGGAAACAACATATTGCCTCAGAAGCGCTTTATCAAGCATATCCGTCTTGAAATAACTGAAGGTGGAATTGTAGATATCCCGTATTGCGTCACAGGCATACTTTGCTCTGTCGACCGCAGTGCTTGCCGGCACATTCTCGCTGTCGATTACATATATCCCGATACGAATGGGGATGGATTTTCCGTTGTGGAATTTGCACGCTTTATCAAATAAAAGATGCAGCTTTTTCTCCAATCCGTCCTCGCCGGTATATACGGCAAAATGATCGCCGCCGATATGGCAGCAGTTCTCGTTGTTGAATATGAGTACCAGAGCACGCGCAAGCTCCTTTATAAGCTTATCGCCTTCGGCAAAGCCGTATTTGGAGTTAAAGAATTTCATGCCATTAAAGTCAATGAAAAGCATAGCACAGCGCGTGCCGCTGCTTTCGATGACGTTTTTTCCGACTTCTGCGATTTCAAAGAAATATGTCATGCGCGGCAGACCTGTGAGGTAATCGTACTGTCTTGCTCTCAGAAGGGTCTGTTTATGGAGCTCACTGCTCATTGCCTTTGTTAGTTCCGCCTCGTTAAATAAAGGGTCTTCCACGTATGTTCCCTCGTATGTGTACCAGACGTGCGCAAGACGGACACCGTCCTCAGTATATACATGCTCTCCTGTGGCGTGTATGATCTTGTACACAGGATCGTCCTTTGTGCGAGTACGATAAATGACCTCGTATTTACCGCCTTCGGTTGCAAAACGAAACGCTTCATTAGCGGCTCTTGCAATATCATCGGGATGAGTATATCTGTACATATCATTGTCCATATCATGGTATGCCTGTGCTTTGTCGCTGTAACCGAACAGCTTTAAAAAGCCGTCTGATAGGACGAGCGTAACAACTCTCTTATTTATGAATTGATATATGGCAAAAGGTGTTTTCAGGCTTTCAATGGCGGAGTGCTTTTCGTTGGTGAACAAATATTTTTCCATCGTAGTCCTCCTTTCTGATGTTGTAACATACTTTATTTATCCCAAATGTCCGAAATAATAATGCTATTCACATCTACTCAAATCATAATTTATCATAAATAGGTCATTTTGTCAATATATATAATATATATTAAGAAAATTTTCAGCAAAATAACCAAAACAATAAAACACGGAGCTGAAAAAAAGTTTTTACAGCCCCGTGTTTTATTTTTGATTTGCAATAAAATGATATTGATTAATACATACCGCCCATGGAGGGATCCATTGCCGGCGTAGCCGGAGCAGGCTCAGGCTTATCTGCAACAACGCTCTCTGTTGTAAGGATCATTGCGGCTACGGATGCCGCGTTCTGAAGAGCTGATCTTGTTACCTTTACAGGATCTACAATACCCATTTCGATCATGTTGCCGTAAATATTCTTTAGTGCGTTATAGCCTTCACCTACAGGGAGACTCTTTACCTTGTCAACTATAACAGCACCTTCAAGACCCGCGTTCTTTGCGATCTGCCATGCCGGCTCTTCAAGAGCTTTAAGAACGATCTGAACACCTGTCTTTTCGTCACCCTCTGTTTCGTCAAGCAGCTTTGCAACATCAGGAATAACATCGATGTAGCTTGTGCCGCCGCCGGCGATTATGCCTTCCTCAACAGCCGCTTTTGTAGCTGCCAATGCGTCCTCGATGCGCATTTTCATTTCCTTCATCTCGGTCTCTGTTGCCGCGCCAACTCGGATAACTGCTACTCCGCCCGCAAGCTTTGCAAGTCTTTCCTGAAGCTTTTCGCGGTCAAAATCGGATGTGGAGTTGTCTATCTCGCCTCTTATAATCTTTATACGGTCTGCAATTGCCTCCTTTGAGCCGGCACCGTCAACGATGATGGTAAGCTCCTTTGAGATCTTGACCTGTTTAGCCTGACCGAGCATCGATACGTCCGCATCCTTAAGCTCAAGACCGACCTCTTCTGTTATTACCTGACCACCGGTTAGGATAGCTATATCCTGGAGCATTGCCTTTCTTCTGTCACCAAAGCCCGGCGCTTTTACGGGAACACATACGAATGTGCCGCGGAGCTTGTTGAGAATAAGTGTTGACAGTGCCTCGCCCTCAACATCCTCTGCAATGATCATCATCTTCTTTCCTGCCTGAACTACCTGTTCAAGAAGGGGGAGTATCTCCTGGATGTTCGATATCTTCTTATCGGTGATAAGGATGTATGGATCATCTAAAACAGCTTCCATCTTATCCGTATCCGTTACCATGTACGGTGTGATATAGCCGCGATCAAACTGCATTCCCTCAACAATTTCTGAGTATGTTTCTGCTGTCTTTGACTCCTCAACGGTTATAACGCCGTCAGATGTAACCTTTTCCATTGCGTCCGCGATAAGCTCGCCAACCTCATCATTTGCGGCAGATACTGACGCTACCCGCGCAATGTCGTTTCTGCCGGATACTGTCTTTGAAGCTTCATGAAGCTTTTTAACTACCGTGTCAACAGCCTTCTGGATGCCCTTCTTAACTATCATCGGGTTAGCGCCTGCTGCAACATTCTTGAGTCCTTCTCTCACGAGCGCCTGCGCAAGCAGTGTTGCTGTTGTAGTGCCGTCACCGGCAACATCGTTTGTCTTTGTCGCGACTTCCTTTACGAGCTGCGCGCCCATGTTCTCAAATGCGTCATCAAGCTCTATTTCTTTAGCTATCGTTACACCGTCGTTTGTAATAAGCGGTGAGCCGAATTTCTTGTCAAGGACAACGTTCCTACCCTTGGGTCCCAGTGTGATCTTAACAGTATCCGCAAGAGTGTTTATTCCTGCTTCAAGAGCATGTCTTGCGTCCTGCCCGTATTTTATTTCCTTTGCCATAATTGATCTTACTCCTTTCTTTTCTTCGCCAACGTCCGGGGATGGGCGGGTTTAGTCTACTACCTTAGCGAGTATATCGCTCTGACTTACGATCTTGTACTCCTCGCCGTCAAGCTTAACCTCTGTTCCGGCATAGCGTGATGTAAGCACACGGTCACCTACAGCGACCTCCATTTTTACTTCCTTGCCGTCAACGACACCGCCCGGTCCTACTGCCAGTACTTCGGCGACCTGCGGCTTCTCCTGCGACTTAGACGAGAGTATGATGCCGCTCTTGGTGGTTTCTTCCGCCTCAAGCATCTTTATTACAACTCTGTCCGCCAATGGTTTTATCGTCATGATAAACTCCTCCTTTATATTATAATGTAGTTTTTCACGAACAATGTGATGTTTTAAATTTTTTTGTTAGCACTCAACGCTCTTGAGTGCTAACAATACATATTATCGTTCTTTTTTTGTGTTTTTTCAAGTTTCAATTTATGCGTATAAATTGGATTTATTTCAATATTACTGCGTATTTCTTTATTTTTCTTTTATATACGGAGTTTGACAAGTTTAACATTTCGTTCATAATTTATCGTCAATCGTAAATAAGAATTGCAGGAGCTTAATTTAGGCTGCATTAAGATATGAAGTTCTCCATCAGAGTTAGCGCTGCTTCGCTCGTGTCAAAGGATACGCCATCCTTTAGAATAGCTATGTCTCTGACAGGGTATGAACCCTCGCTTATATCCTCCGAAGATATAAGTCTGCTTATCCCGTTCTCATCATGGTAAAGTCTCAGCTCGTTGTCCTCAAGTATCACTCTGTATTTTTCCGGTAGCTCGGTTGGATACTGCGAGGGAATGGATACAGCTGCCATTGTTTGATCCGCATCCGGCGCGCTACGGCTCGATCCGGCTGTTAAACCGATGAAAAAAAATACGCTCATTAGAAATAAATATGAAAAAACGAGAATAATATTCCTATATAACGGCTTTATTTTTTGCATAAATTGTCCTCCTTTAAGGCTTATTTGGAAAAATTTTTGCCTAAATTGAAAAAAATAATACTAAAACTATTGCAAAATTAAAAAATGTGTTATATAATAGATACACTTTGTTAAACAATGAAACATAAATGTAACATTTGTAACAAAACTCTGATTGGAGGCGAATATAAATGTCCGATGATTACAACAGACGCAACAGACATTCATCAAGTAATGATGATTTTGATTGGGACGCGTTTGACAGGAAGACATCATCCGGCTACGGTGAATCCGCACCGCTGCGAAGAAGGAGACGCAGCGGAGATTCTGATGTGATAAAGCGGCGAGCACGCGCGATCGATGATAACCGCGCGAGAAGCAGACAGCAAAGACCGGAAAGTAAACCGAAGAAAAAGAAGCAGAAAAAGCAGCTTACAGAAAAGCAGCTTGCCGCAAGACGCGGCGTAAGAACGTTTTTGATCGTTCTGATCGCGGCAATAGTTGTTGTATGCGCGGGAATGTTTGTCGGTATGTACACAGCGGTTTCGCGCGAGATCAAGGATATGAATATAGACGGGCTTGCGCTAAACAACACCTCGGTGATATATTATATTGATTCCGCGGGCGTTGAAAGGGAATATGAGAAGCTTCAGTCTGATACGAACCGTATCTGGGTGAGCTCCGAGAATATCGCGCCGGGCTTTAAGGACGCTATCGTATCGATAGAGGACGAGCGTTTTTATTCGCATAAGGGTGTTGATATAAAGAGAACCTTTGGAGCAACGGTAAAATACGTGCTGTCTAAGGTTGGGTTCGGCGAATCCACATACGGAGGCTCGACCATAACTCAGCAGGTTATAAAGAATATAACAAGCGAAAATGATTTCAAGGCTACGCGTAAGATAAAGGAAATGATGCGCGCACTTGCGCTTGAGAGGGAATTATCAAAGGATGATATCCTTACAATGTATTGCAACATTGTTTACTTTGCAAACAACTGTAACGGTGTCGAAGCGGCGGCGCAGCTATACTTCGGTAAGCCGGCATCAGATCTGAACATCCAGGAGGCGGCTTCTATCGCCGGGATCACGCAGTATCCTGCGGAGTTTGACCCGATAGCGCATCCTGATAAGAATGTATCCAAGCGAAATACTGTGCTTGCAAAGATGTACGAGCTTGGAAAGATAACCGAGCAGGAGTATCAGGCCGCGATAGCCTCTCCGCTTGAGCTTTCAACATCAAGCATGCAGCGGCAGAACAGAGTAACGTCATATTTTACCGACCAGGTGGTAAACGATCTTATAAGGGATCTTATGCGTGAAAAGAGCTATTCAGAGGATTTTGCCGCAAGACAGGTATATAACGGCGGATTTAAGATATACGCGACAGTAGATCCGCATGTTCAGTCTGTCATGGAAAGCGTTTATGAGGACAGATCAAACTTTCCGGGAGGGGCTGATATACAGTCGGCAATGGTTATAACCGATCCGTACACCGGTGCCGTAAAGGGGCTTATCGGCGGACTGGGTGAGAAAACGGATGTCCGAGGCTGGAATAGGGCCACACAGGCTAAGCGTCAGCCGGGATCATCAATAAAACCGCTTTCGGTATATGGACCCGCGATAGATCTTGGCAAAGTGACCGAGGTCGATGTAATAAAGGATGAGGAGATAACCATAGGCAATGATAATTGGAAGCCGAAAAACTCTTATGCCGGATTTAAGGGAGATATGAGCGTTAAGGAGGCGATCTCTCGCTCTGCAAATATCCCTGCGGTAAAGATACTTGATATGGTCGGATTATCCAACTCTTATGGATATCTTACAAATAAGTTCCATATAACTACGATCACTGACGGAGATAAGAATTTCTCGTCACTCGCTCTCGGCGGACTTACGCAGGGTGTGACTGTAGAGGAGATGGCGGCGGCATACGGCGTATTTGTAAATAGGGGTAAGTATATAACCCCGTATACCTATAGCAAGGTGGTAGACCAGAGTAATACTACGATTCTTGAAAACTTTGTGAACGCTTCGCAGGCTATGAGTGAGTCGGCTGCGTATATAACCTCTGATCTTCTCTCAGGTCCGGTAAATCTTCCCTATGGAACGGCAACCTCAGCAAGGCTGAGTACGGGTATGCCGACTTACGGAAAGACCGGTACAACGGATGATGATTTTGACAAGTGGTTTGTAGGCTTCACACCCTATTATGTTGGCGCGGTATGGTTCGGGTTTGACACTCCGTCTTCGCTTTCAAAAGCCGGAATATCGGGTAATCCGTGTATAACCGCGTGGAAGCTTGTATTTGAAAAGCTTTCATCCGAACAGGTTTATAAGGCCATAGAAAAGCCTGCGTCTGTTATCCAAACTGCCGTATGCTCTATCAGTGGTAAGCTGCCCGGCGGAAGCTGCCAAAAGGTGACTGCGTATTTTGTAGATGGTACGCAGCCAAAGCAGACATGTGTATCACATGCATCGTTGCCTAAGGCGACGGGCGAGACCAGCATCAGCACAGTTGCACCGAAACCGGCTGCTACGCAGAAAGCGGATGCTGCTGCCACCTCCGCACCTGCGGCAGGCGGCACGGATAAAGGCTCTGCCGCGGGTGGAACCGCAGGCTCTGCTGCGGGAGGGACCTCCGGCGCTGCAGCAGGGCAGAGCTCCGGCGCTGCAGCAGGACAAACGTCAGGCGGCACAGCAGGGCAGAGCTCCGGCGCTGCAGCAGGACAGAGCTCCGGCGGCGCGGTAGGTCAGTCATCAGGTGCAGCAGCAGGTGCAGCTGTATCCGGCGGTGCATCCGGCGAAACATCACACCAGGCGGAAACACAGCAGTCTTCGAGTTCCGGTGACGATTTTATGATTCCTGAGTAATGTATTAATTATTAAGGAAAACAAATTTTGAAAGGAGTTTATGGTCATTACAATGGATCTTAGTTTTGATTTTGGCAGTAAGACAGCAGCTGACGGATATATAAAAATAACAGGCAACAGCCTTTATGATGAGGCGCTCGGATATGGGATCGAGCACAAGGCGCAAGCAGTTCTGAGAGGCTCCGGAGAAAAGGAGGTCATGAGAGATTTCCTTATTATGGACAGAAACTCATTCAGAGTAAAGGTCCCGAACGGTATGTATAAGATACGAATCGCCTTGGGAGATTATGAGGATGAGGGAGATGTAACGACTGTATTCCGGCTCAACGGCGTTGAGACACGCACTTGGGTAAATGACGGTACGGTAATTGAAAGATTCCATGAGATAGAGGTAACGAATGGCGAGATGCTGTTCGAGTTTTCCGGTAAGCATCCGGCGCTGAATGCGATCGACATTGCCCAGAAACGGTGGCTAAAAATGTCGGAAATATCGTGGGAGGCGGATGCGAGTCCCGAGTGCCCCTCAGTAACTCTCACGTGGCCTGAGGTCGAGGGCAGCCACGGCTATCAGGTCGTAAGACGCAATATGCGTAATAACGAATATGACATAAGCGTTAATGTTTATGAAGAGAGATTCGTTGATAAAAAGGTGCATCTGTGTAAGATGTACGAATACAGCGTTTATCCGCTCTATTCAAATAAGTTCCGCGGCAAGAATCATTCAACGGTGCTTGCCGAGGTGGTTGACGGCGGCGAGGTAAAGGGTGAGATAAAAAATCTTGAGGCGGTATCCAAGGGAAATCATGTAACGCTGCTATGGGAGAGCACATACAATGCGGCTTTCTATAACATTTACCAAAAAGCGCCGTACGGCAAGCTGCGTCAGATAGGCACAACCCGTGAGTGTCGTTTCGTTGACACCGAGGTCGATACCGTAGTACCGTTTGAATACGCTGTTGTTGCGGCAACGCCGCAGGGGTATTCACCGGAATACAAGGTGGTGGCTGAGGTTAAGGCAAAGCCCTTCAGGCGCAAGATGGAAACGCTCGACCGCGCGCTTGTAGCTGTCCCGACAGAGAAGGGGATATTCCTAAGCTGGCGATTGCAGGCGTATGAGTACAAGCTCGGCATGAGCTTTGTCCTGTTCCGGAACGGAAGAAGGATAACGGATGTAATAGACGGAGCAACAAATTACCTTGATGCGGACGGAACAAAGTATGACACATATACAGTAAAGGCAGTTCTTAACGGAAAGATGGAGCACGAGGGCTACAGCGCAAAGGTATGGGACAAGGAATACCTATCCATACCGCTTAACAAGCCTGAACCGTTTATCTCACCGCGCGGACGCGTCCACGAATACACCGCAAATGATGCGGCTGTAGCCGATATTGATGGTGACGGCGAGTATGAGATAGTATTCCGCTGGGATGCCAATGGCAAGGACAATTCGCACAAGGGCTTTTCCGGTGAGGTTCTCATAGACGCATATAAGCTTGACGGAACACAGCTCTGGCGTATAAATCTCGGTAAAAACATACGCGGCGGTCAGCATTACACGCAGATGATGCTGTATGATTTCAATAATGACGGTAAAGCGGAGCTGATCTGTAAAACAGCCGACGGAACCATTGACGGTGTTGGCAATGTTATAGGCGATCCGCACGCAGACTACCGTAATCATGACGGATTTATCCTTGAGGGCAGAGAGTACCTCACAATGTTCAATGGTCTAACGGGCGAGATAATGGATACCACGGATTATGATCCGCCGCGCGGGAATCCCGCAGACTGGGGTGACAGCTGGGGGAACCGTGTTGACAGATTTCTCGCGTGTGTTGCGTATCTTGACGGTGTTAATCCAAGCGTTGTTATGTGCCGAGGATATTATGATCACGGTAGACCTACATATCTTGTCGCATACGATATAATAGACAATCGTTTTGTAAAGCGTTGGCGGTTCTATGCTGACAAGACTCAGAATATTGAATACACATACCAGGGCAACCATAACTTGGGTGTAGGAGATGTCGATGGTGACGGCAAGGACGAGATAGTATACGGTTCAATGGCAGTTGACCATGACGGTCGCGGTATCTATTCGACCGGACTTAAGCATGGCGACACTATAAATGTTGGCAAGTTCCATCCTGATACAAAGGGACTTGACTGCTTCCAGATACACGAGGAAGCGGATGCGGCGCTCGGCTATGAGAGGCACGATCCGGCTACCGGTGAGATAATGTGGGGCAACTATACAGGCCGTGACACAACGCGCGGACTCTGCGCAAAGATAGATCCGCGTTACCCGGGCAATCAGTGCTGGGTAATGGATGATGCTATATATACAATGGACGGAAAGGTTATAAACGAAAAAGGTCCGGAGTCGATCAATTTCGCGATTTGGTGGGATGGGGATCTCCTTCGCGAGCTGCTCGATCACGAGTTTGACGAAATAATAAATTGCGGCAGACCTAAGATATATAAGTGGGATTATGAGAATAATAAGCTCATTACCGTTCTTGATCCTAAGGGCACCTTCTCGAATAACTGGAAAAAAGGCGTGCCGTGTATTCAGGCGGATATTCTCGGAGATTGGCGCGAGGAGGTAGTATGGCGCAATGAGGATGATACGGAGCTGCGCATATACACGACCACTGATCTTACCGAGCATCGGTTCTACACCTTTATGCACGACAGCGTTTATCGCCTGAGTGTTGCGTTCCAGAATACGGCGTATAACCAGTGCACACAGACGGGCTTTTATATAGGACCGGATATGAAGGAGATACCTGTACCGGATCACGATTATGTCCGCGGTGAGATATTGCCGGAGTTCACAGAGGATATCTGAATTATGCAACAGTGTTACGAATTGTTATCAATGAAGTAAAAAATATGACTTTTACCTAAATTTCAATATTGGGTATTGACCTTTGATACAATTTGATTTATAATACTAATGTAGATTGCTCTGCAAATCTCGGAGGAGGAAGGAAATGCGAATAATTTCCGGCAGCAGACGGGGGCATAAGTTGTTTGAGTTTCCCGGCGCTGATATAAGGCCGACCACTGACCGCGTGAAGGAAGCTATGTTCAGCATGATAATGCCGTATATACATGACGCTGACGTGTTGGATATGTTCGCCGGCAGCGGCGCCCTCTCGTTTGAGATGCTATCGCGCGGCGCAAGGTATGCTGTGCTTACAGATAAGGACAGGCGATCTGTGGATCTGATTAGGAAAAATGCAGACGCGCTTGGTTTTACGGATCTGTGTGATATACGGACATGCTCCTGTTTTGATTATGTAAGGACCTGTACGAGGAAATTCGATGTAATATTTCTTGATCCGCCGTATAATAAGGGTCTTATCGAATCAGCGCTTGATACGATAGCGGAAAACAGTATTCTTGCAGATGACGGTATAATAGTTCTTGAAAGTGACAGTACCGATTTCAGATATGAAAGAAAGGGTCTTGAAGCTTTCAAGCAGAAGAAATACGGAAGAACTTATATAACGATATACAGGCAGGTAGGAAATGAGAATAGCGGTTTATCCGGGTAGCTTTGACCCGATAACAAACGGACATCTTGACATAATCGAACGCGCAAGCAAGGTTTTCGATAAAGTGATCGTCGGAGTTCTTATAAATAAAAGCAAGCAGCCGGTATTCACATCTGCTGAACGCATTGAGTTTATCAGAAAGGCAACGTCTCATCTTGATAATGTCGAGGCTGCCGGATTTGACGGACTGCTTGTCGAATTTGCAAAGCAGCTTGGGGCATCGGTCATTATAAAGGGACTCAGAACGGTAAACGATTTTGAGTACGAGTTCCAGATGGCGCTTTTAAATAAGGCGATAGATCCGGCGTGTGAGACGATGTTTATGATGACAAATTCAAAGTACTCATATATAAGCTCCAGCATGGTAAAGGAGCTTGCACAATATAAAGGTGATTTGGAGGGAATGGTTCCTTCATTGATCATAGATAACATTAAAGAGAAATTTGAGCAGTAATGCTTTAAAATAAGTGAAAGGAATGTGAAACAAGATGGATATGGATATGGACATAATGGAGATTATAGACATGATGGAGGAAACCATCAGTAAGGCATCAACGGTTCCGCTGACAAGCAAAATAATGCTTGACAAGGAGGAGCTCCTCGATTATATTCAGGAGATCAGACTTGTTTATCCTGAGCAGCTTAAGGAAGCAAAGTGGGTAAAGACAGAAAGACAGCGTATTCTTGCAGAGGCTGAGGAAAGAGCTGAGTCTATTAAGAAATCCGCAGAGGAAATGCAGGAGAAGCTTATAGATGAGCATGAGATAACAAGACAGGCATACGAGAAAGCTGAGGCTATTAGAGATATGTCTGAGAGAGATGCGAAGGATATCAAGATGGATACGGACAGATACGTTGATGAGATACTCGGCGATGTAGAGCATCGTCTTGATCTTCTTCTTAGAAAGGTTCGCGAAGACAGAGACGAGCATCTTAACAGTTGATCGGTCTTTAAACTTTGTATTACAATGGAGCTGGGTAGTTTATTCAGCTCCGTTTGAATTTTTACTTTTTTAAGAAAAGGAGGATACACTATGCTTTCAGATATTGAAATAGCTCAGGCATCGGAGATGCTGCACATAAGGGATATTGCGGCTCGCGTTGGAATAGACGGAGACGAACTTGAATTTTATGGTAAATATAAGGCAAAGATCCCGACGGAGATAATAAAAAAGGCGGAGAAAAATGAAAACGGCAAGCTTGTGCTCGTTACCGCAATAAATCCAACTCCGGCGGGAGAAGGAAAAACAACTGTAACAATAGGTCTCGGTGACGCTCTTTCGCGTCTTGGTAAAAAGACAGTTATAGCGCTCCGTGAACCGTCACTCGGACCTGTGTTCGGCATCAAGGGCGGCGCCGCAGGCGGAGGATATGCTCAGGTCGTACCGATGGAGGATATCAATCTGCATTTTACGGGTGATATGCATGCCATATCTGCCGCAAACAATCTTCTTGCGGCGATGATAGATAATCATATAGCGAAGGGCAACGAGCTTGATATAGATGTTACAAATGTGGTTTGGAAGCGCTGTGTTGATATGAATGATCGTGTCCTCAGAAAAATAGTTGTTGGTATGGGCGGCAGACTCAACGGCATCCCGCGTGAGGACGGTTTTATGATAACGGTCGCGTCTGAAATAATGGCGGTGCTGTGCCTTTCAAACGATCTTGCGGATCTGAAAAAGAGACTTGCCGATATCATAATCGGTTATACAAGAGCGGGTGAGGCGGTATACGCGCGAGATCTTAATGCCGAGGGAGCTATGGCGGCGCTTTTAAAGGACGCGATAAAGCCGAATCTTGTCCAGACACTTGAAAATACGCCATGCTTCATCCACGGCGGTCCGTTCGCAAATATTGCGCACGGCTGTAACAGCGTTCAGGCAACAAGACTTGCCGTTAAGCTTGGTGATTACGCTATTACAGAGGCGGGCTTCGGCGCTGATCTGGGCGCGGAGAAATTTATGGATATCAAGTGCCGAATGTCAGGACTGCGTCCGGACGCGGTCGTTATAGTTGCAACCATTAAGGCTTTGAAATATAATGGCGGAGTGGCAAAGGATAAGCTGGGCGAGGAGAATCTTGACGCGCTTGCCGGAGGTATAGTAAACCTCGAAAAGCATATTGAAAATATGCAGGGTTTCGGAACACCTGTTGTTGTAGCGCTCAACCGGTTCGCAAGCGATACGGATGCCGAGCTTGAATTTGTACGTAACAGATGTTCGGAGCTGGGCGTGCGTTGTGCGATTTGTGAGGTGTTTGCGCGCGGCGGAGCCGGCGGCGAGGAGCTTGCGCGTTATGTTCTTGACGCCTTTGATACCCGTGCGGAGTACAAGCCGACATACGATGTAAATGACAGCATTGCCGATAAGATAGATGCGATTGTCAGAAAAATATACGGCGGCGCAGGTGTTGAGTTCTCGGCTGCTGCCAAAAAGGCTATAGCGAGGCTTGAAGCGCTCGGGCTTGACAAAAAGCCTGTTTGTATCGCAAAGACACAGTATTCACTCTCGGATGACCCCAAGCTTTTAGGAAGACCGAAGGACTTTGTTGTAAACATAAAAACAATAAGGATCTCTAACGGTGCCGGATTTATAGTGGCAGAGGCGGGGGATATAATGACCATGCCGGGACTGCCGAAGGTGCCTGCGGCAGAGAAGATAGATATTGACTCGGACGGCATTATTTCAGGGTTATTCTGATGGCTGTTTATGAATCAAATTCGTATGAGGATACCGCCGCAATAGCGCATGAGCTTGCCGAGCAGCTATGCGGCGGTGAGTTTATAGCGATGTACGGCGACCTTGGTGCCGGAAAAACCGCGTTTGTGCAGGGACTCGCAAAAGCGCTCGGCATAACCGCACATGTTACCAGTCCGACTTTTACTATAGTGAATGAATACGAGGGCAGATTGCCGCTTTATCATTTTGATGTGTACAGGATAGCTGATCCGGACGAAATGTATGAGGTAGGGTTTGAGGAGTATGTATTTTCAGACGGCGTATGTGTTGTTGAATGGGCGGAGTTGATCGAGGAGCTCTTTCCGGACAGCTATATAAGAGTTGTGATAGAGAAGGATCCGAGAAAGGGATCTGACTATAGAAGGATCAGCATTGAAAGACAGATGAGGTGAACGGATAATGGAAAAGAAAAAAAAGACTGTCAATAATCTTAGTGGTTTTTTTTCTGAGAACGCGATCACAGGCATATTAAGTGTGCTTTTGATCGCGCAATACATTATTCTTTTTTACTATACTTTCGGGTTAACGGGAAGATCGGACATTGATAGTGAATATATTACGCTCACATACGATTCCCTTATCGTTAATGCTGTGCTGACATCCGTTGCCATCACTTGTATGTGTTTTATAAACAGGATAATAGCAAAAGCAACGGTAAAGCTGCCTGAGCGCAGCATGGAGATGATCGCCTTTGCCGTAAGTATTGCGGTTGTGTTTATTGGCTTTTATTGGGTAAATGCAAGCGCAACTTATCCTTTTGCCGATTCCGAGGGGATATGTAATCAAGCGGTTAATTTTAACCGCGGAGATTATTCGGGCTTGGCAAAAGGAGAATACGCGGGTCTGAATCTGCATCAGCTTGGAATAATAACCTTTCTCAGACTGATGTTCAGATTGTTTGGCGAAAACAATTTCAAGTCGTTTCAGTATTTTAATGCGGTGATGTCGGGACTTTTCTGTTTTAGCTCGTACAGGCTTGTCAGCATGATATCCAATAAAAATTCTTTTGCGGAAATACTTTGTCTTTTATTAACTGTAGCATGTGCGCCTCTGCACTTGTATGTCCCGTTTGTTTACGGGGAAATATCATCAACAGCGCTGCTGATAACAGCGGCGTGGCTGATTATCGATAACGATAAAGCCCCAAAGCTATGGAAGATAATTGTTATAGGTGTTTTGTGCGGCATGGCGGTTCAGTTCAGAATGAATAGCTGGATACTGATAATTGGTTTTCTTATTGCTGTGCTTGTGCGGTTTATTTCTGTAAAAAGTAAATGGCTTTTGTTCACCGCATTGTCTATACTGGCAATTACGTTGTGCTTTAACGGAATAGTCCGTACCGTGTACAGAGATAAGATACCGGAGGACAGCCATCCCATTCCGGCGGTGCTGTATATAGCAATGGGAATGATGCAGTTTGATGATAATCAGGGGTGGTTCAACGGTTATAACTATAATGCGTTTCTTGATCGGGATTGCAATACTGCTGAAACTGTAGCTGCGGGAAAAGAAACTATAAAATCAAGCATAGAACATTTTATTGAAGATCCTGCATACGCACGGGAATTTTATGTAAATAAATTTCTGAAGCAGTGGGAGGCGCCGATGTTCCAGGCTGTTTATATGAACAGAAGGATCGAAGGTGAGCAGAGCGAATTTGCAAAAAGCGTATATACAGGCAAATGGAACGACCGCATATTCAGATATATGAATATTTACCAGATAATGATTTACGGCGGCGTTTTATATTTGATGTTTATATGGAAAAAAAGACATATAGGTATAATGGAGCATATATTGCTTATCGGCATATTCGGTTCGCTGTTGTTCAGTCTGATCTGGGAGGCTAAAACAAGATATATCCTTCCGAGCTTTCTGATGCTTATTCCTTATGCTTCAATCGGTCTTGGGCTGTTCTGCGATATGTTAATAGAGAGAAAAGAAGCATAAAATTGTCCATGGAGGAATAAAGCAATGAAAATTTTAGCTGCAGATACATCCTCATTTCCGGCATCGGTTGCCGTATATGAGGATGGCTTGATATTGGGCGAATATATTGTGCGGAACAAGAAAAAACACTCACAAAACCTCATGCCTATGACGGAGCGTATGCTGAGCGATCTTGAAACGGATATTGCAGATATTGATGTTTTTGCCGTAACTGTCGGACCGGGCTCATTTACCGGACTCAGAATAGGGATATCTACTATACGCGCGTTTGCTCAGGCAACGAAAAAGAAAGCTTTGGGGATCAGCACTCTTGAGGCGCTTTCGTATAACTTTGCAGGCTCGGAAGCGGTTGTTGTGCCGATGCTCGACGCGAGACGGGATGAGGTGTTTACCGCTGCGTATGAATTCTGCGGCGATAAGCATAGGGAGATCGTTGCACCGTGTGTAATGACGTTGGATGAGGTAAAGGCGCGATTTGAAGGGCAAAAAGTCATATTTACCGGTGACGGTATGCTTGCACACCGCGCGGAGCTGACATACGGTGTTTTAGCGCCGGCTCAGCTTTCGGAAGTGAGAGCGGGCGCTGTTGCTGCACTTGCGGCGGAAAAGATCAATGCCGGACGTGCTGAACATCACAATAATATAAAGCCTGTATATCTCAGGAAATCACAGGCTGAAAGACTATATAAAGCAAAGGAGAATTAATAAATGCTTGCAATTGGTAGTGATCATGGCGGTTTTGAGCTTAAGGAGCATATAAAAAAACATCTTGAGGAGAATGGTATCGAATATAAGGATTACGGCACTTACAGTGAGGAAAGTGTAGATTACCCCGACTGCGCCGAGCCTGTTTGTCTTGCTGTTTTAAACGGCGAGGCGGAGAGGGGGATACTGATCTGCGGTACGGGAATAGGCATATCTGTCTCTGCAAATAAATTCGACGGTATACGCGCCGCGTTATGCTCGGATGTTTATAGCGCGACTATGGCAAAAGAGCATAATGACGCCAATATAATTTGTCTCGGCGGCAGAGTGACGGGCAGGGAGCTTGCATTTATGATAGTTGACTCGTGGTATAACGCTGATTTCCTCGGCGGCAGGCATGCGCGACGTATTGAGAAGATACACGCATTAGAGAAATAATTACGCTTAGATTAAATTTTAATTACAATTGACATATTATCTTTATTTTAAAAGTATAATATGGTATACTCTAACGAGAGCAGTCACATTATTTTCCGTATATGAATAATATACCTCAGAGATAATTGCGGGTGTATGCCGCAGGTGTTTTGTGAGGTGTTATTATGAATAAGATCGTGGTGGAAGGCGGAGTGCCGATTTCGGGAGAGATCACCGTTCAGGGTGCAAAGAATGCTGTTCTCCCGATTCTTGCGGCTACAGTGCTTACCGATAGCTGCTCTATTATACATAACTGTCCGCGGCTGAGAGATGTTGAAAAAACAGTGCAGATACTTACCGATCTGGGATGCAATATAAAGCGGTGCGGAGGAGATATTGAGGTCGATGCATCCGGTATGAAGGATTGCGGAATTGATGAGCGGCTGATGCGCGAGATGCGATCTTCGATCATATTTCTGGGCGCGATACTGTCGAGGTGCGGTGCTGCGGAGGTCGGTATGCCGGGCGGGTGTCCAATAGGCCTGAGACCTATAGACCTTCATCTCAAAGCTCTGAGAAAAATGGGCGCGTCTATATGCGAGGATCACGGCTATTTGAAATGCGAATGCTCAAGACTTAAGGGGTGCAGTATACATCTGGATTTTCCAAGTGTTGGAGCGACGGAAAATGTTATGCTTGCCGCTGTCAGAGCAGACGGTGAAACTCATATAACCAACGCGGCGCGCGAGCCGGAGATAATTGATCTTGCCGGATTTCTCAATAAAATGGGTGCAAGGATACGTGGTGCCGGCTCAAGCATGGTCACAATAGAAGGTGTTCCGCTGCTGCATGGTGCGGAATATGCCGTTATGCCGGATAGGATAGTGGCTGAAACATACCTTATTGCAGCCATGATGACAGGCGGCGAGCTTGTACTTAGAGCGGCTGTGCCGTCACACATGCAGGCTGTGATATCGGCTTTGGCGGAAATGGGCGGAAGGATAGAGAAGTCTCATTCGGGATTATGTATAAAATGCCATAGAAGACCGGGCAGCATACATATAATAAAAACAATGCCGTATCCGGGATTTCCAACGGATGCTCAGTCACCGTTTATGGCACTTGCTTCTATTGCAGACGGAACGAGTGTTTTTGTTGAAAATATTTTTGAGAACAGGTTCCGTCATGTGGATGAGCTTGTAAGAATGGGCGCGGATATTAAGGTCGAAGGCAGAAGCGCGGTCGTGCGTGGAGTGAGATCGCTCTGCGGTGCAAACGTATGTGCTGAGGAGTTGCGCGGAGGCGCGGCATTGGTGCTTGCAGCTATGGCTGCGGAAGGTAGGACCGAGATAACCGGCACAGAATTTATCGATCGCGGATATGAGGACATAGAGGGGACGCTCTCCCGATGTGGTATAAAAATTAAAAGAGTGATAAATTAGCGTGTAGTAGGTAAATATACAGGGTGAGGAAATGGATAAGAAACAGGTAAATGATACCGGTGGATTTGGTACTCGGCGGGTAAGCGGCGGCACGAGAAAAAAAACCTTTGCCCGCCGTGATGTGTCCGCGGCAAAAGCCGGGAGCAGAAGCGAAGACCAGAATAAAAAGCGCAGACGTAGGGGCTCCGGTATTCGTGCCGCCGCGGTTATAGCTGCGGCTACTGTTTTTTGTGTTGTGCTTATCTTTATGACACCCTTATTCAATATAACCGAGGTGCGTGTCGAGGGTAATAACGTTGTCGAACTTCAGACGATCAAGGAAAAGATAGGTGATGTGATCGGTTCCAATCTTTTCTCATTAAGACGAAGAGTGATAGAGAACAGACTGCTTGAGATATCTCAGATCAGAGGTGTGGCTGTTAAGAAAAAGCTTATTCCGCCTTCGCTTACGATAACTATCGAGGAGTCGCGTCCGGCAGCGTACTTGCTTTCCGGCGGAAGTGTTATAGTGGTAGATCCGGATCTGATCGTTATTGATGATTCCGGTCACTATAATACTGACATATTGCCAAGCGTGAGTGGTATAGGTGTACCGTCTTATACGCTTAATAGTAGGCTGACCACTGATTCGGCAGAAAGAGAGGAAATTCTTGAAGAACTCTTAAAAGCTCTTGAAAAGGATAAGCTTTTGGACAAGGTCACATATATAAGCGTGGATGATCTTTCCGATATTCGGTTTAACTATGATAACCGGCTGGAGGTAATATGCGGTTCGCGGCTTGAGCTTGCGAGAAAGCTAAGAATGCTCAGAGAATCGCTTGGTTCCGGTTCAATTAGCGATAATTCAATAGGAACGATGGATCTGAGCTTGCCCGGACAAGCTGTATACACGCCATAGCTTTGTGAGGATTTCAAAAGATATATTGAACCTTTCATAGATAACCATAAAATTGACTATAATTTTGTGTAATTTTACTATTGAATATTATACAAAAACATTGTAAAATAAGATGTGTATGTTTATATTTACTAAGAAAGATGTTTTTTCAGTTTACCATTAAGGATGTAAACTACGAAGGAGGATAATATAATGAGTGCAATGCCTATTGGGTTAGAGGAAAATACTGTTATAGAAGGCGCCAGGATCAAGGTAATAGGTGTCGGCGGCGGCGGTAACAATGCTGTAGACAGAATGATCGAGGCAGGAGTAACGGGAGCGGAATTTATTTGTGTTAATACAGATGCACAGCAGCTTTCAAAGGTGTTGGCTCCTACGGTTCTTCAAATTGGTGCAAAGCTTACAGGCGGTCTCGGTGCAGGTGCAAAACCTGAGCTGGGAAGACAGGCTGCTGAAGAGACTAAGGATGAGATAAAGAATATTGTTAAGGACGCTGACATGGTATTCGTCACTGCCGGTATGGGCGGCGGAACAGGAACAGGCGCTGCACCGATAATTGCTGAGGCTGCAAAGTCAGAGGGCATACTTACAGTTGCGGTAGTAACAAAACCGTTTGCTTTTGAAGGTCCGCAGAGAATGAGAAACGCGGAGGAGGGCATTGCAAATCTTTCTGAGCGTGTTGACTCAATAGTTACTATCCCTAACGACCTGCTTCTTAAGATAGCTGATAAAAAGGTTACAATAAATGATTCTTTTAAGCTTGCTGACGATATTCTTCGCCAGGGAGTGCAGGGTATAATAGAGATAATCACACAGAAGGGCATTGTTAACTGTGACTTTGCTGATGTTCGGACAATAATGAAGGATAGTGGCGTAGCGCACATGGGTATCGGAATCGGTAAGGGTGAGAACGCGGCACAGGATGCTGTAAGAGCTGCAATAGAGTCACCGCTTCTCGAAACAAGCATTGCCGGCGCAGAGAATGTTCTGCTCAACATCACAGGAGGCACAGAGTTTTCACTTGTAGACATGGGTGAGGTATCATCGATAATTAAGGATATGGTTTCAGATGAGGCTAATATTATTGTCGGTTCAGCTATGGATAATACAATGAAGGACGAGATAAAGGTAACTCTGATTGCTACCGGTCTTGACGGCTCCATAAAGCGTAATGCTGATGCTGGTGTGGCGCAGAAGAAGAAAACAAAGTCGTCGTATGGCAGTACTTCAAGGACGAGCGCACCATCACGTCGTCCGTCTACTTCATATTCATCATCGGTTTCAGATTATGATGACGACTCTATCTTCAGCAGAAGACTAAGACCCGGCATGAGTGATATAGATGTACCCAGTTTCTTTAAAAGATAATAATTTGATGATATAATTTATGCGGAGCTGATCGGCTCCGCATAATATATGCGCCCGTAGTTTAGTTGGATAAAGCAATGGCCTCCGACGCCATAGCCGTGGGTTCGAGTCCCGCCGGGCGTGCCAAATACCGCGTTATCCGAACACTCGGATAACGCTTTTTTTACTTTATAAGAAATTGCTCGTTTAGCGGGGTTCGGGGCGGCAGAGCCAGTTTGCTGCGCGTTCAGCTAAAGCCATAGCAATGCTTATGGGAGGTTTGGGGAAGTGTGTCTCGCGAATGCGCATTTGCCTTTTATGTGCAGCGGAAATAGCCACGGCATAATCGGTTCACGCTATAGTACTAAAAGCAATTCTGTTATTTGTTAACATTATAGCAGCTGTACATAAAAGCCATCTAAGCAATGAGCGAGACACACTTCCCCAAGCCCTTGAGCATCTCAGACAGCCGCGAACGCCAAAGCGCAAAGCGCATCAAACCGGCGCGGTACCAGTTGCTTGCATATCAGTTGTATTGAGCATAGGGGGTTTCAGGGGGAAACGCAGTTTCCCCCTGAAACTACTACTCTTTTCCCCCCAAGATTGGGGGGTCAGGGGGGTTGACCCTCCCCGACAAACTGAAATTTTATCGTGCAATTTCGGCAGCGCTCATCAAGCTGCCGCTCTGCACCCCACCTAACGAGCAATTTCTCATAAAGTAAAAAAACGAGGCTGTAAAAAACTGAGTTTTTTACAGCCTCGTTTTAATATGGAGATTTATATAATAGTAATATGCAAAATATCGCAAAGCGCCTTTATTACCTCGGTATTATCGCCGTAGGATATGATGTAATGCTGGCACATCACGTTCTGTGCAAAGTACTCTACGTCGTCAAGCTTTATCTCAAGCCCGGGCAGCTGCGGTGCGGGCTGTGTCCAGCCTGCCTCCTCCCACTTGCGCGGTGTTATAGCGTCGCCGGTCACCATGTGCATATAATACTTGCCGTCGATGTTGCAAAGACGGCACATCGTGACCTTTCCGGTCTTTAGCTTTGATACGTTCAGTATTCCCTCGCTCAGCTCTCCGAATGCTGCGGGCATTACGGTAACGTCACCGTCCACTACCTCCGCCGGTACATAGTCCGGTACTCCCGCAAGCACACGGTCGGTGAAGAATTCATAGAATTCCAGATAGAACGCGCACTGACCGGTGAGGTATTTGACTATCAGCTGAGTAATTGTTCCGAGTGAATCGTTTTCGGGAACCGTACAAAGTCCCGCTTCGTCCGCAAGCAGCATGAATATCGGCGCGGGCGGGAACCCGAGCAGCTTTTTCATGCCGTCAACGTCCTTAAGTGATATCGCGTCATAGCCGCGCTCGTCACATATCTCCTTTACCGCAAGGTAATAGCCTGCCGCCTTCTTCATGCTTTCGGGATCAGCGGGCTTTAAGAAGTTCCATTTGCTCATAGCGCTGTCTATGACCGCCTGCTTCTCTGCATCCGATATCTTTTGATACCTCTGCTCTATCTCAAGCATTTCAAAGGTCTCTATCTCCGCGCCGATGTCGCGCTTTAACGAGCCGCCGTCATAGAGTGTACCGTACAGGTTCATGTCACGATAACCCGCCATGCCGCTCTTTGCGCTGCGAAGCCTTGCCGCCGCGGATGCAGCCTTTGCAAAGTTATATACCGTCTTTGAATTTGAAGGCAGACCTATTATGTCATATACATACTTAAACGTATACCCAAGATCATAGAAGGTTTTTCTCAGCGCAGTCGTTCCTGCCTGGTCGGCAGTTGTCACAAGCCTGTCGCCCTCTGTCCAGCCGCACAAGCCCCATAATACCATGGGCTTATGTCTGTACTGCTCGGTTATCTTCACTACCGCATGAGTGGGTATCCAGCCGGCTATGCATACTATAAGGCAGTCAAACTCCTGTCCCTTCAGCGTGTCAAGCGCGTTTTTAATATCCTTCTCCTCGTAATCGTCCGTTACGGGATATACCGATAAAAGCTCAAGCCCTTCTTTTTTAAGGCTTTCCTCTGCCTTTTGGCATTTATTTATAATCAGCTCCTTTGGTGTGTTTACTTCACCAAATCCTACAAATGCAGCTTTAATCATGTGTTTTTATCCTCCAGATCACAAAATCTTTTATAACACTGTGAATAGTCCGTGCCATCCGGCTCGTATGCTTTCGCGACAGCGACCGCCTTCTTTGCCGTTTCGCTGACGCTCTCAAACAAGCCTATGCCCTTTCCGGCAAGTATCGCGGAGCCGAGGCAGGCAGTTTCATTATTATTTTTAAGCGTCACTATCCTTTTGCCGGTAACATCCGCCTTTATCCGGCACCAGAGCGGACTCGACGCGCCTCCGCCCATTGAGCGTATCTCCTTGCAATCTACGCCGAGATATTCAAGATTGCGCCGCAGCATACATGCTATCGATTCAAGTATCGCTCTTATAGCGTGTGCGCGTGTATGCTCAAGCGTAAGCCCCAAGAACGCGCCGCGCGCGTCCGGGTTATACTTCGGCATTGTCGAGCCGCACAGGTAGGGGAGAAATGTCAGCCCCTCACTGCCCGGCGCGACCGCCGAGGCGAGCTCGTCGAGCTCTTGAAAGGAGAGAGATTCACAAAATTGTGTCTTAAACCATTTTAATGCCATACCCGCCGTAGGCGTCCATGACAGGAGGCAATAGCCGCCGTCATAGCATTTATGGCAGGGTATTTTGCTGTCCGCCGCATAAGGCGGTGCAACGTCGGTCGGGACGTATATAACCATTGTCGTGCCGGTCATTTCGCTTATAATGCCTTTTTCCGTCACGCCTGCTCCTATAGCTCCCGCTATCTGATCTATCGCACCGGTAACAACGGCGGTACCGTTATAGTATCCTACCGTTTCGCCGCTGTTTTTAAGCTCCGGCAGTACGGAGCTGTCGATGCCGATATATTGAAGCATCTCGTCCCACCATTTTTCAGTATGTATGTTGAAATATATAGTCGAGGACTGCAGTGTCTTCTCTGTAACGAATCTTCCGGTAAGCTTCCATATCAGCCAGTCCTCAAGCAAGAATATCCTGCGTGTTTTGGCGAATACTTCCGGTTCGTTTTCCTTTACCCACAGTAGCTTGCACGCGGGCCATGTGGCAGTGATCTCCGGCTGACCGGTGATCTCATATACGCGCCTTTCGCCAAAGCTTTTTGTAATGCTTTCCGCCTGCTTCGCGGCACGGTTATCGAGCCATACGATAGCGTTATAAAGCGGGGCGCCGTCCTCATCGGTAAAGATGATCGTTTCGCACTGCGTATCTATCGCAAGCGCTGCGATCTCTATTCCTTCGCTGACCTCTTTAAAAGCATCGAGGAAAAGCTCCCAATAGCTTTCGGCAGGGAACTCAACGCGGTCACCGGCGGCAATAAGGGTATAATCCCTGGTCACGCTTCTTACCGGCTCTGACTTCTCATTAAATACAGCCATTTTAAGGGATGTTGTTCCGACATCCGCTCCAAGTAAATATTTCATAGTTTATCTCACATTCATACCGTTATTATATTAGAATTATACTCCTTTAATTCCGCAATATCATCATCTTTAGAGCTGTCGGAATTTGTTATTATATAATCGGCATCCGTTATAGGCGCGATATGCTTGAACGCTGTTCTGCCGAGCTTGCTGCTGTCGGCGGCAACTATACGCGTAGCCGAATTTAAAAGCATAAGCCTGTCGATCTCAGCCTCGCGGTCATAGTATGTTGTAAACCCGTTCTCGGCGGTTATTCCGTCAACGGAAAGTATGAGCTTATCTGCGTGATAACCCATTAGCTGTGCGTTGGCATTATCACCGTATACAAACTGGTATTTCGGATTTATCGAGCCGCCCAAAAGCACGACATTGAAGCTCGGATTGTCAGCAGCCTCAAGCGCAATAGCGATCGAATTGGTGACGATGCTGAGATTCAGGCTCTGCGGTATTTTCCTAAATATTGACAGGGTAGTGGTGCCGGAATTGAGCATAACGGTATCATTATCCTCTATCATCTGCGCCACTCTTGCCGCTATCTTATCCTTATTCTCACGGTTTGCCGCGAGGCGCTGCTGCATATCCATGTTATAGTAGGTCTTGTACGAGCTTACCGCGCCGCCATGAACGCGCGAGATAAGACCCTTGGCTTCAAGATCGGCAAGGTCGGTTCTCACAGATACCTCCGATATACCGAAAAGCTCTGCAAGCTCAGTCACCTTTACCTTGCCCCTGCTGTTTACCAGCTCCGCTATTTTCTGCCGTCTTTCAAACAGCTCCATAACTAACAACTCCTCAAGCCTTTATTATTTCTTATATTGTATCCTCAAAAGGCTTAAAAGACAAGTAATTATCTCTTTAACTGCAGATCATAATGCAGGTCATAAGCCTTCTCCTCGTCGGTGAACTTATGTCTTGTATCTATTACCTCACCATTGTTCCACTTTCTGTCGCCAACATCCTCTGTTGTTCCCATAACCGTAACGTTCACCTGTCTGTGGCGTGCAAGAACGTGATCCCAGTCGATGAAATATACATGAGCGAACTTGCCGCCGTCAACGATGCCGTCCTTTATCGTCATTGTTTCGGATCTGCCGAAGAAGCAGCTTCTTAAATGACCGTCTGTGTTCATGCTCGAATAATCGCCCGGCTCATCAACATATCTGCCGTACTGAGCGTGGATGGGACCGGGGTGACGGTACTGATGCTCCTCGGCAAAATCAGGTATCATCTTGCGCATGATGTCCAAAAGATCGTGCTGTAAGAACTCAAGATCGAACGAATCGATATCGTGCGAGCACTCCTGAACCATTACCGAGCAGGTTGTGTGATGTGACACTATGCTTACAGTGCCGTTCTTAACTCCGGATGCCTCTACTATTTCATTTATCTCCTTTGAGATGTCGTGAAACGTCGGTATCCAACCTCTTGACTGAAGCTCCAATTCCTTCTGATAAACCTTAAACTCCATTTTAATTTCCTCCTGTAGTTAGTTTTTTATTATTAAGCCTTTCGCCTACCGCGCCACCGGGGTGGACGATGGCGAACTGCTCGTTTTTATAGTCCGTTTCCTCCATAAGCGCTGCCTGAAGCGCATGGAATATTACCGCAAGCACGGTCGATGAGGTCGTGCCCTGGCAGTTGTATTTGTCCGTTTCGCGGTTCACAAACATTTTAAGTACCGCATCCGCTCCGGCGGCAAGCGGTGATGTGAGGTTTTCCGTGACCGTGATAACGTTAACGCCCTTCTTTTTACAGATATCGAGTATCGGTATAAGCTCGCCTGTTTTACCGCCGCGCGAGGCAAAGAGCATCACATCGCCCTTTTCTAAAAAGCCTGTCGCGCCGTGTACGGCCTCGGCGGGGGAGATGAACCGCGCCGGACGGTCTATGCAGCACATAAGATGTGCAAAATGCCGGCATAAGATCCCGCTGTGACCGCAGCCGGAGGCGGCGATCTTCGGAGCGTTCTTAAGTAGCTCCACAGCCTTGCCGAACTCTGCCTCGTCAAAATATTCAAGCAGCTTTGCAATACATTCGCTTTCTATTATAAATGCATTTTTTGCGTATTCGATCGATTGTTTTTTCATAATGATCTCCCATTCCGCCACCTTGAGGCGGCACAAACAGCCACGTGGAAAAGAAGCAAGCAGAACGTATTTTTGCAACAACGAGGCTATACACAGATATGCGAGTTGGCGTAAAAATGCGTTATGCGCCGCTTATTTTTCGCGTGGACCTCAATGTAGTTCATCCCATGCCTTACGCAGATTATATAGCATTTCCTCTACCATCTCATAAGGTCTGTCGGATTTCATTATACCGCTGGTCGTACCCGTTGCCTGTGCGCCGAGCTTTATGGTGTTATATACATCCTGTCCGTTTGAGATGCCCGCGCCCTGCAATACCATTATATCCGGATTTATTTCATGTACGCGCTTTATCGTCTCTGTCACATAGTTCGCGTCACTTGTCTGACCTGTGCCTATAAGCTCTGTCGGCTCTGCAACCAGAAGATTAGGTGACATTTTGGCTAAGGCGCACAGCTCCTCGACTGTATCCGCGCAAACGATAGTGGCAAGCCCTACCTCATCTGCGCGCTTTATCGTCTTTTCGACAACGTCAAGCGTAAGCTTCTTCTCGGCATGGTTGAGCATAACGCCCTTCGCGCCCGCCGCCTTGACTGCTTCGGGAAGCACCGAGCCGAGACCTCTGCCCGGCGTGAGATAGTCCATGTGCTGGGCAAAAACGAGGATGCGCTCGGTGTTATTTGCAAGCAGCGAAATATCGGTATACTGGGGTGTTACGATAACATCAAGATCGTATTTCATCGCCGTCTTGTCTATGACCTTGGCAAGTTTAAGCATAGCGTCTCCGTAAAGAAATGCCTTCGGGCCGATCTCAAAAAACGGCGGTTTGATTTTAAAGTCCTTATACATAAACAAATTCCTTTCGTTTGCTTTTGAAAATATTATATACCACTTTCTTTTATTTGTCAATACTTTATTTTTTGTTTGTCAATACTTTATTTTTTCTCTTGACATATTAATAAAATATTGTTATAATGTTTTTATTAAGAATATAAGGATTTGTGAAATTCTCTGTTTGGTAAGCTTCGGTTTGTTTTGTTCATAAAAAGGGATATACAAATGGATAAAAATATTAATACCGTAAACAAATACGGCGATTTTATTGTAAACAACAGAAAAAGAGTAAATTACTATTTAAACATGGTTTTGTGGGTATTCGTTGCAACAGGACCGGCTTTATATGCCGGAGTCGCAGCGGGGATATTCCATAGCGTTACGTACAGCACCTGTATCTGGATCACAGTGGCGATTATAGCGTTATCTGCCATACACCTTCTGCTCAGGAAGAAATTCCCGGGTTCTTTGATCAACAGTATATTTGCGATCACGGCTTTGGAGCTGCTGCTTGTTTATATGTCATTTTCTCATATCAGAATTTACATTACATGGTTTCTGGTGCCGATGCTGAGTCTGCTTTATTGCGATAAGCGTATCTACTATTACGCTTCGGCGCTCAATTATGTGCTTATGTTTATCACAACGTGGATGGTTGCGCCCTATTACGCAGAGATAGGACTGAATTACGATACCCCGTTTGTTTATTTTATAGACACAATAAGCGGCCTCACGATCGAAACAATAATAATGTTCTCGTCCGGACTGATAATCGTAAGTCTGACAACACACTACTTTAAAGAATTGTTCAATCAATACCGTGTCATAAACGAACACGAAGCGACCTTGAAGGAGAAGATGAGTATTCTCTATTCTATGGCGGAGATATATGATAATGTAAATCTTCTGGACTTTACAGACAGTACCGAGACCTCGCTCAGAAGTGAAAAGCAGGAGAAGCATAAAATAGATATGAAAAAACAGACGCATACGCTTATGGTCCAGAGGCTGAAAGAAACTGTCGCTGCCGATCAGCTTGAAGAGTTTCTTGCGTTTACAAATATCAAAACCGTGCGGACAAGGCTGTCACAGAGGAAGATCATAAGTGCCGATTTTCTCGATTCCGTGTCCGGCTGGTTCCGTGCGCAATACATAACCGTTGACTCCACGCTTGACGGCATCCCGAATATCGTGATATATGTTACGAGAAACATTAACGAGGAAAAGAAGCGGGAGGAACATCTGGTAGAAATATCAAGGACCGATGAAATGACAGGACTTTATAACCGCAGATGCTATGAGGAGGATCTCGCAGGATACAGAAGCAGCGGTCTTGATGATGGTTTTGTTCTGTTCTCCATTGATGTGAACGGCTTAAAGGTCGTAAACGATACAAAAGGTCACGCCGCGGGAGATGAGCTTATCAAGGGAGCGGCGGAATGTATTGTTTCCTTGTTTAAAGGGGCGGGAAAGGTCTACAGAGTCGGCGGAGACGAGTTTATGGTTATTGCTCATTTGAGCGAACCCGAGGAGATGCGCCGTAAATTAAAGGATATGTCAGCCGAATGGAAAGGAGTATATATAGACAGGTTATCGATGTCGGTCGGCTTTGCTGCGCTGAGGGATAATCCTAAAGCGACAATAGATGACCTTGAGCATTTGTCTGACGCGGATATGTATGCGGAAAAGGATAGGTATTATAAAGAAAACGGCATAGAAAGACGACGGTAAGAAAACCTATCCGGACACAAAAGCAAACAACAAGAGCTTTCGTTTGCTTTTGTAAATGTTATACAGCGCTTTCGATTGTTTGTCAACACTTTATTTTCTCTTGACAAGAGAAAATATATGTGCTATAATAACTAAAATAAAAATGAAAGGAATTGTTGCGCTATGAAATATCTTATAGACAGCGGTAATATCAAAGCTATCGAACACATATCGGAGTTTTATCCGATAGAGGGAGTAACGACAAATCCGACTCTTGTTTCAAAGGAAAAGACGGATTTTCTTCCGCTTATCAAAAAAATACGCTCCATAATAGGCGAGGATGCGGCGCTCCATGTTCAGACAACGGCAAAGACTGCGGAGGACATCCTGGAAGAAGCAAGAGGACTGAAAAAAGCAGTTGGCGGTCAGTTTTATGTGAAGATACCCATCAATGAAGAGGGTCTTAAAGCGGCGTCAATGATAAAAGCGGAGGGTATAGGCGTAACCATGACCGCGATATTCACCTCACAGCAGGCACTCATAGCGGCGCGTGCCGGCGCGGATTTTGTAGCTCCATACGTAAACAGACTTGACAATATAAATGCGGACGGAGTAGGGACAGTTGCGGAGATAGCGGAGCTGTTTGATATCTATTCGCTTGACTGCAAGGTTCTTGCGGCAAGCTTTAAGAACGTAAAGCAAATTTCGGAGACTGCGCTTGCGGGCGCACATTGCGCGACGATATCACCGGAGCTGTTCAGGCAAGCGATCTCTCATCCCATGACCGATAACGCGATAGAAGGGTTTGAGCGTGACTGGAAATCGGTATATGGTGAAAAGGGAGTAGGCGATTTTCTCCTTTAAATGAGAATAGGCATAGAATTCAACATCTTTAATAGCGGCTACTCTCGGTACGGCGATAAGAAATACATAAAGCTGAAAGAGCACGGGTTCTCTTGTGTTGATTTCAACATGGCAAATACCGATACGGCGCTCTATACATCCCCGGAATCGGATAAGCTTTTGCTTCGTGAAAGATCGTTAGCCGATGAAGCCGGCATTGAAATATACCAGGCTCACGGCCCGTGGAGGTCTCCCCCGAGAGACGTAACGTCCGAGGATCGGGCGGAGCGGATGGATAAAATGAAAAGATCGATCCGTGCAGCGTCGCTGCTCGGCTGTAAAAACTGGGTGATCCATCCCCTGATGCCGTGTGGGGCAGATGATATGCTCACGGGTAACGAGAAGGGAACTTGGGATATAAACCTCCGGTTTATGAAGGAGCTGCTTGTCACTGCCAAGGAATACGGCGTTACGATCTGCCTTGAAAATGTGCCGATGGCAAAGTTTTCTATGGCAAAACCGGCTGCGATACTGGCTCTTGTCAATGAGATCGGTGATGAGAGCTTCAGGATCTGTCTTGATACCGGCCATGTGGCAGTGTTTGATGATCTAACCTTATCTGATGAGGTGAGGCGTCTTGGTGATAAAATAAAGGTCCTGCATATCCATGATAACAAATGCGGCAAGGATCTGCACCTGATGCCTTATTTTGGTATAATAGATTGGAAAGCGTTTGCGCGCGCTCTTTATGATATCGGCTTTGACGGCGTATTCTCCCTTGAAACGTCCGTGCCCGCCAACCTGCCGGATGCGCTTTTTGAAAAAAGCAGCATAATGCTATATGAGATTGCGGATGAGATCGTAAACGGCAGGAGGTAATGGCTGCGGTGGTAGCCCCCAACCCCAACCCGCCCTGCGGGCACCCTGCCCCAAGGCAGGGACAGCGGAGCAGCGCCGGGAATTTGTGGTAAGGACACGAGTCCCTACCCTGGGGTAGGGGTGGCACGCGACAGCGTGACGGGGTTGGGGTTAACGTCACTAGCGAACGAGACAAATCAGTGGTTTTAGTTATAATCTATCGCTGCTGAAAATCCCAACTCAAGTAAGCAAGGCTACGGTGGAGCCCCCAATCCGTCACGGCTCCTTTCGTCGCCGCGCCACCTTGCCCCGGGGGCAAGGACAGCGGAGCTTCACCGATAACTTGTGGTAAGGACACTAGTCCCTGCCCTGGGGCAGGGGTGGCACGCGACAGCGTGACGGGGTTGGGGGACGGCGAGCGGTAACATCTACGGAGGATGTAACGGCGTATGCAGAACAGAATTTTTGATAAAAACAGCGAGCTGTATTCAAGGGCTAATGAAATGCGCCGGAATATGACAAGACACGAAAGACATCTGTGGTTTGACTTTTTAGCACATCATAAATATCGTTGGCGCAGGCAGCAGGTTATAAACAATTATATAGCTGATTTCTACTGTGCAAAGGCGCGACTTGTGGTTGAGCTTGACGGATCACAGCATTATGATGAGGGCGATATGCTGTATGATGAGCGGCGCACAGAAAAAATGGCTGGATACGATATACTTGTTTTGCGATTCTCGAACCTGGAGATAGACACAAGATTTCTTGATGTATGTGAAACAATAGATTATGTTGCTACGACACGAGTGAAGTAGAGGGTATTCCTCTTGGGACGGTGAGTAAGTGTGGCTGCGGTGGTAGCCCCCAACCCGCCTCGCAAGCTCGGCACATAGGATGCCAACCCGAGCCAGGATGCCAGGTCGAGCAGGCGGCTTTGCCGCCGACCAGACAGGTCTCGGAGAGACCGACCAGGGCTGCCCCAGGGTAGGGACACAGCAGAGCAGCGTATGCGAAAAAGATCATTATATATAAAGTATAATATATAAGTATAAAAATAAAGTGAAAGGAATTGATGTTCATGACAATGAAAAAGCGGTTAGCTGCAATTTTATCGGTTGCAATGCTTGCGGCCTCAGGCCCTTGCGCCTATGTATCGGTGCACGCGGAGGGGAGCGGGCAGATCAAAAACATAATTTATCTCATTCCTGACGGAGGCGGATATCCTCTTTATGATTTTGCCAATCTGGTAAAGGAAGCGGGCGGATTCAATCCCGAAAAATTCCCGAACAAAACTCCTACCGAGCAAGGCCCCATGAGCCTGCGCGCGCAGCTTGCGGGAAGTGTTACGACCAAGTCCGCATCAAGCACCGTTACAGACTCTGCGGCGGCGGGAACGGCTTTGTCATCGGGCTATAAGACCATTAACGGTTATGTCGGTATCGACAAAAAAACGGTGCCGAAGGCAAATCTTGTTGAGGCTGCCGAATCCGTAGGCAAGGCAACGGGAATTATTTCTACATATCATTGGTCGCACGCGACACCGGCTGCATTCACGGCTCATGCAATAGACAGAGGCGATGATTTCAACATTTATCAGCAGATAGAAAACAAAGACCTTGAGGTCGTTCTCGGTGTAGGCTACGGAATGGTATCTCAATATGCTACCATACAAAATGCCATAGACAACGGCTATACCATTGTTGAGACCAAAGAGGATATGTTAAATGTTAAACCCGGCGACAGGATCTGGGGAAACGTTGCCGAAACGACCTATCCTTATGACGTAGATCTCGGCCCAACACAGCCGACGCTGGCGGAAATGACAGCCGGCGCGATAACGGCTCTTTCAGGAGACCCGGACGGCTTCTTCCTTATGGTCGAGGGCGGCAAGGTCGATACGGGCGGACACAGCAACGATGCCCGTACATCAACAAGCGAATACCTCGCTTTTGACGCGGCATTCAAAACCGCATTGGATTTTGCAAAGGGACGCACGGACACGGTCGTAGTCGGTTCTCCCGACCATAACACGGGCGGACTCCATATACCGGAAGACCCAACAGCTGCAGTCGCAGAAGTATGTGAGGGTATAAAGCCGGCAGATCTTACCTGGGATTCATTCAGCCACACAGGCGACAATGTTCCGGTATGGATCTATGTTCCCGAGGGCGTGTCCACGGTAGAGGGCATGAGCCCTGTCCTCGGAGACACTCCGAGCACACGCGAGGATTACATAATCGATAATACCGCTATTGCGCCCTGGTGCGCCGACCTCATCGGCGTTGACCTTAACGCTTTATCGGACGAGCTTTTTGTAGACGTGACAAATATAGGAAAATACAGTGCGCTTACAAGAAAATTCACCTTCAATAACGGTGATAAATACATATACGCAAATCAGGACGAATACTATAAGGACGGCGTAAGGATACCTACAGACGGCAGGACATCGGTCTATGTCGGCAACAAATTCTATGTCCCTGCCGAAATTATAGAGGAAGAGGACTGGAACCATGTTTCGGAAGCGGATGCGGGTGACGGAATAACAGGAAAAGGCTCTGCCTCCGATCCGTATATACTTGACGACGCATACGATTTCATGGAATTTACAGGTAACCTGAACAACGGAAATCAATACAGAGGTAAATTCGTACGCCAGATGGCGGACATAGACCTCACAGGCATCCCCGAGTATCAAGGCGCTCTCTGCAGTGAAACCGCTGTTTTTAAGGGCGTATATGACGGACACGGAAACAAGATAAAGGTCGATATAACAACGGATCAGGATGCTGCTGTTTTCCCGAAGCTGGCCGGCATCGAGCAGGGTGACGGCACCTATAACGGCGGCGTTCTTATGAACGTGGGTATAGAAGGAAACATCACATCCACGAAAGAAAACGGCTATGCAACGGGAATGGCATATTATGTAGGTGTAGGCGCTAAAATAGCCAACTGCTACTCCAATGCTAATGTTCAGGCTGCGTATGCCGCGGGTCTTGCCGCATATAATATGGGATATATCGGAAACTGCTCCTTCTGCGGATCATTAACAGGCAGCAAAGGAAAGATCCCTATCGCTTCAAACAGGGGCGATTATGCTTATGAATTCCAGGAGTGCTTCTTCTTAAAGAGTTTAGGCGCAAATGAATTTGACGGTCAAGGAGTTATACGTTTGACCGAGGAACAGGCAAAAACACTTGCGGCAAAAAGACTCAACGATAACCGCAAGGGACTTGCAAAGAAGCTTGGTTACAGCGACTCAAATATTATGGTTTACTGGACGAATGAATACGGCTATCCGGAGCAGTATATCCCGCTGCCGGTCGTTGACAGTGTAACGGTAACGCCGAGCAGCGCGGTCGTGGATAAGGGCGACGGGCTTTTGCTCACGGCAAAGGTAACGGGTCAGTACAATCCCTCGCTTGAGGTCGTATGGTCGATAGAGGGTGAAGTTTCGGCGGGAACGACCGTTGCCTCCGACGGCTTCCTCGTAGTCGATAAGAACGAGACCGCAAAAACCTTCGATGTCATGGCAAAATCCCATCAGGATGGCGGTATGGCTGCTATCGCAACGATAACCGTCGGCGAAAACACGATTTCGGAGCCTGACGGCACACGTGCCCGTCCGTATCCTATTGCATCGGCGGAGGACTTCAAAGCGCTTTCCGACGGTATGATCGAGGGCAATGATTATTCGGGTATTTATTTCAGACAGACGAAAGACATTGATCTGTCCGGTCTTGAAGGCTATACGGGCGTTGGCAGCAGCGAGACCTTCGCGGGCTTCTATGACGCAAAGGGGCATACGATAAATATCGATATCACCTCCGATGCGGACAGATGCCTGTTCCCATACTTAACAGGAACGATAATAAATCTCGGCGTAACGGGAAGCGTTAAGAATACATCCGGCGCGGGCGGTATTTGTACATCCGTCAAGGAGGGCGGAAGGGTCGTAAACTGCTGGACAAACGCATACATAGAAGGCGAAAATCCGGGCGGTATCACACCGGTAAACTACGGCTCGATCGCTAACTGCTTCTTCTCGGGAACACTTAAGGCGACATCGGGTAAAGCCACGGAAATTGCGGTCAGGACAGAGGGCTCGGTAGACCGCAGCAACTACTATATCGGTGAAGAATACATCCCAAGCTCACACAACAACATGGTAACGGTGGATCAGCTCAAGGATGAGGTCGTAAGCGGGCTTAATATCGGTATCACCAATATGGCAAAAGCCACGAAGCTGGCAGCAAGTGATCTGTCCACATGGTATTATGTAGACGGAGTTTTAAGCTTCAGCCGCGAAAGCGCCCACAAGGAAAACACAATGACGGTAGACCCCGAAACTCTTACAGTGACCCTTTCCGGCGATGAGATCACGGGAGATGTAAATGCGGCAATGTATAGCGCTGACGGGAGGATGATCGAGATCAGGCAATATCCGGCATCGGAGACGGTCGAGGTCGGGTTTGACAATGCCACAGAGAATACAGAGATAAAGATAATGTGGTGGAACGGAAATATGTACCCGATGTGCGAAGCCGAAACGATAAAAAAATAAACGGTTTTGCCGGGGAATTTCAGTTTATCGGGGAGTGTCAACTCCCCCCGGCGCTATTGCGCCGACCCCCTCAAGAGGGGGTCAAGTATCGGTGTACCACAATTCTTGCCTCCCTCTTGAGGGAGGTGGCAGCCCGTAAGGGCTGACGGAGGGAGTCCGACAAACTGAAATTTATATGAATAAACCCCGCTTTTTCGACATATCAACCAAAGCCATTAGGAAAATTACTCACCTAATTAGGCAAAATAATCATATTTAAATTTAAAATAAATAGTGTTATAATAAAGATACAAATTTTAATTAAAGGAGGAATTTTTATGAATTACAAAAAATTCATAAGCAGCGTTAGTGCACTCGCTATCGCTGCAACCACATTAGCAGCCATGGCTGTTACGGCAAGCGCTACTGACTACAATGAGAGCGTGACATTAGGAGCTAGCAACGGTTACAACATCGCAAGCTATAACAGCAGCGGTATTGCTACAGCAAAGACAGGTGTAACGTATGCTGCTCTTAGGGCAGACTTACGCGAATTGACGGATATTGCTGATGCTACATCGGTAACCGTAGAATTTGATGCGGCTACATACTCAGGCAACGTAGTTGTATTCAGCTTTGGTGATGCGGCACAAAGAACCACGATCGCGGATGGTTCCGGCAACTTTAAAACAGGCGGTCTTGCTATGTACTTTGGTTCTGTTGACGGTTCAAGCCTCAAAGCTTATGATAAAACATCAGGCCAAAGCAAGAGCCTTGGTTCCGGTTTCTTCGGAAAGATCCTTCATGCAAAGGTAAGATTTAACAAAGCCGCAGGTACGTATGACTATGAGATCAGTCAAGGCTCTAACAAGATTTCACAAACCGGTGTTGCAACGGATATAGGTAATCTTACCTATGTAGAAGCATTTACAAAAACAGCAGGTGCTCAGATGATGTTCAATAACATCACAGTATCATACACAGTACCTGACGCTCCGGCACCGACAGAGGCACCGACAGAGGCACCGACAGAGGCACCGACAGCGGCACCGACAGCGGCACCGACAGCGGCACCGACAGCGGCACCGACATCATATTCATTTGATTTAGCAAATGCGGAAGCGGTTACAGGAACTGACGGAAATGCTGTAGTTATTAAGAACACAGTTACCGGTATTACCGAGATCATCAAGATCACTGTAAATGCTGAAGGAAATACAAAGGAATTTACAAACGGCGCAGATTTCGAATTTGGCACCATCAGTGGAGATGCACTGATCGGTATAGTTGTTAAGGGCGTATCGAGTGTTAACTCGATTACTATAAACTGATAACAGGAGGTAGATGAAAATGAAATTTGAAAATCCGATTATGAATATCTCCATGTTTGAGGTGGAGAATGTTGTAACTGTATCAGGCGACGATCCTACGGGAACGAAGACAATCGATGAGGCAGTTCAGGAGTCATCGCAGTACGTAGAGGGCAATACTATAGTCCTTGATATGGGTGCATAAGCCTGAAAAACGGAAACGTTGACAGACGCTGAAGATATTTGTATCTGAAGCGTCAGGTGAAATACAACATTATAATTTTTCTCAAAGAATCAAATATCAAGACCCGTATAGAATGCTATGCGGGTTTTGTTTTGCTTTATAAGAAATTGCTCGTTTAGTGGGTTTAGGGACGGAAGCTTGATGAGCGCTGCCGGAATTGTAAGATAAATTTCAGTTTATCGGGGAGGGATTAGTGGGCGGCGCAGCCTGTCCTTGTGCATTCTTTTGGCGATGCTCCGCTGTCCTTGCCCTGGGGGATTAGGGTGTCAAAAGGTATGTTTTTTTATGTGCTTCGTCATATTGTACAAAAAGCTATAGCTGCGGTAGCGTGAGTCCTTGCCCTGGGGCAAGGTGGGCTTTTCAAGCTTCGCTTGAAAAGGTCGGATTGGGGTTTACGACATTAGCGTATGGCTGTAAATCAGCAGTTTTAGCTATAATCTATCTCTGCCGTAGCCCCCAACCCGCCCTTCGGGCACCCTGCCCCAAGGCAGGGACAGCGGAGCATTACCACTTATTGTGCAAAAAGACTACAGTCTTTTGAAACCTGACCTTTTGACACCCTAATCCCCGAGGGCAAGGACAGCAGAGTAGTGCCGATGATTTGCGGCAGGAGCAGCGGGGCTTGTTAAATTTATCCACCTTTATGGGAAAATAAACAACCTTGTAATTTATATATTATATATGATATAATAACTACATATAAATATTCGTATTTTTATTTTAAAAGGAGGTATTTTAATGAAATTACGTAGGATCATTAGCATGGCAGCCGCATTCAATCTGCTCTTGACGAGTACGGCTGCGGTATCGGTCAACACGGCATTAGCCGCGACGACGAATACTGCCGATGCGTATATCGAGGACTTTGAAGGAATTGATAGCTTAAATTTCCAGAAAACCTTGCTTAACTTAAAGGACTATGGCTGGTATATGGCGGATCGGGACACGCTCTATGATAATGTCAGCGCAGTCGCGCCTTATTCGACCTATAACTACACGCTTGCAAGAACAACAACAAAAGGCGGCGAAAAGTGTCTGCAGGTCGTTTCGGCAGGTCAAATGAGCAATGCGGATAATTCCGATGTTCCGTACTACGGCTACGGCAAGACCTTCCCGGGCGTTGAGCCGGGCGGAGCGGCGACCGGCTGCTGGGAAATAAGCTTTGATTTTCAGCCTGCGCTGGTCAGCAATCAAACTCAGTTTGCATTCACCCTGAACACCGGTGACAGCTCGGCGACGGAAAAAACCGCGCAGCATAATATCATAGCGGGATACGGACAGAGGTTCTATCTCGGATACCGTGACTACTCTAAGCTTCAGAGCGGCGGCGTAACACAGGGCACGTTAAAGGCAAAGGATGCCGGCGGCGTGATCTGGTATACAGTCAAAACCAAATTGAATTGCGACGCCCATTATTATTCGGTAGAGCTGTATAACAAGGAAACGGGAAAGCTTATAGCCCGCAGAAGCCCGATAAGCTTTGCCGCGGATGAGACGATCGGATTCTTAAAGTTCTCGGCGTTGGGATACAGCGCTGCGTACTATGTATATGTTGATAACGTTTCAATAGAAAAGGCAGCAGAGGACAAGACGATCTATAACGAAACCTTTGATACATTCACAGGTGACAGCTATTCTGCGGCAGTCGGTATGACGACCGGAGGCTCGGCTGAGGATGTTCAAGGCGACAGCTATTTTGAGGGCTACACACCCTGGAGATTCCATAGCAATGTAGGCAGCAGCTACAGCTTTGAGACGGATCCCGATCTTAACAGTCAGGTAGTAAGGCTCGGAGGCACAGGCTCAGGCCTTGTTTATATGCCGCCTTATGACCCGCTGCTAAGCCTCTCAACAGAGCCTTTACGCGGTATGCTCAAAACGAGCTTCAAGATAAAGCCGGAAACCGTTGTAAATGACGTTACGGTGAATACTATCGCAAGTGTAAGTGATGACATTACAAGCGATGAGTTTGCATACTTCAAAATAGTAAATAATTCAGGCTCGCCGGCAGTTATAAATAATGCCGGAGAATATGTAGACCTTGAAGCTTCTGAATGGTATAATGTTGAGCAGTCGTATGATGTTGTGGGACATACCGTAACGACCAGGGTAGAGGATCTTGACGGGAACGAGGTCGCAAACAGAGTCATTTCAGGCAGCGCAGCACCGTTTGCCGTTAGGGGCATAATGTTCAAGGTCAACGGCGGCTCCTCCGTTTTGATGGATGATATCAAGCTGGAATACTGTCCTGTTGACGAGAAGCCCATTGATATAGGTACAGTAACCGTAAACAATGCGCCCTTGAGGTCACTTTCCGCAGTAACACCGGGTTCAACGGTAAATGTTAAGGTGAATATTGCGAACGATACGGATAAAGCTATGCCTTATACCTTAGTACTGGCATATTATAACGGCGAAAGATTCGTTGATATGCAATCGGTAAACGGCACTGCTGCAGCGGGCTATACCGGAGCTGCCGATAAGGCATTTACGGTGCCGTCCGGTATGGATATGGAAGCGGTAGACAAGATGTCCGTACTCCTTTGGGACGGTTTGAACACTCTGTCACCGCTTACGGATAAGAAGGATTATATAAGGAAGGATCACACCTCGGAGGAGTACAAAGACTATGTTGACTTTGTTGTCGAGGTAGAAAGCGGAAGATCTCCGGTAATACTCCAGATAACAGACCCGCAGATCATAGATTCGACTCAGGTTCGTGAGGGAGTAGCATATTCACAGCAAAAGAGAGATTTCTGGCAGCCTGCCAATATGAATAAGCTGCTGTTCAATGACCTCAGAAACCTGATAGAGGATGTTAAGCCCGACCTGATACTTGCCACAGGCGACCTGGTATACGGAGGATATGATGATCTCGGCACATCGTTCAAGAGATTTGCCGACTTCATGGACGGATTTGATATTCCGTGGGCGCCCGTCTTCGGTAACCACGATAATGAAAGCAACATGGGCGTTGATTGGCAGTGCAGCTACCTTGAAAGCTGCGATAACTGTCTGTTCAAGCAGAGAACACTCACAGGTAACGGCAATTACAGCATAGGAATAGTTCAGGGCGGCGAGCTAAAGCGTGTTGTATTCATGCTTGACAGTAACGGCTGCGCCGTTATGAGTGATGCAAGCTTCGCGAACGGACATTCAAAGAAGGAAAAAGGATTCGGTGAAGACCAGATCGCATGGTATACCCGCGCGGCGGAGAAGATCAACGCCGATTTCCCGGGCATGAGATACACCTTTGCATTCCATATCCAGCTTGCGGCATTTGCTGATGCGTTCTACAATACATACGGCTTTGTAAACGGCGGCGAGGTGGACGAAAACAAAAACCTTGTTAACCCGCTTAACATTGACGAGCGCGAGGACAAGAGACCGACCGACTTCGGATATATAGGCAGAAGCCTCAAGACCCCGTGGGATGAGGATCGCTCGGTATTTAACGGAATGAAGGCGCTCGGCGCGGATTCCATTCTTGTAGGACATGAGCATTGTAACAGCGCAAGCGTCGTAGATGATGGGGTACGCTTCCAGTTCGGACAGAAGATAGGCGAATATGACAGAATAAACTTCAGAGCCGCAGACGGCAAGATCATCGGCTTTATCGCGATCGAAACATCGATGGGTACGCCTATCCTCGGCGGAACGGTCATGGAGATGAACGAAACCACCGGCGAGATCGACAACGCTTATATCCACTATTGTGAGAAATAATTTGAATATACGGATATAGAAAAAACAGGATCGGAAGGAATGTTTGGGAGGTCATTATGACACTTACGGAAAAGCAGAAGGAAAAGGTAGATAGCCTGCTGAAGGAAATGACGCTTGATGAAAAGATCGGTCAGATGAATCTGGAATCCACCTCCATTCTCGGTGCTTTCGGCATACCGCTTGCGGAGATACGCAAGATGGCAAAGGACGGACGGCTTACCCGTGAAGAGATCGAGGAAATGATGGACAACACCGATTGTGATTATCACGAGGACGAGGTCCGCGAAGGGAGGTTGGGCGCGATCATCGCGTCCGACCCCCGAAGAGCCAACGAGACGCAGCGGATAGCCGTAGAGGAAAGCCGGCTCAAAATCCCGCTGATCTTTGGCTATGACGTTATTCACGGTATGCGGACCGTATATCCTATTGCGCTTGCTGAGGCCGGCTCCTTTGACGATGAGCTGTTCGAGGAAACGGCGCGCATGGCGGCAAAGGAATCCAGGGCTTATGGCGTTATGTGGGATTTCGCGCCGATGATAGATGTTGCAAGGGATGCAAGATGGGGACGTGTTTCGGAGGGACCGGGCGAGGACCCGTATCTTGCAAGCCGATTTGCCGAAAGAAAGATACGCGGTCTGCAAAATGACCGTTCCGACACGCAAAACTACGTAGCGGCATGCACAAAGCACTATGTTGCCTACGGCGCGTGCGAGGGCGGCAGAGATTATAATACCACATCGATGGCAGTTTCACAGCTCTATAATGTTTATCTTCCGCCGTTCCGCGCGGCAATGGCGGAGGGAGCGGCATCGGCTATGGCTTCCTTTAACGACCTGAACGGTGTTCCGTGTACCGCAAACAGCTATACGCTCCGCGACATTTTAAAGGACGAGCTTGCTCTTGGCGGATTTGCGGTAAGTGATGCGAACGGGATAAAGGAATGTATCGTTCATGGCTATGCCGAAGACAGCGCCGATGCGGTCATAAAGTCGGTAAACGCCGGCCTTGATATGGATATGGGTTCGCATCTTTACAGTAAGGAGCTTAAATCGGCGGTGGAAAGCGGAGCGGTTTCGCTCTCGGCGATCGATGATGCGGTGCGCCGCATACTTAGCGTAAAGGTATGGCTCGGTTTGTTCGAGCATCCATACGTGCCGGAGGAGGTTATAGAGTCTTATGAAAAAGGACTTCCGGCTGAACATATAGCGCTTGCGCGGAAGGCCGCGCAGGAATCCATTGTGCTTTTGAAAAACGAAAACTCTGTCCTCCCGCTTAATAGGACGCAGAAGATCTGTCTTGTGGGATCGCTTGCGGGCAACGCGGAGGAGATCGTCGGCTCGTGGGCGATGGGCTGGAAAAAAAGAGACTGCGTGTCTGTCCTTGACGGATTTAAAAATGCGGGCGCTAAGGTGCAATACTTCCCGTGCTGCGGTCCGGAGGGCGAGATGAACGAGGATGAATTATCCTCCGCTCTTGAATACGGTGATGTTATCGTTGCCGTTGTGGGAGAAACCAGGGATATGTCCGGCGAGGCATCCTCAAAGGCGGATATCACACTGCCGGGCAGGCAAAGGGAGATGCTCGAAAGGCTTCTTGAGACCGGCAAGCCGGTTGTAGCCGTTCTGATGAACGGCAGGCCGCTTGCGCTGAAATGGGAAAGCGAAAAAATACCGGCTATCGTTGAGGCATGGCAGCTCGGAATACAAATGGGTAACGCCGTGGCGGATGTCCTGCTCGGCGATGTTGCCCCGAGCGGAAGGCTGGCATCGTCATTCCCGATGGTGAACGGTCAGTGTCCGGTATATTACAACCATCCGAACACCGGCAGACCGGCGGGCATGAGCAGGTTTTCATCGAAGTATATCGATGAGGAGACCTTTATCCTGTATCCGTTTGGCTACGGGCTAAGCTACACCGAGTTTAAATATTCCGATTTATGTGTTGACGAAAAGGCAGATCAGCTTGAGATGTCGGTCATGCTCAAAAATATCGGCAGCGCCAACGGAACTGAGGTCGCGCAGCTCTATATCCGGGATGTGGCGGCAAGCCTTGTCCGTCCGGTGAAGGAGCTGAAAGGCTATAAGCGGATCACCCTGAAGGCGGGAGAAGAGAAAAAGGTAAGTTTCTCTCTCAAAAAGCAGGATATGGGCTTTTACGATAACAACGGAAAGTATGTATTGGAGGATGGGCTGTTTCGCATATTTGTCGGCGGCAACTCAAGGGATACTCTGATGCAGGAGATAACGGTAGAGTTTTAAGTAACCGGGGATGTAAAAAAAGTCCAGACCGCAAAAAGGTGAAGAAAATAATCAATAATAAAGCTAAAAGCGTGGATTTCGATTTTCAAAGAAGAAAAAACTCATTTTTATTCGTTTTTTCTGATAAACAAACACCTTTTTGCTACGAACGAAACTCACCGTGTACCCGAAAGAAGTCGGGCGGCGCTTGCGCCGGATTTGCAAAGCAAATCTACTGACAATGACGTACCAACGTACGCCTTCGGGTTCTCAAAGCTACGCTTTGATTCGTTTCGTCCGTTCTGAATCTTTTTTTCCTATCCCCTAAACGCAGGGGGTGTAAAAAAACCGAGTTTTTTTACACCCCCACTCCCGTTGTATTATATTAAGTTATTTTTTTTTGTTTTTTTTTGTTGGAAAAATTATCATCTAAAAAGAAAAGATAATCATATTTTAAATCATTCGTAAAAATGATAAAATCAATATAGGCAGGTGTACGCTTGGCGTACACCTCAGACTGTCGACAAATCGGTCAGACCGCGCAAAAGCATATTTATAATATCTGACAAATAAAACATCATATTAGCATATATTAACGCTGCTGTTCCATAACAAAGCAGCGGCGTTATGCGCTTTTTGTGAAAATAAACTCTACCGTACCAACGTACGCCGACGAGTTCATTTTCGCAAAATCTGTCTCGATTTTCGGCAGTCTGCCAGCGTGCAGACAGTTTTGTCTACACGCTGAGGTGTACGCTTGGCGTACACCTTATCTTTAGTACAGAAAAACGGCTATAGAGGAAGAAGTTATCGCAACATGAGGGCGGTTTTGAGAAAGGAGTTCGTGATTATAAACATGATAAAAGATATGAGATTCAGCAAACAGCAAAGCGAGCTTTCCGTTAGGCATATTTTGCCTGTAAGAATAATCGCTTCAGGTAACGTAACAAACGCGGAGGTGCTTTTAAAGGACCTGCCCTCGCAGGCTATCCGCGGCGGTGAGCCGGAGTGTGCCGTTCTCTACAGGGGCGGATATATACTTTTCGATTTCGGCACGGAGCTTTCCGGCGGGATAGACGTCACGGTGCGCTATCTCAAGGAGGAAGAGGGCGAGGAAAGAAAAAGCCCGAACCCGTCAATAAGAGCAGTATTCGGAGAAAGCGTTTCGGAGGCGATGAGCGCGCGCGGCGAAAAAAATTTCAGAAACGACCACAGTATGCGCGACATCACAAGAGAATACGGCTTTATGTCAACCTTCAGGCTCGGTCAGACCGGCTTCAGGTTTGTGAAGCTGGAGGCGTGTGATGCGGGTATCGAGGTCCTTTCGGTAAAGGCGGTGTTTGAATACCGCGATATACCGTACATAGGCGAATTTACATGCAGTGACAAACGCCTTGAGGATATCTGGAAAGTGGGCGCGTATACTATCCATCTTAATATGCAGGAATATCTCTGGGACGGGATAAAAAGAGACAGAATGGTCTGGATAGGTGACATACATCCGGAAATGCTCTCGATATACAGTGTTTTCGGCGGTAACAAATGCGTTCCGAAAAGCCTGGACCTTGTGCGGAACATAACGCCGTATACGGAGTGGATGAACGGACATCTCAGCTACAGTATGTGGTGGATAACGATACAGCGCGATTGGTATTTCCGTACCGGTGACAGGGCTTATCTTGAAGAAAATAAGGACTACTTATTTAACCTTCTTGAAAGAACGGTTCTGCTCATAGATGAGGACGGAGATTTCGCGCATAACGGTAATTTGTTCGCGGACTGGAGCTCCAAGGACACACTGTATGCGGAAACGGGCGTTATCGCGATCTTTGCGCTTGCGCTCAGAAACGGCGCGGAGCTTGCAGGGATATTGGATAATGCGCCGCTTGCTGAGAAGTGCAAAGAGGCATATAACAGAATAGACAAGAGCAGATTAAAATACGACGGCAACAAGCAGGTCGCGGCGCTTGTTGCGATTTCGGGGCTTGTGCCGGCGGAGGAGATCAACAAAACCGTCCTTTCCAAGGACCCGCTCGACGGACTTTCCACATTTTTAGGCGGCTATGTCCTGGAGGCGAGAGCGGAAGCGGGCGACATGGAAGGCGCACTGGAGATAATACGCAAATATTGGGGCGCGATGCTCGATTTCGGCGCAACGACCTTCTGGGAGGACTTTGACCTGTCATGGACGGAGAACGCCGCGCCGATAGATGAGCCGGTGCCGGAGGGCAAGATCGACATCCACGGCGATTACGGTAAGTTCTGCTACAAGCAGTTCCGCCACAGCCTTTGCCACGGCTGGGCGAGCGGCCCGACCTGGTTCTTGACAAGATATGCACTCGGCATAAGAGTATTGGAGCCGGGCTGCAGGAAGCTTCTTATAAAGCCCTGTCTTGCGGATATTGAACGTGTAAAGGGAAAATACCCCACGCCTTACGGCGTAGTGACGGTGGAGCATATAAAGGACGCTTCCGGCAGGATAAAAACCACCGTGGATGCACCGAAGGAAATAGAGATCGAAATTTGCAGCGAATGATACGACAGCATCGCCGGGGAATTGCGGCAGAGTGAGTCCTTGCCCCGAGGCAGGGACAGCGGAGCATCGCCGGAAATTTGCGGCAGAGTGAGTTCTTGCCCCAAGGTAGGGACAGCGGAGCATCGCCGGAAATTTGCGGCAGAGTGAGTCCCTGCCTTGGGGCAGCCCAGGTCGGTCTCTCCGAGACCTGTCTGGTCGGCGGCAAAGCCGCCTGCTCGACCTGGCATCCTGGCTCGGGTTGGCATCCCAGGTGCCCGAAGGGCGGGTTGGGGGCTACGGCAGAGATAGATTATAGCTAAAACTGCTGATTTACAGCCATACGCTAATGTCGTAAACCCCAATCCGACCTTTTCAAGCGAAGCTTGAAA
>JAFRDB010000148.1 GCA_017404065.1 Clostridia bacterium
CGACTTCCGCGCCCTCTATCCGAATTTGACAATCTTCAATCCGACAAAGCAATGAAAGGAAATTCATTCATCAACTAAACGGGATATAGACGGGCAACGACCCGTCGCATAGACAATTTGCGCTGCAAAGCGGTCGTCGAGAGAAACGTTCGAAAATTTCAAGATAGACGGCACTTGGCAGAGGAAACGCGCAAGCGTTTTTCCTCTCTTTGTGTTTCTATCAAGGCAATTCGAACGGCCTCTCTCGAGACACGAGGAGAGGCTTTCTTATATCCTTGATTCGTGTTTGACCGCCGCGTAAGCGGAGCAACACGGAACGAGGATTGGCCCGGTTCTCGCGAAGTGAAACAAAACAAGGGCAAACAAGACGTAAGCAACGCAGGGAAACAGAAAGCATATGCAATTTCAATGCGATCAATGTAAGTCAATACTTACCTCGCATGCTGTGGCAGATGGCGCGAAGATAACGTGCCCGGTCTGTGGTGCGGAAACCGTCTGCCGTCCGTATGGTGCGAGTTCCAGGCTTAGCGGTGCCGATGCAAGTGACGCCAGGTCAGACGCAGACGCGAATCCGGCAGGAGCGATTCACGCGAAAATGGCATCTGCGATTGGCATCGAGAAGCTTAAGGGATTCAGTCTGTCGGATTTGTTCTCCGAGGTTTTCTCAAGACATTCTAGGGCGGAGGTCGAGAACTACTTCACCATAGGCACCGAGAAATCTACGCCGGACATCCTCGAAGTCGATGCATCATGGCCAAAGCCATGGCTGTTTACGCGGATGATAATCGCATCTCTTGTCCTTTATTTTCTGATGTGGTTTGGGTGGAAGATGTGGGCGAACACAACGCTTCTTCCTGGATTGATGCTGGTTGGCTCATTTGCGATTCCCATTTCCACCCTTGTTTTGTTTGTGGAGCTAAATGTGAGGCGAAACGTGTCGCTTTACATGGTGGTGCGATTGGCCTTTCTTGGCGGTATCCTTTCGCTGCTCATAACGCATTTTCTCCCAGTCACAATCGCATTCCTTTCTCCTTTGTTCGGCAACTTGAGCGGTTTTTTGGGGAATTCCATCGCAGGTCCGCTTGAGGAGTCGGCCAAGGTCTTGGCGATGGTTGCCGTGGCAAGTGCGGCAAAGTATCGCTACAAGTTGAATGGATTGCTTGTCGGTGCCGCAGTTGGCACGGGGTTTTCCGCTTTTGAATCTGCCGGGTATGCTTTTAATATTATTCTCGTTGGTGGTGGTGTAGATGCTATGGTGCAGAACATCAATATGCGTGGTCTTATGTCGCCATTTGCCCATATCGTTTGGTCGGCGATTGCCGGATGTGCGTTGTGGAGGGTCATCAACGGACAGAAGTTCAAGTGGCGCATGCTTTGTGACGAGAGATTCATTCGGCTGCTTCTGGTGTCCGTCATACTGCACATGATTTGGAACACTCCATGGCAACTTCCGTATTTCGGGAAGTTTATCATTCTCGGTTTTGTTGGGTGGTTCGTCTGCCTTTCGCTTGTCCAGGAGGGATTGCATGAAATAGCGGAGGAACAGAAGGATGCGTACAAGATTTCTGTAAAACGCAGTGATTCACAAACAGAAGGAGTTGTTCCATGAGTTACGGCAATGTGAAATTTCGGTGCCCTCACTGTGGGAAAATCTCTGAGGGGCCGGCGCGGTACATTGGCACAGAGGACAAGTGCCCGTTCTGTGGCAGGAGATTTCGTTTGATGGCAACGGGCGATGCTCCGGCGTCAACACCGAACTGTTTGATGTGTTATTTTGGGATGTTTGGGCAGTATTTCGGCTTCCGTGGTCGTGCTCGACGTCGTGAATTCTGGTGGGCGTTTCTCTTCAATGCAATAGCGAGCTGCATTGCCGCATTTTTGGAGGGCTTCTTTTTTAGCGACTATGACAGTCACAAATACAACGGTCTATTGATTGGAATCTACTCAGCGGCGTCCTTTCTGCCGTTGCTTGCACTTCAGGTCCGGCGTCTGCATGACACGAACAAAAGCGGATGGTGGGTATTTCTCAGCCTTATGCCAGTACTGAACATCGCCTATCTCGTATGGCTTATGACCGACGGCGACAAGGGCGTAAATCGCTTTGGGAGAGATCCCAAAGGCAGGAAATAAAACACGGAGGAAGCATCATGGGTTATGCAAACAGAAGACTTCGGCCTGCGAACGGAAACTTCAATAGCCGTGTGCTGAAACCCGCAAAGAAGATGTCTTATTGGATTGTGTGGGGCGGAGCACTGTTGTTGTTACTTGTTGTTGGTGGTGCGGCGGCTTTATGTCTTTCTCCGAGAATCGAAATCCAGATGCAGAGAAAGGCGGCGGAAGCGGGTGATGCAGAAGCAATGTATAAACTAGGTTTGTGTTATAAGGAGGGCAAAGGTGTTAAGAAAAATGGAAGTGAGGCTGCGAATTGGTTCCTGAAGTCTGCAAAGAAGGGGAATGTCGATGCGATGTTTAGCCTTGGAGAGCTTTATCATAAAGGTGAGGGTGTTGAAGCAGATATTAGTGAGGCGGTAAAATGGTGGCGAAAGGCGGCCGTGGGGCGTATGGGGAGTCGTCTGGCGATGAGTAGTCTTGGCAAGTGTTACTATCTCGGAGAAGGTGTGGAGCAGGACTTTGTCGAGGCTGTGAAGTGGTTTCAGAAGGGGGCCGAGGGGTGTATGGGAAATTCTTTGGCAATGATCAGTCTTGGCTGGTGTTATTATCGCGGGAAAGGTGTGGAGCAGGATTTTGTTGAAGCAGTTAAGTGGTTTCGGAATGCAGCGGATCGGGGGAATGTAAGGGCGATGAACAATCTTGGCTGGTGTTATTATCGCGGAGAAGGTGTGGAGCAGGATTTTGTCGAGGCAGTGAAGTGGTGGAGGAATGCGGCGGACCGGGGGGATGTAAATACGATGAACAATCTTGGGTTGTGCTATTTCTGCGGCAATGGCGTGGAAAAAAATTTTGATGAGGCAGTTAAGTGGTTTCGGAATGCGGCGGACCGGGGGAATACATCGGCGATGAGAAATCTTGGGTTGTGCTATTTGAGCACGACCGCAAGGGCGGCAAGGGTCATTCAAAACCGCAAAGCAAAACGGAAAATGCGGCAGCAACCGAATGATCATCTATAATAAAAGAGCTGCGGTACAGACAGCCTCCTGTCTGCGCCGCAGCTCTCTGTGTTGTTACTTACCCTGACCGTAGTACGCATTTGCGCCGTGTTTTCTCAGGTAGTGCTTGTCGAGTATCGCCTGTGATATCGGCGGCAGTCCGGGCGTGAGCTGCATACAGCGGAGAGCCATTTTTGCGCATTCCTCCATTACAACAGCGTTATGTACCGCATTATGCGGATCTGTGCCCCACGCGAACGGACCGTGGTTCGATACGAGCACGCCCGGTATCGCCTCCGGGTCCTTGTCCTTAAATGTCTCAATTATAACAAGTCCGGTGTTCTTTTCATATTCGCCCTTTATCTCATCCTCGGTCATGAGCCGCGTTGCCGGTATCTCGCCGTAGAAATAGTCAGCATGTGTCGTGCCGAACGGCGGTATGCCGCGGCATGCCTGCGCGAACGAGGTTGCCCAAGGCGAATGGGTGTGGACAATGCCGCCGCATTCGGGAAACGCCTTATACAGCTCCAGATGCGTAGGTGTGTCCGAGGATGGGTTGTATTCGCCCTCAACGCGGTTTCCGTCAAGGTCAACTACTACCATATCCTCCGGACGAAGCATGTCATATTCAACGCCTGACGGCTTTATAACAAATAATCCGGCTTCACGGTCTATGCCCGACACGTTTCCCCATGTGAAGGTAACAAGCCCGTAACGCGGCAGCTCCATATTCGCTTCATATACCTTTTGCTTTAATTGTTCTAACATCAGTATATCCTCCTTGAATTTATCATATTGATATAATTATAATACAACGCCGCGTTTTATTCAAGTCCTATTTTTAAATTCGGCAACTGCACAGAAATATAAATATTTCGCTGATTTGCTATTGCAATTTTGATACAAATATAGTATAATAAATCCAAATACAATCTGATTTGGATGTGAAAAAATGAGAGAGCTTCTTAGCAAATGCAAGGCTGCAAAACGCGCGGCGGAGCAGATGTCGCGTGTCACGACCGTTACAAAGGATAACGCGCTCCGCGCTATGGCGCAGGCGCTTATTGATCGAACTGATGAGCTGCTTGCCGCGAATGGTATTGATCTTGAAAATGCGGAGAAAAACGGTGTCCGTCCGGCTATGCTTGACCGGCTCAGGCTCACGCCGGAGCGCATACAGGGTATTGCCGAGGGTGTGCGGCAGGTAGCTGCGCTCGGTGATCCGATAGGCGAGGTCACAGGGGAGTGGACACGCCCTAACGGGCTTGTGATAGGCAGACGGCGAGTGCCGATGGGTGTTATTGCGATAATATACGAGGCAAGACCGAATGTGACCGCGGATGCGGCTGCGCTCTGTCTAAAAACCTCCAACGTAAGCATACTCAGAGGCGGCAGGGAGGCGATAGCCTCAAATACCGCTATGATGAAGATAATGCAGAAGGCGGCGTATGCGGCAGGCATACCGGAGGGTGCGCTTAATATCATAGAGGACACCTCGCGCGATACGGCGACAGAGCTGATGCGTATGAACGGCTATGTAGATCTTCTTATACCGCGCGGCGGCAAGGGGCTTATAAAGAGCGTTGTGGATAATGCGACTGTGCCGGTGGTGGAGACTGCGGCGGGCAACTGCCATGTTTATGTGGACGGCGCGGCGGATATGGATATGGCGGAGAAGATCGTCATGAACGCAAAGGTTCAGCGTCCGTCGGTATGTAACGCGGCGGAGACGCTTTTAATAGACCGCGCTGTAGCGGCGGAGTTCGTGCCGCGGATATTCAGGGCTTTATCTGACGCGGGCGTTGAGATACGCGCGGATGAGGCTTCGGCTTCGCTTTATGACGGCAGCACAGTGCCGGTGACAGACGAGGACTACTACACCGAATATAACGACTATATCATAGCCGTAAAGGTAGTTGACGGTGTGGAGGAAGCAATAGAGCATATAAATAAATACAATACAAAGCATTCAGAGGCGATAATCACCGACAGCTACAGCGCAAGCGAGAAATTCTTAAATGAGGTAGATGCGGCGGCTGTTTATGTGAACGCGTCCACGAGGTTTACAGACGGGTTTGAGTTCGGATTCGGCGCGGAGATAGGCATAAGCACACAGAAAATGCACGCAAGAGGTCCGATGGGGCTTGAAGCACTGACGTCAATAAAGTATATAGTGCGCGGAAACGGACAAACAAGAGGCTAAGTTTGGATAAAATCGCTCATCTCGCACGTTTTCGCAAACTTATGTACACTGAGTACACGGCGCTTGCTCAAACGCACGATATGAACGATTTTCTCTCAAACTTAGGTTTTGTGAAAGGAGCCAATGGTCATAACAATGAGAATCATAGCAGCAACAAACAATGCAAACAAGGTACGTGAGATATGTGAGATCTTTGTGCCGCTCGGCTTTGATGTGATACCGCAGTCAAACGCGGGTATAGAGATCGAGGTCGAGGAGACGGGCGACACCTTTAAGAAGAACGCGCTTATAAAGGCGCGGGCGGTGGCGATGCTCTCGGATGATTATGTTATAGCGGATGATTCCGGACTTTGCGTGGAGGCGCTCGGCGGCAGACCGGGGGTAATGAGCGCAAGATATGCAGGTGAAGGCGCGACTGATAAGGAAAAGATAAATAAGCTTCTGGGTGAGCTTGAAGGCGAGGAGAACAGAAGAGCAAAGTTCTGCTGCTGCATAGCCATGATTTTCCCTGACGGTAGGGAGTATACCGCACAGGGAGAGGTGAAAGGAAGGATACTCATGGAGCCGCGCGGAGAGAACGGGTTCGGCTACGATCCGGTATTTTTCAGCGATGAGCTTTCCAAGACCTTTGCGGAGGCGACGAACGAGGAAAAGAACAGTGTTTCGCACCGCGGCAGGGCGCTTGCGGCGATGTATGAAACGATAAAAAACGAAAGCAAGTAAGTAAAACTAAATTGAGGAGAGGAGATCAAGTAATGTATCCTGAACTAAAACAAAGCGAAGCGAAGGATATTTTCAGACTGCTGGAGTCTGCTGCCGATAAATTCGGTGACAAGATATTCATTAAATATGAGGAAGCTCACGAGGTGTTTGAAAAGAGCTACATAGAAACCTATGAGGACAGTCTGAGGGCGGCGAAATGGACTGTGAAGGCGGCAAAAAATCTCGGTCATCGTCCGCGTGTCGCACTCCTGGGAAAAACGAGCTATGAATATATAGTTGCCATGTTTGGCATACTCGGCGGCAACGGTATTGCGATACCGCTTGATACGCAGCTTACAAAGGACGATCTTATAAGCAATATCAAAAAGGCGGATACGGACGTTATCGTATATGACTGGTCATTCCGCTCAGAGATATCATATATCATGGACAAATGTCCGGGCATAAAGAAGTTTATATGCTTGCAGCGGGTAAAGGGCGCTTATGATATCGATGATCTTATGAATGATGCCGCGGGTGAAGCGGAGCTGCCGGAGATAAACCCGGATGACTGCGCGCTTATTATATTTACCTCAGGCACGACAGGCAGCGCGAAGGGTGTAATGCTCTCGCATGCAAATGAGATCGATAACGCATTTGCGGCGGATGAGCCGAACGAGCCGGTTGCGCAGTATAACGAGGTTCTTCTGAACGTTCTGCCGATACACCATGTATTTTGCATTAACTGTGACATTTTTATGGCGATACGCTACGGGAGCACCGTCTGCCTGTGCGGAAGTCTGCAAAAGATGATGTATTATATAAAGCTGTTCCGTCCCACGTTTATAAGGATGGTGCCAATGATGGCAAAGGCGCTTATAAACAGGTTCAGAATAGCTCAAAAGCAGAACCCCGAAAAATCCATTGAGCAGATCAAGGAGGAGGTATGGGGCAGCGGACTGTACAGGATAGGCACAGGCGGCGGATATCTTGCGCCGGATCTTGCGGAAAAGTTTCTTTTGCTTGGCATAAAGATAGCGCAGGGCTACGGTATGTCTGAGTGCTCGCCGAAGATCGCGGTGCCGGATTATGAGCGCCGTGACAAGGTAGGCTCTGTCGGTCATCTTGTGCGCGGCTGTGATATGCGTATAGAGGACGGAGAGATACAGGTAAAGAGCCCGTCGGTGATGCTCGGCTATTATAACGACCCTGAGCGCACGGCGGAGGCGTTTACCGAGGACGGCTGGCTGAGGACGGGTGATCTCGGTTATATTGACGAGGACGGATTTATATATCTCACCGGCCGCAAAAAGAATCTTATAATATTCGAGAACGGCGAGAATGTTTCGCCGGAGGCGATAGAGAATAAGTTCGACGGCGAACTGCTTGTTGCAGACGTGCTCATATACGGCAGCAACGGCAAGATCGCGGCTGAGATATATCCTAACTTTGAGTATGCTTCCGTCCATGGCATAGATGATATACCGGGGACAATAAACGGGATCATAGAGCGGCTCAACAAGGAGCTGCCGACATATTCGCAGATAGCAAGCGTCAATGTGAGACGGGATCCGTTTGAAAAGACATCGTCAAAGAAGATCATACGCGAAAAGGTTTTCAAGGATAAGGAAGCGGAGCAGGAGAAGGCGAAGAATGTAAGTAAGCCGCAGACCGAGCTGCAACAGCAGATATATGATGTTGTGGTATCGGTTATAGGTAATGATGTTATCGGAATCGATGATGACCTTCAGAGCCTTGGACTTGATTCGCTCGGCACAGTGATGCTGGTCGAGGACTTTGAAGCAAAGCTCGGCAGATCAATAACCTTCAATGAAATAAATACGCACCGCACAATTAAGCAGATTGAGTCATTTTTCCTTGAATCTGCGGATAAGCCGGCTGTTGATTACACGCCGCGCAGCGAATACCCGCTCACGCCCATGCAGAACTATTTCGGCTACATAATCCGCGGCAACACGACCGGCAATCTGCCGTTCACATTCGAACTGCATCCTGATATAGACCTTATAAGACTAAAGGAAGCGATAGAGGACGTTATAGATGCGCATCCGGGGCTTAAAGGCATAATAAAGCCGGGCGAGACAAAGTATCTGAAGCTGTTTAGAGATGATAAGGTAAGGGCGGATATACCGATAGTTAAGCTGACGGATATGGAATGGGAAACGACAAAGAATGAGATACTTGTTCCGTTCAAGTATTCGGCGGATGATAAGCTTTATCATATCAGCATATACGAGACCGAAACTAAGAAGTATCTGCTCTTTGATGTGGCGCATATAATGGGCGACGGCATGACTATGAACATTCTTCTTCAGGATCTCAACCGCCGCTATCTCGGCATACCGGTCGAAAAGGAGAAATTCTCTTTCTATGAGTACATAATAGATACATACGAGAATGAAAAGAGCGGCGGACGCAAGCGTGACCTTGCATACTATGATGAGCTTTTAAGAGGCACAACTTTAGACAGAAGTATTCTTAACAAAAAGGAAAAGGAGGATCTGAAATCAGAGTCCAACAGCGTTATCCGTAAGAGGTTCGATATGCTCAACAAAAAGAAGATAATTTACTTCTGCAAGAAGAACGGAGTATCGGAAAACGTGCTTTTCTACACCGCGTTCAACTACTGTGTAGGGTTGTTTTCCGATCTTAAAGAGACCTATACCTGCAGCATCCACAGCGGCCGCACGGACGGACGCTACAGCCGCACGGCGGGACCGTTCTTCATGACCTACTACTGCCGCTACAACGTAGTTCCGCACGAGACGGTACAGGAGCTGCTGCGCCGCACCGGTCTTCAAATAATGGATACCATGCAGTGCCATGTATCCGTGCCGAGACAGGGTGAGATGTTCTTCCAGTATCAGGGCGATATAATAAATATTGATTCTGTCGGCGGACTTCCGGCAAAGCGGGTGCATTTGCAGCTTGATTCTCTGCCGTTCCACATGCAGGTAATGACAGATGAAAAGGGATATTACACAGAGCTGCGGTTCTGGAAAAACAGATTTGACAGAGATATGCTCCAGCGTTTCCTGATCTGCTATGAGCATGTTTTAAGAGCGATGCTCGACGAGAAATCTGCAAGGATGCTCAAGCATCACATACCGGAGGAAATGTTCCCGGTTCGTTATTCCGTACCGGCAGGCGAGCTGAATGCCGAGGCGGGCTATACGATGCTGAAGAATGTTCCGGCTGACGCGCAGGTAAAGGTATATGTTCTTGACGAGCATTATACAAAAAAGCCGTTCGGCGGCTGGGGCAGGCTGTACATACAGGACTATGAGCCGGATAAGGTGGTAGATATCATAGACTATCCGTATAAGCACCGCACACAGCTTTATGATACGGGAATTATTGCGAGGATAATGCCTGACGGACGCATAGACTTTTTGGAAAACAGCGGAAGGATGGTGCTTACAGACGGGGCTAAGGGACGCCGGTATTATGATCTCGGCATGCTTGAGAAGGCTGTAATGCAGATGCCGAATATCGAGAAATGCCACGCATATATGGTATATGATAACGATAGCGGCAACCTTAAGCTTGCAATGGACATTGAGACGTCAAAGGATTCATTCATAAACCGTGTACGCTCATACACTGAGGAGAATTTAGGCGAGAAGATGATACCGGCTGTTGTAAATATTATAAGCCGATAACTGCAACATAAAAGGAGATACAAATGGAAGATATATTTTTAGAACATCTTGTTCAGAAGAAGAGAACATCGGCAGATACTATCAGAGATATATGCATCATAACCGGCGGTGTTATAATCTCGCTCGGATTGCTTGTGATGATATTTATGCTTGCGATGGCGTTCAGTACGCCTGACGGCGGCGGAAGCGGTGCGCGGCAGATCGTGTTTACTGTTGGGTTGCTTCTTGTTGCGGCTGTTTGGTATCTTATAATATACTTTTTAAACAGCTTCAAGGTAGAGTATGAGTACATAGTAACGAACAACGAGCTTGATATCGACAAGGTACTTGCCAAGAAGGGCAGAAAGCATCTGATAACCATAGATATACACAACGCGGAGCTTATGGCGAGGATCGACGATGCGGAGAATAATTCCGTATATAAAAATCCGCCGGAGGGGGTCAAGGTGCTCAATTACAGCGCAATGACCGATACCGGTTTTACATACTTCATTGACTGCACCGTTGATGAAACGAGAACTATAGTTTTGTTCCAGCCGACGCAAAAGATGGTAGAGGCACTGTGGAAACGTAATCCGAGAGCTGTTAAACACGGATAAGGTCGCCCATCTCGATCGAGCTATCTTATGTAAAAAATACACGGCGTTCTTGCGCGCATGATCCGAACGTTTTTTCTTGCACTCGGAAAAAGGAGAAATATTATGTATAAGGCTTGCTATGCTGCTGAGATGCGTGCTATAGACGCAGCCGCATCGGAGACCGGCTTCATACCGGGAATGGTTTTGATGGAAAACGCCGCTATAGCGTGCGTGAACGAGCTAAAAACAACATTTGATCTTAGGTCGTGCTCTGTTGCTGTGTTCTGCGGCAAGGGTAATAACGGCGGAGACGGGCTTGCTATCGCACGGCATCTCTATAACCTTGGCGCCGAGGTGAGCGTGTTCCTTGTTTCGGGGAACAGCTTTAAGGGTGACGCTAAGATAAACTATGATATAGCTGTCGGCATGGATATCCCTATCGAAACCGTAACCGAGCCGGAGGGGATGGAATATCTTATACGCTCGTTTGATATAGTTATAGACGCGATACTTGGCACAGGCATAAGCGGCACTGTGCGCGGGATGGCGTATGATGTGATAACGCTTATCAATGAGAATGCCGGGTATGTGCTGTCGGTCGATGTTCCGAGCGGCATCAACAGCGACAGCGGCGAGATTTGCGGCGTATGCATAAATGCAGATACGACAGTCACCTTTGCGGCATATAAGCTCGGTATGCTGATGTATCCGGGGGCGGACTGTACAGGTAGGATAGTTGTTGCGGATATATCCATACCGGATTATATAATAGAGATGCAGAATATTGATATAAACGTAACAAGCAGCGGATTTGTCCGCTCGCTAATACCTGAGCGCAGGGCACATACACAAAAGAGTGATTATGGCAAGCTGCTTATAATTGCCGGTTCGCGCGGTATGAGCGGCGCCGCATATATGGCGGCTCAGGCGGCCTTAAAATCCGGCGCAGGTCTTATAACACTCGCGTGCTGTGAAACAGTAAACGCAGCACTGGAGGCTAAAACGACGGAGGTAATGACGCTTCCGCTTCCGGATAATGAGGGGCATATCGCCGCGGAGGCGGCGGAGCTTCTGCGTGCAAGGCTGAGCAGTGTGGACGCGGTGCTTGTAGGCCCCGGTCTGGGACGCTCGGCGGATGCCGCGGAGGTAGTGAGGTATGTGTTGCGGCACAGCCGCGTTCCCGTGGTCGTGGATGCCGACGCGATAAATGCTGTGGCAAGAGACAGGTCTATTCTGTCCGAATGCGCGTGTGATCTGTTGTTTACGCCGCACGCGATGGAGATGTCGCGGCTTACGGAGCTTGATGTTTCGTTTATAGAAGAAAACAGGGTGAGAGTTTCGCGTGAGTTTGCCGAAGAATACGGCGCGGCGCTGCTTTTAAAAGGACATCATACAATTGTCACGGCACCGGAGCTTACGCAATATATTAATATAACGGGGAATGCCGGAATGGCATCCGGCGGGAGCGGAGATGTTCTTGCCGGTATAGCCGCCGCGCTTATCGCGCGCGGCATATCCTGTGGTGAGGCGGCGGCCGCCGCCGCGTATATCCACGGTACTGCCGGCGATATAGCCGCGGCTGAGTACGGACAGGAGTCCATGAGCGCAACGGATATTCTGGCAAGGCTTCCCGATTCCTTTAAGCAAATATTACAACTGGACAAATAAATGATTTTATGTTAACATAATGGTGCTTCCGAAAACCTGCTCGGTTTACGGAAGCGCCTCCGATGTGGAGGATATAAAATGGAAAAGATAGCTGATGCGGCAAGGCTGGCACACGAGGAAAGAACGTGGGCTGAGATAAACCTTGACGCGCTTGCGTATAATATGCGCGGCATACGCAGCATAACAAAGCCTGACGCGAAGATAATGGCGGTAGTAAAGGCGGACGCATACGGACACGGTGTTGCTGAATGCGCGGGGACGCTGCTTGAAAACGGCGCGGACAGGTTCGCCGTTGCAACGCTTGACGAGGCTCTTGAGCTGCGCCAAGTGTTTGAGGATGTGCCGATAATGATACTTGGCTCGTCAATGTCGGGTGAAGCGGAAGCGATCATAGCAAACGGTATAATCGCAAATGTCTATACAGTGGATTTTGCAAAGGAGCTTTCGGACACGGCGGTAAGGCTTGGCAGAACGGCTAAGGTGCATATAAAGCTTGATACCGGCATGAGCCGTATTGGATTTGTCGTAACGGACGGCGATAACAGCGGTATCATAGATGCTATAGAGCGTATTTATGCGATGCCGGGACTGGAGGTCGAGGGTATATTCTCGCATTTTTCAACATCCGATGAGGCTGATGAAGGTTATACACGGCTTCAGTTCAAGAGGTTTATGAAAATATGCGATGCACTTGACGGGCGCGGTATAAGGATACCGATAAAGCATATATGCAACAGCGCCGGGATAATGATGTATCCCGAATATCACCTTGATATGGTACGGCCGGGAATAATTCTCTATGGTATGTACCCGTCTGACGAGGTGGATAAGTCAAGGCTTGATCTTAAATATGTCATGTCGCTCAAATCCCGTGTGACGTATGTTAAAAGCATTGAGCCGGGTCGCGGAATCAGCTATGGTAAGAAATACATAGCCGGTGGAGAGGAAACGGTTGCCACAGTTCCCATCGGTTATGCGGACGGATATTCAAGAATGCTCAGCGGAAGAGCCGAGATAGCTGTCGGCGGCAAAAGATTTCGTGTCGCGGGTAGAATTTGCATGGATCAATGTATGATAATCGTTACTTCGGGTAATAATATTAAACGTGGTGATGAGGCTCTGATCTTTGGCGAAGGCGCGGTCACTGTCGATGACGTCGCGGCATGGCTGGGTACCATAAACTATGAGATCACCTGTATGCTCAGTCGGCGTATACCGAGAGTATATAAACGGTCAGGCAAAACTGTTAAGGTTCTTGATTATCTGCTGTAGAACAGTGATGAAGGGAGCTGGGTAGCCTTGTTACACACCGAAAATAATATTCGCGGTCTTTATGAGGAGCTTAAACGCGGCTATATAGAGATGGGCGGAATAAATCTTGAAGAATCGGAAGCCGGACTTATAGCGGATAACGAAGCGCTTGAGAACGGCGAAGAAAATCTAACGGAGTGTGAGAAAGATTTTGACTGTAAAACGAGGTGACATTTTTTATGCCGATCTCAGTCCGGTCGTCGGGAGCGAGCAGGGCGGTATACGTCCGGTGCTGATAATCCAGAACGATGTGGGGAACAAGTATTCTCCGACGGTTATTGCCGCGGCTATCACCAGCCGCATCAACAAGGCAAAGATGCCTACGCACATCGAGCTGTGTGCGAGAAATTACGGATTGAGCAAGGATTCGGTCATACTATTGGAGCAGATAAGAACACTCGATAAACAAAGGTTGAGAGAAAGAATCGGAAAACTGGACACATCCATGATGGGCAGCGTTGACAAGGCGTTGTATGTTAGTTTTGGACTTATCCGGTTTTAAGGTTTACATAAACAAAGGATAAACAAAATTTTAATTATTTCTTGAATGGGGCTGTAAAAATTCATTTTTTACAGCCCCATCAGCGTGTAGACAAATTGTCTACACGCTGGCAGACTGCCGAAAATCGAGGCAGATTTTGCGAAAATGAACTCGTCGGCGTACGTTGGTACGGTAGAGTTTATTTTCACAAAAAGCGCATAACACCGCTGTTTTGTTATGGAACAG
>JAFRDB010000022.1 GCA_017404065.1 Clostridia bacterium
AACACTGTAACAGCTGTACATAAAAGCCGTCTAAGCAATGAGTGAGACACACTTCCCCAAGCCCTTGAGCATCCCAGACAGCCACGAGCACCAAAGCGCCGAGCGCAGCAAACCGGTGCAATACCCGTTAATTGTGTATCAGCCATATTACGCGTATGGGGGTTGAAGGGGGAAACGCAGTTTCCCCCTTCAACTACTTCCTTCTCCCCCTCAAGATTGAGGGGGTCGGGGGGAGTTGACAACCCGATAAACTGAAATTTAAACGATCATAAACAGTTCTCTCACTCATTCAAAAACAGCACTTTTTGTGTCCCCAAAAAATCATTGCCAAACATCACCCTTAACCGTCTTGACTTCTCCCGGGTTTTATGTTATAGTTTCAAAAGTCATTATCAATTTCTCATAATTAGTATTAAAAACACATACATAAAGGAGCGAACGCAGATGTCATTTTTATTCGGGAAGAATAACCGTTGGGCAATGCTTGATAAGATCTTTTTTTCAATGTTCATTACATTCTCGCTTATCGAGATCGCAAACGTGTTCGGCGGGATCATAGACGGGCTTATCGTCAGCAACTTTTTAGACCATAAATTCCTTGCTGCCGTCGGTATAGCAAATCCGATGTTCAGCCTGAACGGTATCATAAGCGGAATGTTTTCCATCGGAATGCAGACAAAGTGCGCCCAGGAGCTGGGCCGCGGACAGGTAAAGGAGACGAACCGGCTGTTTTCCGCGACCTTTTATATAGGCGGAGCCACGGCCTTCGTTTTAATGCTTGTAGAGATCATTTTCTCGCAGCAGATGGCGGGTATGTTCGGCGCGGCTGAAAAAGGCGCGGAGCTTGCACAGCCCGCCGCAGAATATATATGCGGACTTGCGCTCGGCTTCCCCGCAACGGTGCTCTGCTCGATCACATCCTCCGGCTGCCAGCTCGACAGCGGACGGAAGAGAGTTATGCGCTCGGTCATAGTATCGGTAGTTGCGGACATAGTATTTGACTATATGGCTATCGGTTTCAACACGGGAGTGTTCGGCATCGGACTTGCGACGGCACTGTCAAGATACGCTCAGCTCGGCTATCTGCTCATGCATTTCAAGACCAAGGACAAGATGCTGTGCTTCACAAGGCTTTCCACAAGCTTCAGGGAAATGCGGGAGCTTTTAAGCTACGGAACGGAAAAGGCGCTTCGGCGCGTCACAAATGTTATCGCGCCTGTGGTCGTAAATAACATCATCATTTTCTACGGCGGCGCGGACGCGATGGCGGCAATGACGATCCAGAAGGATATGCTCAATTTCGTCGAGATACTCGCCGTCGGGCTTGCCGACGCGACATCGCTGCAGATGGGCGTGCTCTTCGGAGAGAAGAACGACGAGGCGATAAGAGAGATCGGGCATTGTGTACATAAATTTAACGCGATCTTCCTCGGCGGGGTAATGGTGCTTCTTATCATCTTCTCAAAATTCGTTGCTTCCCTGTATATCTCAGAGGAGGGAGCCGTCCGGGATATGGTCGTCTTCGTGACCTGTATGGCCGCCGTTTTCGGACCGCTGACCACGCTCGTCCGGACAAGGATAACCTATCTGCAGGCGATCGCAAAAACAAAAAATATGCAGGCACTGGTGATCCTGAATTCATTGGTATATCTCGTATTGAGCTCACTGGTGCTCGGAGGGATATTCGGCGCGTACGGCGTTCTTGCAGCCCGTCCGGTATGCATGCTCCTGACGCTTATTACGGTATGGTTCTATTATGCATTCAACTGCAAAAAGCTCATACCCTCGCCTATGGATTATCTGGCTCTGCCAAAAGGCTTCCGCTGCAGACCGGGCGATATCATTTCGCTCGATGTAAGAAGCGCCGATGATGTTTCCGTTATCTCGGAGCAGATACAGCTTTTCTGCAAGGGGCACGGACTGGACAGCAGGACCTCTCTGTCGGCGGCGCTCTGCTTTGAGGAGCTGGCGGTAAACACCATGACGCACGGCTTCCCGAAATGCAAGGATGAGCCGGGCATAGATCTCCGTCTTGTATATTCAAATGACGGACTGATACTGAGACTGCGCGACAACTGCCCGGTGTTCAATGTCGAGAGATATATCGCGCAGGAGATATCTTCATCAAAGGGCGAGCTGAGGCTCGGTCTGAAGCTGGTCGGCGCGCTGGCAAACGACATAAGCTATGTGCATTCGCTCGAGACTAACAATGTCATAATAAGGTTTCCGCCTGTGCATGAGACGCTGTCAGGCGTAAAAATATGATCTGTCCGGTATATATCGGCAGCAACATCTTGAAATCGTATTGAAAAACACCTTTATTTGTGTTATGATAATATTAACAGCAATCAATTAATACGAAATAATCTTTATGTTTAAAAAAGGAGGACATGATCATGTCAATCAAAAAATTCGGTTTCGGCGACCATTGCTGTACATTCTGCGGCAGCAGAATCGAAAAGAAAGCGGTCTCCTGCCCGAAATGCGGCAAGCCGTACGGTGACAATAAATTTGTCGGAATAAATCAGATCGGCGCTGGCGGGATCGGCTACAGCACACACGCCGATGATCCGTCATTTAAGTCATTCAAAAACAAATCAGTCATATTCGGCTTTATTTTTCTGATAATAGCAAGTCTTATCATTGCCGCTGTTCTTCTTGTCGGCCAGCATGTGAGTATTTCAAACGCCGTAACGGTTGTTGGGATAATATGGGCATTTGATCTTATATGGCTTATCTTTAGCACACGCAAAAAGAAGGACTGGGAAGGCGTTGTAGAATCGAAAAACTCCTACACCGAAACACAGCGGAGCAACGACAGCGACGGAAACGAATCGATCCGGCATACCAATGTTTATAAGATCATATTCCGAACAACAGACGGCAAAAAAAAGACACTTAAAGACCTCAACAACAGTAACCGCTATGATTATTTTAATATCGGCGACAGACTCAGGTTTATCGGGAAGCTCAGATATTATGAAAAGTATGATAAATCACGCGATCCGTTCATACCCTGCGCCGGCTGCTCATCCGAAAGAGATTCAAGAGAAAACTACTGCGGAAGGTGCGGCTGCATAATGCTGAAGGGCAAAGCCGTAAGCATAGAGCCGCAGTATCAGTCTTAAGCACAGACCAGCCAAAGCGTACAAATTTACAGAAAAAATGATTAGCTTAATCACAAAACACAGTAATACCGGCATTTGAAAAACACCTGCAAATTTCTATAAAAAATCAGAGAAGATGGCTTTGAAGATGGAAAGGAACACTCTGTCGCTGATACCGCTTTTCATTTTTCTTTGAGCGTAAGTCGGGCAAAAACTGTTGAAAAGTTAGCACTGCACAAAATGCGAAAATTTATGTTTTTGTAAAAAGACGGTGCGGAGCGCATGTATATACCTTTTGTAACCTGTGATATTTTAAGATTTTTCGTAAAAACTCAAAATCATAAAATACCACTTTGTACACAAAAAATGTTTGCGCCAAAGATTGGCGGCACAAACATTTTCTGTGCAGCAGACAACTTAAATTGATTGAGTCAAACACGCTTCAATCTCTTTAAGCCGCCTGCGGTTACAAAAGGTATAACACACTAGACTTTGCAAGCAAAATCGTGTGCCAACAGGGATGCTGTTCGCCCCTATTGGAAACCCCGAACCGAAAGAGGGTAGCCCTCTTTGGAAACACCCCGTATTTTTTCGCAATTACCGCTCATTGATCTTGTATATCAATATCTTTTTCGTACTGATTTATAGATTGCATAGAGTATTCTAACGTACCATTCGCCAAAAGTTCTATATCAAATACATCTCCATTTTTTGGCCAAACAAAAGAAGTTAATTTGCATTCAGTCAAATTTTGGCCTTAAACACCAATTGCAATTACATCATATCTGTCAGATAAAAATGAAGCATACCATAAAGCACCATCAATAGCATATTTTGTGGTATCATCTGATGAGCCAAAGCCATTGATTTTATAATCAACCAAGTTCGAATATTTACTATGGTCTGATGTCGTTGATTTACATTCAATAACAATAATCACATTAGAGTCATCCTTAACAACCATAAAATCAGGAGTACCTTTGTTTTCCATACTCTGTTTTTTGCTCGCTTTTTCAAAAACAACAGAAAGCCAGTCATAATCTGTTCCTTTGTAGCTATCTTCTTTGAACCAAGTAATTCCATCAACCTTTATATTTTGATTTGATGGATAATCTATAATATCTTTTAAAAAATCTGCTATTAAACCTTTTGTTGTTTCTTCGCTTACATGTGCCATTTTACTTTACCTCCATCATTTCTTGATAACTCACAAGACTTACGTTCTCTATCTCTTTTGCCTTATCGTCACAACCTTTTGTAAAGCCAGATTTAGAAAATAGATAGTAATATTTTTTCTTATAATTAAATAGTTCGCTTCGTTTGACGAGGGTTTCCAAAACGCCGAGATCAACCTTTTCGTTTGTCCATTTACATTCTGCAAACAGGGCTGTGTTTTTATCCTGCTGCCCCATAATATCAATCTCGGCTTGGGTTTTCTCCTTAGGATCGTTGCCCCACCAACGACCAAGGGATTTGAATTCTACCGGGCAGTTGCCAGAAAGAAGCTGTTTCCAAAGATACTGCTTACAGATCTCTTCAAAAACCTTACCCATATAATCTGAAAGCTGAGGTTCAATGCGTTTATAAACCAAATCAGCAGCGCCTCGTACGATGAGCGAATTATTATCAAGCACAAAACGATACCAGAATCGAAACATATTATCCTCAATGGAGTAAATCGACTTACGGGAAGCTTTTTCACAGTAAGGCGTTTCCTTCTGCACGAAGCCGAGGTTCATAAGATTCTTAATATAATTCGTACAAACATTAGTATCTTCCCCGACTTTGCTTGAAATCTCCGACATTCTTGACGAACCTGTCGCAATGGCTGTAATAATCGCCGTATAAATAGCAGGCTCACGAACTTCTTGCTTTAAAAGATTAGTCGGTTCCTCATAAAGAAATGACATTGGATTAAGATATGTGCTTTTTATATTATCCTCTATGCTTAACTTATCACTCATCTGCAAAAGATATTGCGGTGTACCGCCTGCGATACCATAAATGAGTGCTTTATCCTCATCAGACATATTTTTAAAATATCGGCAGGTTTCTTCAAAGTCAAACGGTAACAGTTTGATTTGAGCCGTTCTTCTGCCGTAGAGAGGTGCTTTATACGCAAGTACATGATCTTCCATATATGACATGGAAGAACCGCAGAGAATAAGCATCAGTTTTGATGTATCTTTATATTTATCAATCAAGAGCTGCAATGTGGATGCAAGGCTTTTTGATGAACGAGCAACATACGGATATTCGTCAATCGCAAGGATGATTCTTTCTTTTTCCGCAAGTTTAAACACATATTCAAGTGCGGCTTGGAAGGAAAGAAAAGAGCTTTCTGTTTCAAAACCGCTTGCAAACTCCATAATGCTTTTTGAAAAGTTTTCAAGATTCTGCTTTGCGTTACTTTCAACGCCCATGAAATATATGGCTCTTTTATTTCCGATAAACTGATTTATAAGCGCAGTTTTACCTACACGCCGTCTGCCGTAGATAACCGCAAATTCAAATCTATTCGATTTATATAGATTGTCAAGAGTATTAAGCTCACGCTCTCTGCCTATAAACATTTGCATGACCTCCATTTTAGGTTGTTTACATTATAGCATATAAGAACAAATTAGTCAAGCATAAATGAGTAATTTATCCTTGACTAATATTAATATTATTTATTTGTCTTCCAGAATTAACTTTCTTACTAATAAAAATAAGCTGTTATCTACGGATTGAATAAGAACAATCGCTCGCTTGAAAATCTCTTTGCAAAGCACAGCTAATTATTATATTGCACAAATTGGCGTGAAATTGGCGTCAATGGCGTCATTTTTCATCTTCCTCGATTGATTATTGTCAAGACGCTTACAGTCTTTATTAGTAATTTTAAAGACTTGTCATAACAAGAAAATCTTTTAATTTAATATGCCTTACGGTACTTGTAGAATAATCTATATCGTCATTTGTTATGATAATTTTCTGTGAAAGATTATCAATGTCCTTAAATGCACCAAATTCTCTTGTATATGCTTTATCTTCCGCTACGCTGTATGCCACTTGCACAAAATACTGTTTTCCTTCTTTTGTAGCAAGAAAGTCAACCTCTTTGCCTTTATTGTTATAAACATATATTTCATAACCCATATAAATGAGTTCATTATAAACAATGTTTTCCAAATTATGCGTAAGGTCATATCTGTTATTCATTGAGCGGATTGAATTCAGTGCAACATCGGCGTTATATATTTTGGAATAATACTTTAATTCCTTTTTTGTTTTTGTAGAATACTGCTTAACAGCTTCAATTATATATGCTTCTTCAAGGTATCCGATATATTTCATTATGGTGTTTACAGAACAGTTTTCATGCTCCTGTTTAATGTAAGTGTGTATGGAATTGGCGGATACTATCCTGCTGTTGGAACGAAGAATAAAATTCACAAAGCTCTTAAAAAGACTTACCTTTTTGATTTTATAACGCTTAATCAAATCATTGATAACAATAGTCTCGTCCAAATCATTAAGATAGTGCTCCTGTGCCTTTTGAGAATCAAATTCAAAGCGCTTCGGAAACCCACCCCAAACCAAATAGTCGCTGACTGATACTTCTTTTCCAAGCTGCGAGGCATATTCCAGTATTTCTTTATATACAAAGGGACGGACGCGGAAAGACACAAATCTTCCACTCAATTCCTTTGTGAATTCTCCTGACAGAAGTCTTGAATTTGAACCCGTTATGAATATTGAATTATCATACAGTCTTAAAGTCTTGCATGCGTCTTGCCAGTCTTCCAGTTCCTGAATTTCATCAAAGAAAAGATAGCATTTGCCTTCTTTTCTGTTTTCATCAACATACTTTATCAGCATATCAGCAGTTCTTATATTCGAGGATACCTTCTTGTCTTCAAAATTCAGATAGATAATATTATCGCTTTTTTGACTGATTTCGTCTGCTATTTGCTCCATAATGACAGACTTTCCGCCTCGCCTGATACCTGTTATGATTTTAATCAAATCAGAATCATAGAATGGGCGAACCTCTTCAATATAGTGCTCTCTGTAAATCATTTGAACCACCTCATATATTATTATACTGAAAGTTTTTGCAAAAGTCAATCATTTTATTCACTAAACTGAAAGATTTTATCATTTTCAGAAAAATCTTTCAGTTTGAAATGCAGATGCGCCTAAATTTTTATCTCTGCACAACAAAAAACTCTCTGCAACGGAGCAGAGAGCCTTTTGTTTGACTTTTATTTAATTGTCTATCATATCACTCAGAGTGTCAAATTCACTTTGTTTGAGGTCTTTTGTAGCGTCTGTGTTCTTTTTTATTGCCTGTAAAAAACAAATGAAAGGATAGAAAGCACACGAAAAGACAAAGCACTTAAAAAATTCGACAGACAGATTTGCACTAATTGATTTATATAAATATCCGTCATTCCCTTTTTGCTCTAAAAAAACAATGAAATTGTTTGCATCGCCGGTCAAAATTATAAAAAATGGCATCTAAATCTGCCTTTGGCATCTTTTATAAAAAAAGCAAGAAAACCGTTCTGATAAGGTTCCCTGCTCTCAAATAATATATTTTATGTATACGGAGAGCAATGCTCTCCGTATGCTTATGCGTTGGCAGTCTTGTCAAAGAAACACCCCGCATAAGTCTTACCAAGATTATACAAAAGAAAGAAAGGTGTGTTTGAAAACACGAAGTTAAAGAAAGAATGATTTTTTCAAAGGACTTTTCCTTTGATGATTCTATTATACCGCGTATTTTGGAGTTTGTCAGCCCTTTTTAAAAAAAATTTCCGATAATTTGACTTATGATAAAATAGGCAATAATGAACCCGTCTTGCATAGGGGTTAGCGGAAACCTTTTAAATTAATCCTGAATATTTTTGTCTTTTTGAGTGTTATAAAAGGAAAAATAAATGTTGGTAACCCCTCTTAATATAGACAGCAAAATGTTTAATGTTAAATATACCGCAAAAAATAGCACTATGCAAGCAAAAAACAAATTCTCATATAATCCACTAATAAATAAATATAAAAATATTATTAGTATTAATATTATTTCGCTAAAAAGAATATGGGAAAGTTGTATGTGCAACTTTTGAAAGAGGTTAATATCATTTCCGTTAAGTTTATTGTTACACTTAATGCTTTTTAGCTTTTCAACATTTTCTCCTGTACTAGTTAGTAAAATGGTTATTAACATAGCGGTAAAACCTATTAAGATAGATACCGCAGTAGGTAAAATGTCAGACAATTTATCTAATGCTAATTCGACTTTATTATGCACATAGTAAAGGCATACGCTTAATATTGCTATAAATATCGGTGACAAAACCTCATATGTACACTCGTTTTTGCGAAGAGAAGCGTAATAATTTTGAATTGGTAACAACCATTCAGCATAGATAATGCTTCCCAATCCCGAAGATTTTTCTTTCATTATTCTGTTACTCCCATCAGTTCCTCAATTTTTGAAAAAATAGAATATGTATTAACTGTACCATTTTCATTTAATTCTACGGTAATTTCATCAACCTTTTTGTCTCCAAGAGAATCCAGTACAACATCCAATTTTTCTATATCCTTTGCGTATAGTCGAATTCGTTTTATTTTTGTTCCTTCTGAAAAAATACTTTGAAATGCTTGTTTTACAGAGCGTTTAGCTAAACTTTCTTTTCTTTTTGCCTTTAAAGATATAACAAGTTCATCTCTCATACTTGCATCAAGAGGCATTAGGTTTAAAAATTCAGAGCCAATAATTTCTTTTTCTGTATAGATTTCAACCGATCTGATTCTGTCCACTGTTTCAAGTGCTGTTAAAAAGTCATCTGCCGGAATAACAGTGGCAAATAAATAATAATTATCCTTAATGCCTTGAGATTCAAGAAAGGTTTTTAATTGCGCATTAAAAAAGTGTATCATACCATAAATTGATACTCCGTTCTTCCTTTGCTCAAAAATAGTGTATGCCTCATTACTGTTTATTTTCATACATACATGTGTTAATTCTTTTTCACCCTCTTCAAGTTTTTTGTCAGAATGTCTTTCACTACCATCTATGCTTGACATATAATCAGGAGAATGGTTGTATTTACAAGATTTGAATGAAATCTTAAACATATGTATACCTTGCTTTGTTTCTTCTGAAATACTATTAAAATCTATTGCTTTGTTTGTATTTATATCGTTGAAGATTCTATCAGCATTATTCATTTCTCTTAAATACCTCATAAATTTACAGAACAAATCCTCATTAAAAAAATTATGGTCTCCATGCATAAATTCAATAGAGTAATATGTTATTTTTCTTCTGGAAATACTCATAATAAATTTCTCCTTTTGTTGAAATAGTTAAACTTATATTATGATAAAACAACAGTTTTATCCGTTTACAATTTGCCGAGTTTCGTTTATGATTTTATCTTTCCACTCAATCAAATCCTTGATTACATTTTTTTGAGTTGCTTTCATAAAAAGCTCCATATAGTCAAAATCCGGTTTAGAATTTTTTGATGGAAGAGATATCATTAATGCGTCAGCATCTTTTGCATAAAAGTTTCTCGAATAATCAAATTGACCTGTGTGAGCGGCCTTATGGAGAGCAGTAGTTATAAACATAGCGGCATATTTAGGTATGTTCTCTGTATGGACAACTGCAACATGATCATCCGCACCATACTTATAATTTCGATATTTCGCAGAGCCGAACATATCAATTGTACTCGTATTTTCACTGAATATAGTTACATCATTTCCAATATAGGCTGAAATACCTTCATTTTCTTCGCCCGCAGTTACAAAGGGTAAATCTCCGGATATTCGGTCTAAACTTTTTAAACGCCTTCCTCTTGTTGATTTTCCAAATAGAGTTTTTGTATTAAACATGTCCCACTCTATCTGATGATTATTAAATTTATTTATAGCGTCTTGTTCCTGCTCAGTTAAAACATAATTATCAAGTCCGCTTACTGTCAAGTAAGCGGTAAGTTCGCTTATACGCTCCTCTTCAAGTTCGCTTATACGCTCCTCCATGTACTTAAAATTAATACTTCCATCACATGTTATTGGCAAATATACAATTTCTTCGGCGGCTTTTTTTCTGTTAAATTTATCACCGTAACTATATTTACCTTTCACTGCAACTGAAAACGCTGTTTTAAAATACAAATATGAATTTTTACTCCAAGGCAAATTTTTTTTAGGATACAATCCTTGTACATGTGAATAACCTATAAAATCGTCTGGCTGATAAAAAATACCTTCTGATGTCGTTGTATCACTATAAGTTATAATATTGCCTTTCTCTAATGGTTTCAATTCTACATATCCACCAACACCATTATTCATACTCGAATTAACAACAACAGGCGTTTTTCCTTTTGTGGCAAACAAATGCATATTAGTTAATCCATAACTTTTTGTGGGTTTTATATCGAATAAGTCTCCAACCTTAAAACAACCGTATGCTGTATCCATTTTTACCCCCTTAAAACTTTACTTACTTCCCAATTCAAATAATCACTTACTGTTTTCTTGAAATCATCAATTGTTGGTATAGTATCTATTTTTTGATGTTGGTCAAAATTCCAATCGTTACCTTTATTGCTGATAACATCCATAATGACTTGTTTTTGCAAATCCCATAGTTCTGTTGATACATTTGCAGTGATACCATTTTTATATATCTCAACAATATCTTTATATCTTTGGGTAGGATTATCAATCTCGTTAATACCTCTTTTTGTTCTTTTATATCCGTCATTTCTAAAATCGATAAACTTGACCTGCTTTGAGTAATCGTGCTTTTTACCTGTGTGTTCAATTACATAAATACTTGTTTGGACACCTGCCATTGGATTAAACAAATCAATTGGCATCTTTATACTTGCTATTAATTGATTACTTTTTAATATTGCTTTGCAACTTGATACAGCCTTTCCACTACCCGCCGAGTCTTGTATAATAATTGCCGCTTTCCCGCCCTTTTTCATGTTCTCTAATCCGAATTTCATAAAAGGCATTCCGTTTTCTCTAAAACTGAATGGTGGATTCAGTAGTAATCTGTCAGCATTGAATTTTTTGTATAGTTCTGCCGGTTCATCAAACGAAGAACCTTTCCTGATATTACTTGACCCATCACCACGCAAAATCATATTTGTAGATGCTAATGTGTACATCTCTGCATTAAGCTCCACGCCAAGCAATTGTTTTTTCTTGATTTGTTTTATTTTGTTAATTGCTTTCGTTGTATCCTTCCCATACTTAATTTGAGCATATTCTATCATCAGTTCCATAGAAGAGATCAGAAACCCTGCTGAACCTGTTGCTAAGTCCATCACCCGTGAATCTTCATCAACTTCTAATATTTGAGTCATCATTTTTGTAATATACGGCGGAGTTAAAACTATACCTATTTCCTTCCCATCACCGAGTGCATATTTTAAAAATTCAGAATACATTTCACCCATAATATCTAAATGTCCACTCATAGAATCGATTGAGCGAAAGATATTTTCGTATATGTATGTGAATACCTGCTTGTTTACACTGCAATTTTTATTCAACAGTTTTGCGACAATATCGTCTAATTTGATATTTCTATCACGATCGGAATCCTTATTTATTTCTTTAAATGATGACATCATCAAATTTACTTTATCATCTGGAATTTGCTTTGTATTAAGATAATTAGCAATTTGTTTTACAATAATGTCGCCATCTCGCTCATCCGGCAAATCTATGCCTTTTAAATCCTCTGGCACTAATCCCTTCTTTTTATCCGCTATATCTTGCATAGCCAATAGCATTCCAGAAACATATAAAACCCTTTGAGGTGCTGTTATTGAATGGTTGTGCATTAATTTGTTTAATTTTTTTGCATACTCCTGTAATTTTGACCGAGAATCAATTAAAATTTCATGTTTTTCTTCATCAGTTAATACTGCATCATTATAAAATCTCTCAAATGAACTTTGTGATTCCAAAAAATCAAGAGTGGAATAATTAGGAAGAAATTTGTATGTTTGTTCGCTTGCACCATAAACATAGTACACTTGAATTGATACATCTTCCTCATTATCGCCCGCAATACCAATAGCTATCACCTCACCGTATTTTTTACTCATTATTGCACATTGAGCGTAATGTATTGCCCCATTCACAGCATAATTTTGAACTGATTTTACGTCGTGCCTTATTCTTTCGCCATTTGCAGATATTAATTTTTTTGTCCCTAATTTATCTTCAATAAGAACCGGAATATTAAAGCACTCTAATTCAAAATCTGGTTTCCATGATTTGCCCTTTTCTTTCTCACCGGTTTCTTCAAGTTCTATTCTTTTTAACTTTACACCTTCTTGTAAAGCAGATTTTAAATATTTAGACATTGAGGATTCAACCGTATATTTTTGTTGATTTATTCTTGAAAACTCAGATTTAACCCAATCATTAACATTATCTTCTAATTTCCAATTTTCCATAAAATTTTACCTATCTTTCTGTGAAATTTTATATTTTTATCTATGTTTAAAAAAATCAACTGCTCGCTTTATCAGTCTTTGCTTTATGAACCTTTTCAGGTACTTCCGTATCTATAATTTCCATAATGTCATCTAAATTGCAATCAAGAGCAATGCTAATCCGTGCCAGCACATCAGAACTCACGGTTTCATTGTTCGTGAGTTTGGCAATATTATATCCGCTTATCTTTGCTTTCTCTTTCAGTTGAATTTTCTTCATATCTTTATCAATAAGCATTTTCCATAGTTTTTTATAACTGACTTTAACCAAAATATAGCGCTCCTTTCAGGATAAAATTCAACTTTTATATTTTATCACAAAAATATCAATTTTTCAATAGAAATACTAAAAGTTTTGGTATTTTACCTTAAAAAACAAAAAAGCAATCTGATTTTTGAGTCAGATTGCCTTTTTGCATTCAATACTACACAATTCTTAAATAATTTATTCAAGCATTTTCATCTTATCGCAAGATGAATTTTTCGTCAAGTGAAAAAACAAAAAATTTTTTATAAATTTTTAGCACTCAAAAAGGACTACGGCATTAAAACCATAGTCCTTAAATTTTTGCACAAAATCCTGCACAAAATGGTGTAGTAATGGTGTAGTAAAAAGCCCACAAATGCCTATTTTAAGCCATTTATTTGTCCAACGGTTTCATTGTCGGGAACAGAAGCACGTCGCGGATGGCGGGTGAATCGGTCAGGAGCATACACATGCGGTCTATGCCGAAGCCGATGCCGCCTGTAGGCGGCATACCTATCTCAAGTGCGCGCATGAAGTCCTCATCCGTCGTGTTCGCCTCTTCATCGCCCTGAGCAAGCTGCTCCTCCTGCGCCTTGAAACGCTCTCTCTGGTCGATCGGGTCGTTAAGCTCCGAATATGCGTTCGCCATCTCCCAGCCGTTCATGAAGAACTCAAAGCGCTCAACATATTCCGGATCATCCGGCTTTTTCTTTGTGAGCGGTGATATCTCTATCGGGTGATCCATTACAAATGTCGGCTGGATAAGATGCTCCTCCACGAACTCCTCAAAGAACAGGTTGAGTATATCACCCTTCTTATGTCTGTTCTCATATTTGATATGCTTTTCGTCCGCAGCCTTGCGCGCATCCTCAAGCGTGTGTATCTCGTTGAAGTCAACGCCGGAATACTTCTTTACCGCATCTACCATCGTTATACGCTCAAACGGCTTACCGAGATCCATCTCTATTCCGTTATATACGATCTTTGTTGTGCCCAGAACCTCCTGCGCCAGATATCTGTAGAGATTCTCGGTAAGATCCATCATTCCGTGATAATCGGTATATGCCTCATAAAGCTCCATCAGTGTGAACTCCGGATTATGACGCGTGTCAAGTCCCTCGTTTCTGAACACTCTGCCTATCTCATATACACGCTCAAAGCCGCCTACGATAAGACGCTTTAAGTAAAGCTCCAGTGATATCCTGAGCTTGAAGTCCTCGTCAAGCGCGTTGAAATGCGTTTCGAACGGTCTTGCCGCCGCGCCGCCCGCATTCGATACGAGCATTGGAGTCTCGACCTCTAAGAAGTCGCGCTCGTTAAGATATTTCCTTATAGCGGCTATGATCTTTGACCGCTTCATGAATGTATCCTTAACAGAATCGTTCATAATAAGATCTACATATCTCTGGCGGTAACGCATATCGGTGTCGGTTATGCCGTGGTATTTCTCAGGCAGCGGCTGAAGCGACTTTGAAAGAAGCACTATATCCGATACCCTTACCGATATCTCCCCCGTCTCTGTCTTGAACACCTCACCGGTCGCGCCGATTATATCGCCTATATCAAGCTTCTTGAAGCGGTCATACTCCTCCTCGCCTAAAATATCCTTCTTGGCAAAGATCTGGATATGCCCGTCACGATCCGCAAGATCTCCAAAGCCTACCTTACCCATACGGCGCTTTGACATCAGTCTGCCGGCTATGGTAACGACCTGCCCTTCGTACTTTTCAAAATTGTCTTTTATATTCTTAGCGTCATTATTGCGCTCAAATTTCGTGATCTGAAACGGGTCTTTGCCCGCGTTCACATATTCCGCAAGCTTATCCCGGCGGTTCTTCAGTATCTGCTTTAATCTTGAACTGTCCTGCTGCTCCATTTTTCTTCCTCCTGTGGGTAAAAATCATACGATATCATTATACTATACTTTTAGCCCTATGGCAATGGTTAATTTAACAAAATTTAAACTGTTTTATTCTATTTTTTGTATTGACATTTCAGGACTTATTATATATTATATAAACTGAGGAGATGTGGATCTTTTATGAAAACGAAAGTAATTCTCGCGGCAACGACAGCGGTTCTTGTGTCTGTGACGGCACAGGCGGCAGATATACCTATGCGGTTTTCGCTCGACAGTATATTTTTCGGCATACCGACCACCGGTATATTAACCGACAACGCCGCGTACATAATATATACAAATTCGGACGATCTCAGCGCGGAGCTCGGCGCGGAAAAATTTCCGCTCAACTCCACCGACGGCGCGATAAAATACAGCTCGGACAACGAGCATATTTCCGTCTCGGAGCGCGGCAGGATAACCTCGGACGGTGAGCCGTGCACGGCAAATATAACGCTTACCGCCGGGAACGTTTCGGTTACGCGTCCGGTATACGTATCGGAGCCGATAACTCGCTTTTCTCTTTCAAAGAGCAAGCTGGAGCTGTTTGCGGACAAGCCCGAAACCGTGTCACTATCCGCCGTTACCGAACCGGCAGAGCTTATGCCCGGAATGGTGACATGGTATTCAGGCGATGAGAGCATCGCGTATGTTGACGAGGCGGGACGCGTATTGCCAAACGGCATAGGCACAACAAGCGTATATGCCAAGACGGTTGACGGTGAGCACACCGCTAAATGCACGGTATATGTGGGACTTTATGATGTTACGCTGAAAGCAGTGTTCATAACAAACGCTATAGACCGTTTAAAGACAGGAACAGAATACAAGCTCTCGGCTTATCTCTATCCGGATAATGTAAAGGACAAAAGCATGACATGGAAAAGCTCAGACAGTACGGTTGTCTCCGTTGATGCTGACGGAACGCTGCACGCAGCGGAGCCCGGCAAAGCGACAATAACCGTTACGGCGGCAAACGGCAAAACGGACAGCTTTGAGATCGAATCAACAGCCGACGCGGGCGACTACAACGTAATATCAAAGCCCGTATCACAGCGGCTTTCGGAGCTTTCGGGAGCGATGCAGTTTGCAAAGTATCCGTACTCTCTTGACGAGATGACCGAGCTGCAAATGACACGTGAGCCTGTGATATACAGCGAAAACAGACGTCCGGAATACGGCGAGCTCAAACACGCTGTAGACCCCTCCGCAAACGCGACAGCATCAGGCAAATACCAGTTCTTGGACCTGTCGCAGTTCAACGGCACAGATGCCGCAACGCTCGACAGATATCTTTCCGGCAAAGGCGTTCTCGATGGCAAGGGGCAGCAGTTCCTTGACGCGGCAGAGCGGTACGGACTCAGCGAGATATACCTCGCTACCCACGCGGTACTCGAATCCGGCAGCGGCTTTTCACAGCTTGCGCGAGGCGTTGAGGTGAACGGCACCGTAGTATATAATCTGTTCGGCATCGGCGCGTATGACGCAGGCGCGGTGCGATACGGTTCGGAATATGCGTATAGCATGGGTTGGACAAGCGTGGATGCTGCAATAGACGGCGGAGCAAGATGGATAAGCGAAAATTACATCAATAATCCAAGCTACCGTCAGAACACGCTGTATAAGATGCGCTGGAACCCGGATAAACCGGGCGAGCATCAGTATGCAACAGACATAGAATGGGCAACGGCACAGGCAAAGATAATAAGATCAATGTTTGATGCGTTCCCGGGCGCGGAGCTGCACTTTGAAGTGCCGCTGTACACGGGCGAAAGCGAATTTGAATTCAAATAGAGAGGAAACGAGTATGAAAAGAAAGATCATATCAATAACGGCGGCACTGGCATTGATACCTATGCCCATGGCATCGGCGGCAGACGAGCCTGATACGACCACATTACAGACGGCGGCAGACGCTGTTCAGACGATAGTAAAGCTTGACCCCTCGGAGCAATCACCGTTTAACGGCGGCGAATTCATGGGCTGGGGCACAAGCCTGTGCTGGTGGGCAAACCGTGTTGGCTACAGCAAAAAAATGACGGAGCAGGCGGCGGAGCTGTTCTTCTCCGACAAAGGGCTGAGTCTTGACATTGCCAGGTACAACCTCGGCGGCGGTGATGATCCGGAGCATAACCACATAACCCGCTCCGACTCAAAGGTACCCTGCTACGCTACCGGCTATGATACAAACGGAAATATCATATATGACTGGACTGCCGATGCGAACCAGCGCAATATCGCGCTCGCGGCAAAGGCGGCGAACCCGAACATATACTTTGAAGGCTTTTCCAACTCACCCCCGTACTTTATGACAAACTCCGGTTGTTCATCGGGCGCGGAAAACCCTAATAATGATAATCTTCGCACCGATGATATAGATAACTTCGGAAAATTTATCGCCGAGACAACAAAGCATTTCAAGGACAGCTTCGATATAGAATTTAAAAGCTATTCACCCATGAACGAACCTGACACCGACTATTGGGGCTATCTGAGCTGGAAACAGGAGGGCTGCCACTACTCGCCCGGAAATATGCAGTCAGATACCATAATCGCAACACGCCGCGCTCTGGATGAGCAGGGGCTTACTGATGTTTTGGTTGCCGGCATGGACGAGACCGATCTTGACAAAACTATCGTGAATTACGGCAGGCTTTCAGACGAGGCAAAGACGGCGCTGGGGCGCATCGACACGCACACCTATAACGGCTCAAAGCGCACAGAGCTAAAGACAACGGCAGAAAGAGCGGGCAAGGATCTGTGGATGAGCGAGGTCGATGGCGGCTATGACGGCTTCGGACTTGCAAAGCACATAATCACCGATATGAACGGCATGATGCCGGCGGCATGGGTGATGTGGGATATAGTTGATCTCCACAAGGACTCCAAATTCCAGGCTCCGGACGGGAGCTATCCCGAAAAGGACGTATCACTTAATACTACAGGCACGCTATGGGGCGTTGCAATGGCAGACCACGACACGGAAAATATAGAGCTTGCGAACAAATACTATGCATACGGTCAGTTCACGCGATATATAGATCCGGGCGATACAGTGATCGCATCCTCGCCACACACACTTGCGGCATATAACAAGCAGACAGGCGATATAAAGATCGTTGCACTCAACTCCGAATCAGACGACAAGAAATATGTATTTGACCTTTCCGCATTCACCAAAACCGGCAGCACCGTAAAAACGATCCGCTCAAACAACCTCACAGGCGATGACGCGGAACATTGGGCAGAAATAGCAAACGGCGCGGAGCTTAATGATAAGACTGTTACAGCCACGGTAAAGGCGGGAACTATAAACACTTTCATAATAAGCGGCGAAGGAAAAACGGATTATGCGGTTATAACCGGCGGCAAGGACTTTATAAAGCCGGGCGCAACGGCAAAGCTTTCTGTAAACTCAACGCTTGGTAAAAGCCCGGAGTGGTCGGTATCTGATACAAGCATAGCGGATATTACTCCGGACGGTTCGGTTACCGCAAAGCTGCCCGGCAGCTTCAAGGTCTTCGCAAAGCTCGGCGGCTATACGGTATCACGCGAATTTACTGTCCCTAAGTACAAGCTTTCCGGTACTCCGTCATGGGGAAACGCGAACAATGCGCCGGCAGACAGTGCCGACTATACAAAGGCGGCCGACGGTGATCTTACCACCTTCTTTGACGGTGTCGGCAGCGGCTGGGTGATGTACGACTGCTATATGCCATATAAGCTGAGCAGTATAAAGCTCGCTCCGCGCGCGGGCTTTGCCGACAGAACAACAGGCGGAACTATACAGGGTTCAAACGACAGAATAAGCTGGACTGACCTTTATACTGTTAATTCTGCCTTAGCAGACGGCAGCTACACCGAAATACCGGCATCTGACCTTGCCTCGGAAAAGGCATACAGATACTATCGCTACACTAACCAGAACGAGATGACAAACATCGCGGAGTTTTTAATAAACGGTGAACCGGCGGCAGCGTCTGACGGAGAGCCGACCGTTACAGATATCGAAGAATTCACCGATGACTTTGAAAGCAGCACAAATATTTTCGACGCAAAATACGGATTTCTTTCCGACACGGGCAACACTGTTTTTGCATCCGGTCTACCCCGCTTCGGACGCGTGTTTGCTCCTATCGGCAGCACCGCAGCGGCAAAGCTTTCAAAGCCGATAACACTCACAAAAAATGATAAATTCCGCATCACCTATAATATGTTCTCAGGCTGGGAGGAGAACGGCAAATATAACGTATTCTTTGTGCGTGACGAAAACGAACAGGAGCTTGTTGCCATACGTCTCTCCGGCGGCGGCTACACTCTCGAACAGGTACGCATAGGTGACAAGAATGTTCTCGAAAAAACCGCCGTAGCGCAATGCCGCTCGAATCCTTCAGGCAGCAGACAGGGCGCAAACGGATGGGACAACGCGAACCAGCCGTACAGAAACAACGTCGGCTATAACAAGACTGTCGAGATCACGATAGACGGCACAGGCAGCGTGAACGTAAGTCTTACCGGCGGCATGGAGGACAGCTACGCATCCGGCGTATTAGAGGGCGATATCACAATAGGAATGATAACTATAAACGGCGAGTTCAAGAGCTCTCACGCGCGAACCGCAACATACGATAATTTAGATGCTGCTGTCATCCGCTATCCCTATGAGCTTGAGCCTCCTGTTACCCCGGAGCCTACAGCGGCGCCGGAGCTGCCGGACAGCGGCGAGCTTATACACCTTGATTTTGACAGCAGCCTTGACAGCTCCTCGCCATACGGCAAGGCGGATGCGCTCGGCACACCGGTATTCGAGACAGTAGACAAAAAAACATGTCTTAAGCTTGACGGAACAAGCAACACCGCGATAAAGCTCACAGACGCGAACGGCAATCCGCTCCTTACCGGAAGAAAGAATATAACCATAGCATTTAAAATAAAACCCGACTCAGCCAAATCGTGGTGGTTCTATGCCGCGCCGAACAACAATTCCCAGGACTACATGAAGGAGCATTACCTCGGCGCACTTGGCGATGTAAACACTCTTACCGTCGAGCGCTACAATAACAGCGGCACAAGAAGCGCGGCAGCCATGGCAAAGTACAACGCGGGCGAATGGAACGATGTTATGATCTCGGTAAACGACGGAATGACCTCGGTATATATAAATGGCGAGCTTGCCGCAAGCGCGGCGTCTGTCACCGATATTTCCGAAATGCTGGGAAACAAATCCGTAGCGTATATAGGCAAAGCAAACTGGGGCAGCGGAGAGTTCGCCACCGGATATGTAGACGAGTTTGTAATATATAACTATGCTCTTCCGCTTGCGGAAATATCACGTGACGGCAATGAAATATCATATACCTCCGGCTATAAGGAGGATATGCCGTTTGATATGTATATCGCGCTGAAGGACAAGTCCGGCACGCTCATGGACGTTAAATTAAACGCCGAAAGCGGCAGCTTTACCGTTCCCGATGACGAAAACTATACTATAACACAATACCTATGGAAGGGGTTATCTACAATGACAAAACCGGTAACAAAGAGCGTTTCTGACGGCGCGTATCTGTTCGTGCATTTTGTCGGAACAGAAAGCAACGCTAATCAGGAGCAGATCTATTTCTCCGTATCACAGGACGGATCGACATGGAAAACGCTTAACGGCGGCGCGCCTGTGCTCACAAGCAGTGTTGGCGAGCGCGGTGTCCGCGACCCGTTCATCCAGCGCGGTGTTGACGGGAAATACTACATAATCGCAACCGACCTAAGCATATACAACCGCCGCGGCGACAAGGACCGCTGGAGCACCTGCCAGACTGCCGGCTCAAAGAGCATCGTTGTATGGGAAAGCGATGACCTTGTTAACTGGAGCGAAGCAAACCTTGTAGAGGTAGCAGATGAGAAGGCGGGCTGCACCTGGGCGCCGGAATCCATATACGATCCGGAAAAGGAAATGTATATGGTATTCTGGGCATCAAAGGTCTCGGATGATAACTACTCAAAGCAGCGGATATACCGCAGCTATACAAAGGACTTCAAGACCTTTACTCCGGCGGAGGTATATATAGACAACGAAACAAGCGCGATAGATACGACCATACTTGAAAACGACGGCGTATACTACCGCTTCACAAAGGATGAGACATACAGCGCTGTTACAATGATGAGGAGCACATCACTGAGCGAAGGCTGGGAGGATGTTGCGACCTATACGATAAACGGCAGCGAGGGGAACAAAGTGATCGGCTACGAGGGACCGACCATATATAAGCTCAACGGCGAGGATCGCTTCTGCCTTCTCCTTGACTACTTCTCAAAAAGCCAGGGCTACAAGCCGTTTATAACAGACGACATCACAAGGGGCAGCTTCGTATCCGCCACAGATTTCAGCTTCGATACGACCTACCGTCACGGTACGGTAATGCCGATAACCTCAAAGGAATATAAAGCACTTGTTGAAAAATACGGAAACTAAATCAGACAGGGTTATTAGTTTATCGGGGGGATTTCATTACAAACTACGGCATTTGTCTGGTCGGACGCAAGCGTCCTGCTCGACCCGGCATCCCGGTTGCTTTGCAACAGGTACCTGAAAGAAGTCAGGCGGGGCATAGCCCCGGACTTGCGTAGCAAGTCTACTGAACGCCTACGACACGCAAGCGTGTCGCTCACCCCCGCTCCCCTGCTTAGCTATGGGTATAACGGGGGATTAAATTACTGATTTTAACTTTTCCAATCTTATTACCATTAAAATTTTTTTACAAAACAGTTTGGGGAAAATGCGCACAGAAGATCGTACTTTTGAGCAAGCGCCGTGTACTCAGTGTACATAAGCTTGCGAAAGAGTGCAAGCTTCAAAGCGCATTTTTTCCAAACTTATTTTACACCGATCAGGATCCCACATATTATCACTACGGCGCACATGACCTTAAATGTGATATTTTTTTCTTTAAATACTATCTTCCCGCCGAGAATCGTAACTATCACCGCGCACTGCTTTATAAGCGTTATCGGTATAACATCTCCGGTCCGGTTTGCGATAAAGAGGCACTTATCGCCTATTACAAACAGGACTGCAAGCAACGGTATGAACCAGTTTTTCCACAGCATCGTCCAGTCTATATGTATACGCTTTATTATTATGTGCAGAAAATACATAAGCGTTAAAAAGAAAAGATACCAGAACTGCAGCTGACCTGTGGTTATCCCCGTCTCGGGCCGCATGAACCACTTATCAAATATCTCCGAGCACGAGTTCATAAAACAGCTTACAAGCACAAGGACTATGTATTTTACAGGTATCCCTTCCTCGCCGCCGCCCTTTTTGGTGAGGTTAACGAGCAGCAGCCCGTCAAGCACAAGCACCATGCCGATCGCTTTATCGAGCGTCATTGTCTCGCCGAGCAGAACAAGACTCAGCACCGAGGTAATTATGACACGCGACATATCCATAAGACCGTAAAATCCTATGGGCAGATGCTCTATCGCGCTGAAAGAGCATATCCACGCAATATAGATAACAAAAGACTTGACCGCAATGAGTACAAGATAATGATTGTTACCGTTAAATATTTGCACCGCATCCCCTGCCCACGGAAGAACAAAGACAAAGCTGAGGAGGGTATAGAAAAACAATACCTCTATTGTGCTGCTCCTTTTGAGAGCAAGCTTTTTAATAACATCACGCATACCCTTTAATATTCCGTATGCGCCGGACAAAAAAATCCACATAATTACATCTTTCCCTTTATTTTGTATAGTCTATGACATTTATGGTACATTAAAAATTTTTTTGAAATTTTCTCTTGATTTTTAAAAAAACTTATGCTATAATGAGTTTAACGAACAGATGTTCGGAACACTTGTTCGGAATATATGTTCGTCAATACACATGAAAGGACATTTTATTATGGAACCGTGTACATATTTTATTATAGCAGCTATCCTATTTATCATATCATTTGGAGCAACAGCTCCCATTGCGTCCGCCGCATCACTTGCGATAGCGGCAATAATGCTTGCGGGAGGTCTGTATACGAAATTCGTGCTGCGCTGAAACTCTTACCCGTTTTATCTTGCGGAAACCTGTTTCCCATAAGATAAAAAGCTACCCTTTTACTATTACCTTTACCTATAATACATCAGCGCGGCACAATCGCTCCGACCTACGCTATTATACTACCGATCATTCTTATTTTCAAGTCTTTTCGGTAAAAAAGCCAAATTCCCCGATGCTGTATTGCATTCGGGGAATTTTTGTGTTAGAATGAGGAAAAGGGATTTATTTCACCTCCCCCCGACCAAACTGAAATATGACACAGAGAAAGTGATAACATGATACAAATAACAGGACTGTGCCGCAGGTACGGCGGCAGATATGTGCTTAAAAATATTGACCTCAAGATCAAGGCAGGCAGCTTCGTTGCGATTGTCGGCGCAAACGGTTCCGGCAAGTCTACGCTTGCGGCGCATTTGAACGCGCTGCTGAAACCCGAAGAGGGCAGCGTTATAGTGGACGGAATGGATACGCGTGATGCAGACCGTCTTTTTGATATACGCGAACGTGTCGGGATGGTGATGCAAAATCCGGATCATCAGGCTGTTGCATCTATTGTTGAGGATGATACGGCGTTTGCGCCGGAAAACCTCGGATTTGACGAGACCGAGACTCAAAGCCGAGTTGACCGTGCTCTTGATGCAGTCGGCATCACGCACCTGCGCCAAAGGCCAATAAGCACGCTTTCCGGCGGGCAGAAGCAGCTCGCCGCAATTGCCGGCATATTTGCAATGTGTCCTCAATACATGATCTGCGATGAGTCTACCTCCATGCTTGACCCTACATCTCGCCGGCGTGTGCTCAGCTGCGTAAAACAGCTTAATAAAAACCTTGGTCTTACTGTGATATGGATAACACACTACATGGACGAGGCAGCGCAGGCGGACAGAGTCATTGTTTTGGATAACGGACGTATCGCGGCAGATGACACACCAAGTCAAGTATTTAATAACTCAGAGCTTCTTGATCGCTGCGCTCTTGAGCTGCCGCCCTGCGCCGCTCTTGCGGCGGAGCTGAAAAAAGAAGGTATAAATATTAACGCGCTGCCGCTCACTGCGGAAGAATGCGCAAATATGATAGCAACTCTTACGGAGGCGGCACAATGATAAGTCTTGATAACGTCTCATATTTATACCGCTCCCCTGCCGGAACCACAGCCGCGATCAAAGGGATAACAGCTGAGATCGGACACGGCATTACTGCCATAATAGGTCCTACAGGCAGCGGAAAATCAACATTGAGCGAGCTAATATGCGGTCTTATCGCGCCGGACACCGGCAAAATAACGATAGACGGCAGACCGCTCAGGGAGCTTACGGGCAAAACGGGAATGGTGTTCCAATATCCCGAATATCAGCTTTTTGCCGAAACGGTTTATGATGATATAGCATACGGGCCGAAAAATCTTGGCATCTTTGGCGCGGAGCTTGCAGAGCGTGTTCGCGGCGCTGCCGAAGCCGTCGGACTGAGAGATGATCTGTTAGACACAGACCCATTCCGGCTCTCCGGCGGAGAAAAACGGCTTGCTGCGATTGCCGGTGTGCTTGCAATGCAGCCTCGCGTGCTTGTGCTTGACGAGCCTGCCGCAGGTCTTGACCCACGCGGCAGACAAAAAATTTTTCGCATAGTACATTCACTTGCGGACAATGACCGTGATATGACTATAGTTTTTGTGACACATTCAATGGATGACGCGGCAGAGCACGCCGATGACATAATAGCTCTCATGGGCGGCAGACTTGCCGCGCACGGCTCGCCGCGCGAGGTATTCTACTCCTCCGCGAATGAAAACCCGCCTGAAATAGCAGCTCTTGCGCAGCTTCTCGGTAAACGCGGCATAAATATATGCAAACCGGTAAAACGCAGCGAGGCATTTGACGCTGTTATGCGGCTGATGAGAGGCGGTGACAGTGATGCTTAAGGATATTAACGTAGGCAGATATTATCCGGCAAGCTCTCCGCTGCACCGCGCAGATGCACGCACGAAGATAATAGTATCTGTATTATTCGCGATCATGGTATTCGCCTTTGATACACCTGCTGCTATGCTGCTGCTCGGTATATTCTGCATAGCAGGCATAGCTATTGCACACATCCCGTTCGGCTATGCTCTGAAAGGGCTGAAGCCGCTGAGATGGTTTATCCTTTTCACAATCATAGTAAACCTGCTCTTTACCGACGGAGCCACTCTCTGGCAATGGCAGCTTCTGCGCATAACGGACAGGGGTATGCTGAATGCCGTTATCACAGCATACAGGCTTGTGCTGTTCGTTACCGGAACATCCGTTCTGACTCTCACAACTCCGCCTATCGCGCTCACAGACGGCATAGCGCGGCTGATGAGACCGTTGCGGCGGATCGGCGTGCCGACGGATGATATCGCGATGATGATCTCCGTAACGCTGCGCTTTATCCCCGACTTCGCTGATGACGCGGAAAAGATAATGAAGGCGCAGCGCGCACGCGGCGGAAGCCTCTCGGAAAAGGGGCTGATCGGCAGGATACGCGCGGTGATACCTGTTACGGTGCCGCTCTTCGCAAGCGCGATACGCCGCTCCGGAGATCTGGCACTCGCAATGGACTCAAGATGCTACGGCAAAGGCACGCGCCGCCCCAGAAATAAATCCGTTTTTTCAAAAATCGATGCGACGGTTTTTGCCGTTACGGGTGCGCTTGCGATTTTTTTGCTGATATTTCAAATTATGCATTGAATTTTGTCTGAATATGTGATATACTAATATAATGAATATAAAATTAGAACTTCAATTTGACGGGACAGATTATCACGGCTGGCAGATACAGAGCGGAGTCTCCACTATCCAGGGAGAGCTGCGCCGCGCCATAAAAGCGGTTACGGGCGAGGTCGTTATGCCTGTAGGCTGCGGAAGAACAGACGCGGGTGTTCACGCAATGAGCTACATTGCAAGCTACAAAACAGAAAACCGTATCCCTGCCGACCGTATCCCGTATGCGCTGAACGCGCACCTTCCGCCCGGCATTATTTGCCGCGGCGCCGAGATAATGCCCGACAGCTTTAATGCGGCACGCTCGGCAAAGGGTAAGACATACAGATATATTATTGATAACAACGAGTTTCCCGATGTGATGATGTCCCGCTTTGCATGGCATTACAGATATCCGCTTGACGCGGCTCTGATGGCAGATGCGGCAAAGGCATTTCTGGGCACACATGATTTTATCGGTTTTGCCGCCAGCGGCTTTTCAGTTAAAACCACAGTGCGCACGATCCATTCACTGATCGTAAAACGAGAGGGAAACATGATCATAACCGACATAACAGGAAACGGATTTCTTTACAATATGGTAAGGATAATCATAGGGACTCTTGCGGATGTCGGAGGCGGAAAAACCGCCGCAGACGCTGTTGCGGAAACCATTCTTTCCGGAGACCGCAGCAGAGCCGGTATAACAGCGCCGGCAAACGGACTATGCCTTAAGGAGGTATTCTATTAATGGATAATGACCGTGACGAAATACTAAACGAGCTTATCAGATATTATGACGGTGACGAAGCGGAAAACGACTCGGCGGATGCTGACATGGGCGCGACACGGGTAATGCCGACCGCTAAAAAAAGCAAGCCGCTCGATGAAGAATTTGGCAATACTACGGTCGTTAATGTCAAGAAAAAGCCGGAGCCGGAGACCAACACACCGGCAGAGAAAGAAGAAAAAAACGAGATCGCGATGCCGGAGATCGATGAGGATGACGATAAAATAAGAGTATACACACCTACAGCTCGCAAGCTTGCTCCCATACCGGAGCCCGCGGAGGCAAAGCCTGTTGACGAGGTACTCGGTAATCTTGATTTTATCGGTATGCCCATAATTGAGCCTATCGTGCCGTCAGAAGAGACAGAAACAATCGAACAACCGGTACAAAAACCCAAGGTGGAAACGGCATACACTTCCGATCCCGTAATTGAAGAAGCTATGAAAAAAAGAAAAGGAATATGGTACTCACTAAAGCCATTGTGGGTAACAATAATATGCTGCATGGTAGCAGTAGCCGGCCTTAAATTTTATGTCACAAACGACGGTCTGATCGGCACATATAAACGAAATTTCAATTACAACATGGGACTGATCTTCAATATGCTCGGTCTTGAATGGAATCCGCCGACCTACACGCTTCCCACTATCGGCGCAGCTGCGCCGAAGGCTGCCCTGCTCTCGGCAAACACACCCATTGAGCTTAGCACAGAGCCCTCTGACTACACAGAGGAAGAAAACATTCACGACAAAACAGAGTCCCTTTATTTTTCCGTTAAGGAGGCGCATCTGCTCCCTTTTGACAGTGCGGGCAATTCCGTTATATCCGTATTCGGAGACGGGGTCGTCTGCGCAAAATCAAATTATATGAGCTTTATAGACTCAAGAGGCAAAGCCGTTTGGGAGCTTGACACAGCAATATCGGATCCTATGCTCAGCACCTGCGGAAGCTATATCGCCATAGCCGCAAGAGGCGGAACACAGCTCAGCCTATATAAACGAAACAGGCTTATATATAATATCGAAGCGCCGGATAATATCCGTTCCTGTAAGGTATCCGCCCGCGGCGATGTGGTTCTGATAACCGACAAGTCCTCTTATAAGGGCGCGGTGGTAATGATAAACAAAAAAGGCGAAACTGTTTTTTCATGGGCATCAGGCGTAAACTATATTACAGCGGTAAATGTTCTTAAAAGCCGCCGCGTAGCGGTAGCTCTGGCAAACGCAGAGGAACGCGTGACTGCTTATGTAATGATATTTAACATAAACTCAACAGAGCCGTACAGCGGCACAGAGATCGGCAGCTCCCTCGTATATGCGATCGATACCAACGGCAAACAGGTATATATCAATGCCGATAACAGCGTATCATGCATGACACAAAGAGGAAGCTTCAAATACGATCTTCGCTATGCTGACGGTGTCCTGACCCATTCCGCTACCGATCTTTTCGGCAACCGGCTTATATCCTACACAGATGACAACACACCGGCAATCAGTCTTTTCAATAAGCACGGATCGCTTGACTCCACTATTATCACAGACGGCGAGCCGGATCTTATAGATGTTTATAAAACTACAATTTTATATAACAGTGGCAGAGATGTTATCTGCGGCAAGGCAGATGATGAGAAAAAAACACTCTATACCGCTACACGCACAATAAAGTCGCTTAAACTGATAAACACCACAACGGCGGCTATATTATACGCAGACGGGATAGAGATAATACGATTCTAAATCCAAAGGAGGAAAAGCATGTATAGTGATATAGTAAAAAAAGGTATCGAAAAAATCCCTCACCGCTCGTTGTTTAAGGCAGCGGGGCTTACGGATGAGGAGATCTCGCGCCCATTGATAGGCGTTGTGTCTTCAAAAAATGACATAATCCCCGGCCATGTGCATCTCGGCACAATATCAGAGGCGGTAAAGGCAGGTGTGCGCATAGCAGGCGGAACTCCTCTTGAATTTCCGGCTATAGGCGTTTGCGACGGTATAGCAATGGGGCACGTCGGTATGAAATACTCGCTTGCATCCCGCGAGCTTATCGCGGACTCAATAGAGTCAATGGCGATAGCGCACGGGCTTGACGCGCTTGTTCTCATACCCAACTGTGACAAGATAGTTCCGGGTATGCTCATAGCAGCGGCAAGACTTAATATCCCTGCAATAATATGCTCAGGCGGTCCGATGCTCTCGATAAATTATAAAAACAAGTTCCGTGACCTTAACACGACCTTTGAGGCGGTAGGCGCGTTCAAGGCAGGCATCATTGACGAGGCTGAGCTGAAGGCGTTGGAGGAATCGGCTTGTCCGTCATGCGGCTCATGCTCGGGCATGTTCACTGCAAACTCAATGAACTGTCTGTGCGAGGTTCTCGGTATGGCTCTTCCGGGCAACGGTACCATACCGGCAGTATATTCGGAAAGAATACGGCTTGCAAAGCAGTCCGGCATGAAGATAATGGAGCTGCTCGAAAAGAACATCCGTCCGCGCGATATAATCACGCCTGATTCACTATATAACGCATTGCGCGTAGATATGGCGCTCGGCTGCTCGACAAATTCGATGCTGCATCTGCCCGCGATCGCACATGAGGCAAAATGTCCGATAACGCTTGAATACGCAAACGAGATCAGCGCTGTCACACCAAACCTTTGTCACCTTGCGCCCGCCGGTGAGCATCATATCCAGGATCTCTACGCGGCAGGCGGCGTAACAGCGGTAATGAATGAACTTTCAAAGGCAGACCTGCTAAAGCTTGACACCATAACCGTTACAGGCAAAACGCAGGGCGAGAACATAGAAGGTCATCCCGTCCTTGACTACACCGTAATAAGACCGCTCGACGATCCGTATTCAAAGACCGGCGGCATCGCGGTTCTCAAGGGTAACCTTGCCGTAGACGGTTCGGTTGTAAAGCGGAGCGCGGTAGCGCCTGAAATGCTTGTGCATTCGGGACCCGCAAAGGTATTTGACAGTGAGGATGACGCTATAGCGGCTATATACGCCGGTAAGATAGAGCCGGGCGATGTTGTTGTTATTCGCTACGAGGGGCCAAAGGGCGGCCCGGGAATGCGCGAAATGCTCTCCCCGACCTCAGCTATCTGCGGAATGGGACTTGACAAGGAGGTAGCGCTCATAACCGACGGACGCTTCTCCGGCGCGACACGCGGCGCGGCGATAGGTCACGTTTCTCCGGAGGCTATGGAGGGCGGTCCGATAGCGTTTGTCAAGGACGGTGACATAATCGAAATAGATATAAATAAGAATATACTAAACGTAAAGATCTCGGACGAGGAAATGGCAGAACGCAAAAAAGGCTGGGTGCCGAACGAACCGAGAGTAAAGACAGGCTATTTAAGACGCTATGCAAAGCTGGTATCCTCCGGTATGCAAGGCGCGGTAATGCTGGACTAAACAACAAGGGGCTGCCCTCTTTTGCGCAGACCGCTTAATGGCTTGATTGCTATGTTTATGAATATAACAATCAGAAAATGAATACAATTACGGTAGAGATTTGCTCTCGTTTGAGCAAATCTCTTTTCATTGATTTTGTTCCACACTTGTTTGGGGCAAAAACACAAAGAAAATCGCGCGGCTTCGCCGACGAGCCATACATGTGTATGCGAGCCGGAGAAACCGCACGGGTTTCAAAGCGATATTGTTCCAAAATTATTTTGGGCAAAAGCTCTAAGCATACGGTACGGTTGAGCAAACGAGCTATATGTTTATATGCGAGTTTGCGATACCGTGCCGGAGGCAACGAGATTTTGTTTCAAACTCGTTTGGGGCAATAGCGCAAAGAAAATCGCGCGGCTTCGCCGACGAACTATACTTGTGTATGTAAGTCGGGGAAACCGCACGAGTTTCAAAGCGATATTGTTCCAAAATTACGGCTGCTTGCCGATGTATGCCAATATTCCGCCGTCCACATAAAGGATGTGGCCGTTTACGGCGTTGGATGCATCGGATGCAAGGAATACAGCGGGGCCGCCGAGCTCATCAGGATTGAGCCAGCGTCCGGCAGGTGTTCTCGCGCATATAAACTGATCAAACGGATGCTTTGAGCCGTCCGCCTGTACCTCGCGGAGCGGAGCTGTCTGCGGTGTAGCGATGTAGCCGGGGCCTATGCCGTTGCACTGGATGTTGTACTGACCGTACTCAGCGCAAATATTTCTTGTAAGCATCTTTAAGCCGCCCTTAGCTGCAGCGTATGCAGAAACCGTCTCACGACCGAGCTCTGACATCATTGAGCAGATGTTTATGATCTTGCCGTGACCCTTCTTTATCATTGACGGTATAACAGCCTTAGCCATTATAAACGGAGCGTTAAGATCAACATCGATAACCTGACGGAACTCTGCCGCAGTCATCTCTGTCATCGGTATTCTCTTGATGATACCGGCATTGTTAACGAGAATATCAACAACGCCTACCTCTGCTTCGATCTTAGCCACCATTTCGGTAACCATATCCTCATTTGTAACATCGCAAACATAGCCGTTTGCATCAATGCCGTCCGCCTCATACGAAGCAAGACCCTTGTCAACAAACTCCTGCTTTATATCGCAGAAAACGATCTTTGCACCCGCTGCCGAAAAAGCCTTTGCAATACCGTAGCCGATGCCATAGCTTGCGCCTGTAATAAGGGCAACCTTACCCTCAAGGCTGAATGAATTTGCCATTGGTTTGTCCTCCTCTGAAATTATATTTATAATATTAATTTAAATATTAACATATTTATATACGAGCCCATAAAACGCGTTGAATGCGCGATCTCAACCCGATATGATCAACCCAGCGGCGTTGGTCTGTATATAAGATGACAGAAATTGCCTTCTATGTCGCGATACCAATACGTCTTTAGTCCCTTTGCATTCTCCGATACGTCATGAACCTCCTCAACGCGCTCGTCAGCCTTGAGCACGGGAACGATCTCATCAAATGCCTCACTCGTAACACCGAACGCAATATGACGGATACCGGCCGACTTTTCCACATCCTCAGGCTTGTCTGCCTGAGCCATAACAAATTCGATCATGCTGCCGTCAGCAAACTGCAAAAAGAATGTGCCCTTGCCGTTATCATATACGACCTTACCGCCGAACACCTGCATATACCAATCCTTGAGCGCCGCAGTGTCATGTGATACTATTGCGACATGCTCTATACCTAAAATTGCCATGGTTATACACTCCTTTCAATGAGTTTTTCTGCTTAATATATTAATTATAGCATAAAAACAAACATATTTCAAGTTATATCTACCAGTTTTTTATAAAATTTTATGTTTTTTTTAATTAAAAAAACTTGACAATTCATTTTTTAAGTGGTATAATATTTTAGTCTGTAAACAGACAGATCCTTGCCCGCAAGGAGGTTTGCGGGACAAAAGTCCATAAGGAGGTGCAAAGACAATGGCTGAAACAGTAAAGAACAGCTATGAGACAATTTTTATCATCGACTCAACACTTGAGCCGGATGCTCTTACTGCCGTAAAGGACAAGTTTATAAAGATCATCACGGATCATGCTGAGATCGGCGAGGTTGAGGAATGGGGCAAGAGAAAGCTTGCATATCCTATCAACTTCAAGAGCGAGGGATACTACGTTCTCGTTAACTTCAACGCTGACGCGGATTTCCCGAAGGAGCTTGACAGAAGATACAGGATAGACGAAAACATTCTGAGAACCATAATCATCCGTAAAGATGCAGCATAATCAGAAAGCGGTGAATTTATGAACAAAGTTATTTTGATGGGACGCCTTACAGCTGACCCGGAGCTTCGACAGACACCGCAGGGTACACCGCTTGCAAGATTCTCCATTGCAGTTAACAGACGTTTTTCGCGCGATGGGAACCAGCAGGCAGACTTTTTTAACTGCGTAGCATGGCAATCAACAGGCGAATTTATATGCCGCTACTTCCAGAAGGGCAGCATGATCGCGGTTGACGGCAGATTGCAGAGCCGCTCTTGGGACGGCCAGGACGGTAAGCGCCAGTATGCGACCGAGGTGGTTGTTGAAAACGCTTATTTTACCGGTTCAAAATCTGAATCTAACACAAGAGGCTCACAAAACGGCTCATATCAATCGAACTTCGGCGGTAGCGGCTTCCAGCCGCCTGTACAGCAGGCACAGCAAGCGCCGCAACAGGAAATGGGGTTCGTTGATCTTGATTTCGCGGATGATGACGGCAGCGAGGACGATCTTCCGTTCTGATACTGCCAATGATAAAAATTGAAGGAGGAAATTCTAATGGCTGAAAGAAATGACAGACCGAGAGCAAGACGCCCGAAGCGTAAAGTCTGCCTGTTCTGCATAGATAAGGTAGAGCATATCGACTACAAAGATACAGCAAAGCTTCGCCGTTACATTTCGGAGCGCGGCAAGATCGTTCCGAGAAGAATCAGCGGAAACTGCGCTAAGCATCAGCGTCAGCTCACAACTGCAATAAAGAGAGCAAGAATTATAGCTCTGCTTCCGTTCGTTGCAGAATAAATCTGATTAAAACCGCACAGCGGAGACACGCGTCTCCGCTGTGTTTTTTAATATAAAAGAATGTTTTAAACCTGCCCTACAGTATTTTTACTGAAAAAAGTTGTATAAAAGAAATTTCGGTTTATCGTGGAGGGGATCCCCCGTCACGCCTTCGGCGCGCCACCCTTCAGCTACGGCGTTTGTCTGGTCGGCGCTAAAGCCTCCTGTCTGGTCGGCGGCAAAGCCGCCGGCTCGACCTGGCATCCCGGTTGCTATGCAACAGGTACCTGAAAGAAGTCAGGCGGGGCATAGCCCCGGACTTGCGTAGCAAGTCTACTGAGCGCCTACGAAACGCAAGCGTTTCGTTCACGAAGGCGTACGATGGTACGTCGCTTTCAGTAGATTTGCTACGCAAATCCGGCGCGCGCCGCCCGATTTCTTTCGGGTACCGGATGAGTTTCGTTCATAGCTTAATGGCATTCAATGAAAAGAGATTTGCTCAAACGAGAGCAAATCTCTACCATAATTGTGTTCATTTTCTAATTGTTATTATTCATAAACATAGCAATTAAGCCATTAAGCGGCCTGCGCAAAAGAGGGCAGCCCCTCAATGTAAGATCACTACACAGAAAAGTGTAATCGTTAAGTTGATTGAATCGCCGCGCAACGAACGGTACACACGGTGGTGTGAGAGCTCGGCGGAATTATCCGCCTCCTGCTCGATAATGATTTATCACAACTAACCGACGTTAATTGTTCGCCTTGAAGGCTGCAATACGCTTTGCTACATTGTCCTTGATGTTGTTGTAATAGAACGGGTAGTCGCTATCATGAAAGCTTGCCGGTCCGAAGTATTCGACCATATCGACAGGATCGGCTTTGGCATTCGTCACTATCACGCCGCGGGCAAGGTCGATCTGCGCATCCGCGCCGATGTCTGCGATCTCATATCCGGTGGCATCTTTGTTTAACACGAGCGAACCCAGGTTCTCGCTTGCCGATGCGTAGGTTTCATCAAGCTTCCAGTTCAGCGGGTTGATGCTTATCGCATTCGGAAGCACCACAACGTTCTTGGCGTTTTCCTCCACGTTCTTCGGTCCCTCGGTGTTCCAGCTGATGATAACACCGGTGTCAGTCTCGCCAGTCGCAAACTTCAGATGCGGGTACTGTTCGAGATCGTCTTTCGTGATGGAGAAGCCTATGGGATATGCCGCTACCATACGCTCGTAGTAGTCGGAATGCTCTTTGAAATATTTCTTCAGCACGAGCTTAACCATTGACGAGCCTTGGCTGTGACCCGCGATGATAAACGGACGTCCCTCATTGTAGTTTTCGAAGTAGTAGTCGAGCGCGGCAGTTACGTCATCGTAGGATATTCCGGATATGGCCGCGTCAATGTCACCGGTTTCCGCTGCGACCTCTCCTGCGTACCGCATGCTGGACTGACGGTAGTACGGTACGAAAACGTTTGTTGAATCCTCATACACACTTGCCTGGGTAACGTATTCGCCCAAAACACCCTTTATCATTTCAGGGTTGTTGATCGTCGCATAATCAGAATCGCCCTCATTAAAGCCCATGTATACAGTCGAGTAGATGTAGATCGTGTCGACATCCTTGGTGATCTCGGGGATCTGATACCAACAGTTATTCTTTGAGTAGTCGGGTGCTTCCCCAGCACTTTCGGCAGCTGCAGCCTCGGCTGTAGGTTGCGCGCTCTCATTCGTTTTCGGTGCGCCGCAGCCGGCAAGACTAAGGCATATCGCTGCGCCTAATGTTAAACTTAAAAGCTTTTTCATGTTTTGAAAAACCCCTTTCTTTAAAATATTATTATTTATAAAAAAGTCAATATTGAATGGTCGTTTCGCTGCCGCTCCACTCTAATATGAAGACTTTTTTGCTATTAAGAATTTAGTTGTTATATTGAATTTATTTATAAGAACGATTGTGTTTTCATAGCAATCAACGTGTAAAGGATCTAAGGTATAAGGGGGTCGTAGGGGGAACGGAGTTCCCCCCTACAGCTTTTTATAATTATTATAATGTTCCGAACAATCTGTCGCCGGCATCGCCGAGACCAGGCACGATATAGCCATGGTCATTGAGCTTTTCGTCAAGAGCTGCGAGGTAGATATCCACATCAGGATGCGCCTCCGCAACAGTCTTAACACCTTCCGGTACGCCAAGAACGCACATAAGCTTTATCTTATTTGCGCCGCGCTGCTTTATAAAGTCTATAGCCGCAGCCGCGCTTCCGCCGGTCGCAAGCATAGGATCGAGCACTATTACCTGACGCTGCTCGATATCCGTCGGGAGCTTGCAGTAATACTCTACCGGCTTTAATGTTTCAGGATCACGATAAAGACCGACGTGTCCGACCTTTGACGCAGGTATAATCTTCATCAGGGCATCCACAATGCCGAGACCCGCGCGAAGGATTGGAACGAGCGCTACCTGTCTTTCTATAAAAGCGCCCTCTGTCTCCGCTAACGGTGTTTTTACCTTTTGCGGCTTTAGCGGCAGCTCCTTTGTTACCTCATAGGTCATAAGAAGTGCTATCTCGTTAATAAGCTCTCTGAACTCCTTTACCGGTGTCTTTTCATCACGCAGCATGGTTATCTTATGCGCGATAAGCGGATGTGATATCACTGTTAACTTGCTCATTTTCTCTAACTCCTTTCGTTAACGTTATTACTTATAGATAATCGTTCATGCCGCACGCCGCATAAGCTGCACCGCGCATTTGTATGCGATCACGGGCGCGCAGGATCGTACGATTTTATTCGGATTCAGATTTCTCAGCTTCTGCTGTATATTTTTCTCTGGCACTATAATTCTCCGGATATGTTTTCTTGGATAATATAAGGTTTGTAATGATACCGAGAATAAGAGCACACGCGATCTCTGTTATGGTTACCTGACCGAACGAGATCGAAAATCCGCCGATACCGGAGATAAGTATAACGCTTACCACGAAAAGGTTACGGCTCCTGTCAAGATCAATATGCTTGATCATACGAAGACCGCTGACCGCAATAAAACCGTAAAGCGTCATACACATACCACCCATTACGCAGCTCGGGATCGAGTTTACAAGCGCAACAAACGGAGAAATGAATGAGATGATCATAGCGCCTATCGCCGCCGCAACTATAGTTGCTACTGACGCGTTGCCCGTTACGGCAACACACGCTATACTCTCGCCGTATGTCGTGTTGGGGCAACCGCCGAAGAACGCGCCCACCAATGAGCCGACACCGTCACCTAAAAGTGTTCTTGAAAGACCCGGATCCTCCAAAAGATCCTTGCCGATTATTGATGAGATGTTTTTGTGATCGGCGATATGCTCCGCAAAAACAACGAATGCTACCGGAACATACGCTACCGCTATCGTTCCTATATATCCGCCCGTAAGCTCGCCCGTACCCTTTAACGCGGTCATAAAAGTGAAATCAGGGTATGCTACAAATGAGCTGAGCTGTACTCCGTCCGCAAAGAGGGCTGTGAACGGGCTGTAGTCGATTATCTGCAGCGCCGGAAGATTTGCCACCGCGCCGATAACATAAAATACGGATGCGGTAATATAACCGGCGATTATTCCGATTATGTACGGTATGAGCTTCAGTGTTTTGTTTCCGTAGCTGGTAACGATTATCGTTGTAAACAGTGTCACAAGTCCGCAGATCACCGCCACATACATTGAGCCGGCTTCAAGACTCGATGTTGTAAGATCACCGATCGCGTTGCCTGCGAGCGAAAGACCTATTATCGCAACCGTGGGGCCTATGACTACAGCCGGCATGAGGCTGTTTATCCACTTAACGCCCGCCACCTTAACAACTATCGCGATAACAACATATACAAGGCCGGCAAACGCTGCGCCGAGTATAAGTCCTAAATATCCGACCTGGATAGAGACCGCGCCGGCAAATGCCGCCGCCATTGAGCCGAGGAACGCGAAGGAGGAGCCAAGGAATACCGGACTGCTCTTCTTAGTGAACAGCACATACACAAGTGTTCCTACGCCCGCGCCGAACAGCGCTGCCGCCGGACTCATTCCGTTTCCTACGATAACGGGAACAACCAGAGTTGCCGCCATGATCGCGAGAAGCTGCTGGACAGCCAAAACAATCAGCTGGCCGAATTTGGGTTTGTCGTGAATTCCGTAAACAAGTTTCATGTTACTTTCTCCTATCGTTTTTTTTATAATAAAATCAATTATTATCAAGACTATAGAGGCTGTCGAAGAATGACGGATAGCTGACCGAAACACATTCCGCGTCATCAATCTCGCTTTTCCCGTCTGCCATCTGCGCAAGCACCGCAAGACTCATCGCCATGCGATGATCACCCCGCGTTACAAAGCTCGCTCCGTGCAGTGGTATTCCACCGCGTATTATCATCCCATCCTCTGTTGCGGTTATATCCGCACCGCATTTTTTAAGCTCCGCCGTGATCGCCGCTATCCTATCGCTTTCCTTTACCTTTAATTCCGCCGCATCGCGTATAACCGTTTTGCCATCGGCAAACAGCGCCGCTACAGCTATTACGGGAAGCTCGTCTATTAACCGCGGTATCATCGCCCCGCCTATTTCAGTTCCCTTTAACCGTGATGCGCAAACTAATATATCCGCTGCCGGCTCACCGCCGGAGCTTCTTCTGTTTTTAAGCTTTATATCCGCGCCCATACTTCTGAGCACATCGATTATTCCGGTTCGCGTCGGATTAATTCCCACGTTTCTTATCGTTATTTCCGCCCCCGGCATTATCGCGGCAAGCACCATGAAGAATGCCGCCGAAGAAATATCGCCCGGCACGGTTATGTCCTGCGCACAGAGACTTTCCGTCTTTCCCACGCGCACCGTCAGACCGTCCGTACGCACGTACGCGCCCATTGCCCGCAGCATCAGCTCCGTATGATCGCGCGATTTTTCTGTCTCATGTATGACCGTTTCGCCCTCCGCGTACAGACCCGCAAGGATCAGCGCGGTCTTTACCTGCGCCGAGGCAACCGTCATGTTATACTCTATACCGTGAAGCCTTCTGCCGTGTATATGCAGCGGACAGTATTCGCCTTCTATATCCGCGCCCATAAGCGCGAGCGGCTTCGTCACCCTGCCCATAGGCCGTTTACATATAGACGCGTCACCGGTAATATCGGTATCAAACGGCTGCGCGGCAAGTATCCCGCACAGCAGCCTTGTTGTCGTGCCGCTGTTGCCGGTGTAAAGAGTTTTTACGGGCTTGCTGAGCCCGTGCAGTCCCTTGCCGCGGACCGTTACCCTATCGCCGTTTTTTTCGATATCTATGCCCATTTCCCGAAAGCATTCGATCGTTGAGATACAGTCCGCGCCGCCGAGAAATCCGCTTATATGCGTGTCTCCGTCAGCAAGCGCACCAAGCATCACCGCCCGATGGGATATGGACTTGTCCCCCGGCACGGTTATTTCGCCTCGAACGCGGCTTATTCTCTTTATCTGCATACATACGCCTCTTCAGAATACAAATTCAAATTCAAGATCGCCTATTTTTACTATCTGACCTTCCTTTATGCCCATGTTTATGAGCTCCTCTATAACGCCTCGGTTAATAAGCGCGCGCTGGAAGTACGCCAGACTCTCATTATCGTCAAATGTAACACTGCCGCCGACTGATTCCATCCATGAGCCGGTTATTACATACGTATCGTTCTCGCGGTGTATCTCAAAGCCCTTGCCGCTCTTATCAACAAAGCGCTCCGCTTCAAGATCGACCTGGGGCTCAAACGTGATTATCGGCGGAAGCTTTGAAAGCTTCTCGTATGCACGCATCATAAGCTCGTTTACACCTTTGCCCGTTGCCGCGGATATCTCAAATACTTCAAGCCCCCGCCTTTCCGTCTCGGCAAGGAATGCCTTGTAGCCTTCCTCGTTCTGAATAATATCGGTCTTATTCGCGACAATGATCTGCGGTCTTGCCTCAAGCTCCATGTCGTACTCGGCAAGCTCATTATTGATTATATCCAGATCCTCTATCGGATCGCGTCCCTCTATGCCGGAAACATCCACTACATGCAGCAGGAGACGCGTTCTTTCTATATGGCGCAGAAACTCATGTCCCAGTCCCACGCCCTCACTTGCACCCTCGATTATGCCCGGGATATCCGCCATAACAAAGCTTCTGTGATCGCCCAGATCCACAACGCCCAGGTTCGGTTCAAGAGTAGTAAAGTGATAGTTCGCGATTTTCGGCTGCGCCTTGGTAGTCATGGAAAGCAGCGTGGATTTGCCCACGTTCGGAAAGCCCACCAGACCCACATCGGCAAGAAGCTTTAATTCAAGGATCACCTCGCGCTCCTCGCCCGGCTGACCGTTTTTTGCAAAATTCGGTGCCTGCCTTACGGCTGTCGCAAAATGAGAATTACCCCAGCCGCCGTTGCCGCCTTTTGCTATTACCTTTTCTTCACCGGGCGCCGAGAGATCGGCTATTATCAGATTTGACTCCGCATCACGCACTACGGTGCCCTGCGGCACGTCAAGGATAATATCCTCGCCGCTCTTGCCCTTGCAGTGCTTTCCCGCACCGTCCATGCCGGTGCCGGCAACATACTTGCGTTTATAGCGGAAGTCCATAAGCGTTGTCATACCGGTATCAACGTGGAATATGACATTTCCACCGTTGCCGCCGTCGCCGCCGTCCGGTCCGCCCGCGGGTATATACTTCTCGCGCCGCCACGAAATGGCACCGTTACCGCCGTTACCCGCCTTTATATATATTTTCGCCTTATCGGTAAACATATCTACTCCTTAGAAGGTTACTTCCCCGTCATGCGACATCAGCGATGCGGAAACTACTCCATCCACATCCATGACCGCATTAACAAGCTCCGCGCCCTTGTCTGTTTTTACCTCTATAACAAGATCCATTGTCGATGACGTGAGATTTCTTGATTTTACATTTGCGGTTTTTGAAAATTTCTTTGCCGCTTCCATGATGCCGCCTTCTATATCGCGCTCATCGGCATTTACAACCAGTATCATCGGCGCCTTGGCTACCGGTAAAGCGTTCAATACCATAACAAGCAGCGTCACAAGCACGGAAAGGATCACGGCTATGACCGCGAAGCCCGCGCCGCAGATTATGCCTATAGCTATCGACCAGAACAGGAATATCAGATCCATAGGATCCTTTATCGCCGTCCTGAACCGGACTATTGACAGCGCACCGACCATACCGAGCGATACTACTATGCTCGATTGCACCGTAAGGATTATGCCCGCCGTGATAACGGAGATCGCGGCAATAGATATATTAAAGGTTTTTGAATAAAAGGTCTTTTTTGTTATAACCCTGTATACCACAAAAATATAACATGCTAGAACACAGGTTATAATAAGTGATGTGAGTATGGTATATGTGTTTATATCCGGGGCGCCGAAGCCCTGCATAAAGGATTTTTTAAAAATGTCCTGCGCGTTCATATAGCTTGTCTCCGTTTCTGTTATTCTTTATTTCGTATTTTCTGCACAGATAATATTTTGAAAAAGAGGTCTGCCGCAGATCACCAAGCTGTAATGTCCTGTATATATGATCCGGAAGAAATTCGTCAAATTTGACCTCCATGAGCTGTCTGCCCACGGGCATTATCTGCCGTTTGCCGATCTCCTCTCCCAAAAATCCGGCAAAATCTTCCGACGAAGAAATGTTAATATCGAATGTGATGCGGACATTGCCGTCCTTATATACATAAGGTATCCTGTCATATTCAACAATGACAACCGGCCGCATACACCGCGTCATCATAGCATAAGTGAGCTTTTTAAGCACAGGGGGTTGGTATGCTATGTCCCTGAGATATTCGCCCTGCACAAGCTGCCGCGCCTGTTCTATCGAAAGCGGGCATGAGGTCTTGAGTGTCTTGCCGTGCTCCTTGCGCTTGCATTCGAGTGCGATGCGCGAGGTGCTGTGATTATATATCCTTATCCGGAACTTTTCACGCGGGTCTGTTCCGTCCTCGTTTTCCTTGAAGCAACGATCATCATAGTCATCAAAATACAGACTGCGTATATTATACATACCTTTTATAACATAAGGATCGGGACGTAATACTGTCCTGAGTCTGCTGCGCAACATTGCGATCTCAGCATCGGTTACCGGATACTTATATTCATGCCTGTATTTTACCTCACTCATACCGTCCACCTTAATAAATTATAGAAATAAATCCCAAAACGCAACGTTTTGGGATCAATGTCTCTGAAATCAATCAGCGTAAACGCTGCACTGCTTTCTGTCTCTACCAAGCCTCTCAAACCTAACCTTACCGTCTATCAATGCAAACAAAGTATCATCCTTGCCTCTGCCAACATTGTTACCCGGATGAATTTTGGTTCCTCTCTGTCTGACGAGAATATTGCCTGCCAGAACGAACTGACCGTCAGCTCTCTTTACGCCCAATCTCTTCGATTCGCTGTCACGACCGTTTTTAGTACTGCCGACACCTTTTTTATGAGCCATGTGTTTTACACCTCCGTTTTCGTGTATCTGATACCTTTAACTTACGCGTTGATCGCAGTGATCTCAACCTTTGTGTAAGGCTGTCTGTGACCCTTCTTCTTGCGCTCGTTCTTCTTTCTCTTCATCTTGAAGATAATAACCTTCTTTGCCTTGCCGTTTTTAAGGACCTTAGCCGATACGGTTGCACCCTCTACTGTGGGAGTACCAACCTTTACCGAATCGCCCTCGCCTGCCATAAGCACCTTGTCAAAGGTTATCTCGGCATTTTCCTCCGCGTCAAGCTTCTCGATGAAAACAACATCGCCCTGCGAAACCTTGTACTGCTTTCCGCCTGTTTCGATTATAGCATACATAGTGTTACACCTCCTGTAAAATTTATTGAGGACACGCTGCTACGGTAGCTTTTTGCATTTAATTTTTTACATCACGTAAAAACCGTTTCCATGCGGTCACTTATGTAATAATAGCATAGATTGCTTTCTTTGTCAAGTATTTTTTAAGGAAAATTACGATTTTTGAACAAGTGAACAAACTGTTTTAATAATCGTTCAAATTTCAGTTTGTCGGGGAGGATTAGTGGGCGGCGCAGCTTGTCCTTGCCCCGGGGCAAGGTGGGCTTTGCGAACTCGTTCGCAAAGGTCGGATTGGGGTTTACGGCACTATCGAACGAGATAAATTAGTGGTTTTAAACATAATCTGTGGCTACCGTAGCCCCCAACCCGTCACGGCTTCTATCGTCGCCGCG
>JAFRDB010000001.1 GCA_017404065.1 Clostridia bacterium
CACCGACGCAAAGACGCACGCAGTAAAGCCCGCGGCGGATAACCTGTACCTGATGCAGGGATCTGCCGTGCCGATGATACTGGTCGAATGCGGTTTTCTCTCTAACCCGGAGGAAGAACAGCTGCTTCTAAGCGAGCAATACCGCGCAAAAATAGCGTTTGCGATAGCACACGCTATTTCAAAGCAGGATACAATCAAATGAATGTCTGTTTATCGGGCTGATGTTTGAGGTTCGGCTCTGCTGTCCCTGCCCCGGGGCAGGGTGCCGAGCTTGCGGGGCGGGGTGGGGGCTGCGGCAGAGATAGATTTTATCTAAAGCCGCTAATTTATCTCATTTTTTAGTGCCGTGAACCCCAATCCGACCTTTTCAAGCAAAGCTTGAAAAGCCCACCTTGCCCCAGGGCAAGGACAAGCTGCGCCTCCCACTAACTACATCGATAAACTGAAATTTATGATTTTATTCATAAAATATCACTCATTCGAAAACCGTATCAACAAAAAGGTTTTACATTGACATGAACGGTCAATTATGATACAATACATATAGTAGGATATGTACTATAACAGGAGTGTGTACAGATGAATAAAAAGCTATTAATTATTCCGATCATATCTGCACTGTGCGCTTCACTGATCTCATGCGGCAGAGCAGATGATAACAAGAGCATAAAAATAGCGGTCATGGGCAATGCAGATAACTTCAATTCCGACTACAAGCTTGGTATAGAGCAGGCAATAGAAGATCTTAACAGCGAGTATGCCGACACCGCATTTTCATTTGAATACGAGCTGTATGACGACAAGAACAGCTATGAGACCGGCGCAGTAATAATTGACCGACTCAGCAGTGATGATTCGGTCACTGCCGTTGTCGCACCTAACATCACAGAGCTTAACAGACTTGCGGCATACGTTTTTGACGAAAACAACAAGCTGTTTTTAATTCCATACATTCTTAATGACAGTGCATATTCGGGAAACTTTTATAATACCGTTTTCTCGCTTACATATTCCAACACCAAGATCGGCAGGATAATGCGCGGCGCAGCGGCAAAGACACCGGCAAAGCGCTGGGCGGCATGTATCGATAACAGCGAGCTTTCAATGTCCGAGCTTCACGGCTTTATAAACAGCAATTCTGATGACAATATCAAGCTGGCGGACTGTGTAAGCTTCGAATCCATAGAAGGAAGTATAGAGGAAAAATTCAGAATGTGGGATACCTTGGGTGTTGAGGGAATAATGCTGCTTTCGGCAGACGAGAGATTTGATGATTTCAAGATAATAAAAAAAAGATTCCCCGATGCACAGTTTATACTGAATTCGTCCTTTGATAAAAGCGAGATAATATTAAAGGATGCTGAGCTTATGTCATTGCTCAACAATGTCATACAAACAGCTGAGTTTACAGGCTATCCGCATGATGACAAGGCAGAGAAGGAATTTAAGACTGCAAAGGAAATGTTTGAAAAAAAACACGGCAAAGCATTTGATCTATGGTATCTTCATGCATATAACATGATCAGGATGATAGGTGATACTGCCGTCAGGATAGACAGCACGGATCCGGAATGTATAGCGAAAGCACTCCACTCGGACGGCTATGACGGCATTTGTGAAAGCTATGAATTCAACGAAAGCGGTGAAAGAACAGATTACCGCACCGAATACGCGATCTATGCGGATAACGGTAGATGCTATATGATGTCCTTAGACGAATGATAAGGAGTGTGACGCAGAGATGAACGACTTTTTCAGAAAGGAAGCTATGGATAGCTTTTCCTCCAGATCCGATATGTATCGTCCGGTAAAGGCTCTTACTATCAGGCGAAAAATAATTATTCTGATGCTGTTGGTCTGCACGATCAGCAGCTTGGTGTGGGTGTTTTTCGGAACGATATATGAAACGATCATCGCGGACGGCATAGTAGGCTACAGCTATGGAGACGGCGGCGTATACACCGAAACAGACGGGATCCTTACAAAAAGAATGGTATCTATCGGCGATACGGTCAAGCCCGGTGATATACTTGCTATTATCCCCAGCCATGATATCCTTGACGAAATCGAAGCAGAATTGCAAAACACTGACGGCGAGATGCTTGAAAGCCTGTATGACAAATATGATCATTACTCAGTGCTGCGTTCGAATACGAGAGGGATCGTTACATATATTGAGGATGAAAACTCCTGGGTATCCAAGGGTGACATGATCGCTTATGTGACTCAATATGATGAGGAAATAGACAGCAAAAAGCTGACCGCGTTTGTGCCATCCTCAAAAAAAGAGCTTATAGGTCTTAATATGACGGCAAGAGTAATGCCGGACTATGCTCCGTCTGAGGAATACGGATATATAAACGCTTATGTTTCCGCCATAAACAACCATCCCGTTTCGGGCGAAGAGATATTGTCCGGCGATCAGAATATACATCCTGAGCTTATAAGAGATGAGTCATACGTCAAAGTTGAGATAACGATGTTATATTCCGAAAAGGCTAAGAACCACCTGAGCTGGTCTAACAGCATGGGTGAATCGCTTAATGTTACAATGGGCACATCCTGCAGCACCGATATTATTATAAGAGAGTGCACACCTTTTGAGTGGCTGATGGGAGGAAAATTATGAGCAGGATAAAACGTGTGCGGGCCGTTTTGCAGATGGAGATCACAGAATGCGGCGCGGCATCGCTTGCCATGATCCTCGGCTACTACGGTCGCACCGTACCGTTAGAACAGCTTCGTCGCGAGTGCTGTGTGTCGCGAAACGGTGTTAACGCAAAAAATATCGTCCTTGCCGCAAAGCTGCACGGGCTTGAAGTAACACCGGTAAAGGCAGAACCGGAGGAATTTTCCGATGACAATCTGCCCGCAATTATTCATTGGAACATGGATCATTTTGTTGTGCTTTGCGGTTTCAAGCGGAGCGGCGCGGTGATTGCCGATCCGGAATCGGGCGTACGCACCGTTTCCACGGATGAGTTCTCGCGCTCATATACCGGAATAGCGCTTTTGATGAAACCCACAGAGACCTTTAAAAAGACCGACAACGACAGCTCATTCCGAAGCTGTTACCTCTACTCCCGTCTCATTGAGCTTATACCCACCGCAGTATACTTTATGCTCAACGAGTTTAGTTTGCTTGTCGGCAGCATGGCAATAATGATACTCAACTCTGTTTATATTGACAGTGTGATCATAGAGGACAACATGAAGGGGTTGGGTTTTATAATCGGTATACTGCTTTTTTACGGGACAATACTTTTCATAGCATTATGCTTGCGCCAGACACTGCTCTGGCGGCTTGGCAAGCTTCTGAGCGCAAGGATAAGCACTGATTTTATTGACCGTCTGCTGAGGCTTCCCATCAATTTCTTTTCCGAACGAGGCGCGGGAGATCTGGTGAACCGACAAAGCGCCAATCTTGATATAGGTGACGGTATTGCGGCATCCTTCTTCCCTCTGCCGGCATATTTTATGCAAATACTTATCTATCTTGGATTATTACTCTTTATAAATTCATACATCGGCGCGGCAGCAGCATTTTTCGGTATACTGAATGTTCTGATATTAATTCTTACTATGAGGGCATACGGTGAAAAAACACTGCTGCTTAGCCGCGACAACGGCGCGCTCGAAAGCTACGTGTCGCGCACGATAGACATGATAGAAACAATAAAATCCTTTGGCGCGGAGGATTCCCTGTTTGCCAAGCTCATAGCACGCGGCACTGCCGCGATCAACACTCGCGTGGGAATAGACAGGATAAGGATAGTTTCCAACTCCCTGTTTATCTTTGTGAACCTGCTCTGCTCAGGCACGATATTGGTTATCGGCTCGGTCAAGATAATCTCCGGTGCGCTCGGCATAGGTATTTTCTACACAGCACAGGCTGTAGCGGCGGCGATGTTCACACCTATAGACAGCGCTGTACACGCAGGAATATCTTCATATACCATAGTGGGTGATATGAAACGCACAGATGACATCATGTATCAGGGTGTCGATGATATGTTCGCTCCTCCCGATGCGGCGGGCGTATCAGATTTCAGCGGCGATATTGAGCTCACGGATGTAAGCTTTAATTACAACACGTTTGATGCACCGATCCTTTCGGATATAAACATATCCGTAAAACGCGGCAGCATGGTGGCTGTAACCGGCAGAAGCGGCTGCGGAAAAAGCACGCTCGCAAAAATAATAGCCGGAATATACAAGGAGAGCGGCGGATGCATTTTATACAACGGCATACCACGCAAGGAAATAGATCGGACAGAGTTCTACCGTAAAACCACATCTGTTTCACAGACAGTACGCCTGTTTTGCGGCACCGTGCTTGATAATATAACTATGTGGGACGATACTCTTAGCTATGACGAGGTGGTCATGGCTGCAAAGGCAGCGTGCATACACGATGATATAATCGCGCGACCGCACGGCTACCGCGAAATCGTTTCTGAAAACGGAAAAAACTTTTCCGGCGGACAGCGGCAGCGCATTGAGCTTGCGCGGGCACTGGTAAAAAAACCGGAGCTATTGATACTTGATGAGGCGACCTCGGCTCTTGATGCCGATACCGAAGCGAGGATAATAAATAACATTAAGGCATTGGGCATCACCGTTATTATTATAGCGCACAGGATCTCGACGGTACTGGACAGCGATGAGATAATAGTGCTTGATAACGGAAAGATAGCCGAGCGCGGCAGGCATGAGGAGCTTGCAGCGAAGAACGGAATATACAGCGACCTTATAAGGAGCAATCACTGATATGAATGGATCTATCCGCACGCCCGTCTCTGACGAAAAAAAGCGGGCATACGAAAACATAATATCTGCGGCAGATGAGCATGAGGAGCTTGACGGGCTGAACGCTGTACTTGCCTTTTTCAACATACGAGAGCGTATAGACAGCAATCTTCCGCTTGATAAGCAGCTGATCATGGCGAACTCTATCGGACTTATACAAAAGCGGGTCAATCTTGAGGGTGATTGGTACCGCACATTGGCACTGCCGATGCTTGTAAAAACAAAGGACGGACGTATGCTTTGTGTTTTGCCGCGAACAAGCGGCAGCTGCATATATATAGATAATGGTATAAAGAAACGCGTTACACGTGAGCGAGCAAACATATTCACCTCTGAGGCTCTCTGCTTCTACAAAAGCATGGGCAGCGGACGCATCACGGCGCGATATCTGGCGAACTTCATTCTCGGCAGCTTCTCAGCAAAAAACATACTGATCGCGCTTATAGCCTGCGCCGGCGCTGTGTCTGCCGGAATGCTGATACCGTGGGTAAACAGCTATACATTCAAATATGTGATCCCGTCGGGCGCATACCCTTATGTGTCCATGACCGCGCTGATATTTGCAGCGATACTGACCATAGCGGTAATGGGATTCATTGAAGCATCAGTTATGAAAAACACGCTGCTGCGCACCGAATCGCAACTGCAGGGTGCGATATTTGCGCGTCTGCTTTATCTTAAACCCGAACTATTTAAAAAAATGAGTTCCGGTAAGCTGTCGCGTATGGTGATGGAGTTTGCGGATATCTCAAAGGTCGTATCGACGCAAAGCCTTGTTTCATTTATAAATATGCTGCTCTCTCTTATATTTCTTTGCCAGATACACTACTACGCGCCGAATATCACAGTCTTTGTTCTGCTGATCTCACTTATTCTCACCGCGCTCTCCGTCACAGACAGCATTGTCGCCGCAAGAGCGATGAAAAAACATTCTGCGGCAGAGGCGGAAATATCCGGTTTTTCATACGAGCTGATCTCAGGCATAGAACAGGTGAAGCTCAATGCTGCGGAAGGTCACATGCTGCGGCGCTGGAGCGAAAAATACCTTAATGTGGCGCGCAATGACGCGCACCCGTTTATAATAAGGTATATGCCGGCAATGAGGAAGGCTGTGGCTATAATATCCACCGTTGTTATATTCATCCTCGGCACAAAGCTTTACGTATCCGATTATATCGCGTTCTCCATTGCCTACGGCGCATATATAGCCGCGTTCACAGGCGCCGTCCCGGCGGTTTATTCCATAGCTGCGTTCCGTTCGATCTATACGCTCTTAAAGCCAATACTTAACGCCGAATGTGAGGAACGCGTCTCCGGCAAGGTCTGCCCGACGGATATAAAGCGTGAGATAAGCTTCAGGAACGTAACCTTTTCATACGCAAAGGGTAATTCTCCGACGATAGACGATGTTTCGTTTGATATCAAAACAGGAGAAAGCATAGGCATAGTCGGACATTCCGGCTGCGGCAAATCCACTCTTGTCCGCTTGCTCTTAGGCTTTGAGAACCCGGATGAGGGCAGTGTAAATATAGACGGCATCGACCTTCGCGAGATCGATCTTAAGGCGTTCCGGAGGCTTACCGGAACAGTTTTGCAAAGCACCGGACTGATACCGGGCGATATATATTCAAATATAACCCTTGCCCGTCCCGATGCAACACTCAATGAGGTAACGGAGGCGGTGGAGATCGCCGGACTTTCGGAGGATATAGAACGAATGCCCATGGGGCTGCACACTCCTGTCGGCAGTGCCGGCACAGACATTATATCCGGCGGACAACAGCAGCGGATCCTTATAGCGCGCGCACTGATCACCAAGCCGGCGCTACTTATCTTTGACGAAGCGACCTCGGCTCTTGACAACATCACCCAGTCAAAGATCGCAAGATCGATCGGGAGCCTTAACTGCACAAAAATAATCATTGCTCACAGACTTTCAACCATAGAGCATTGTGACAGGATAATAGTTATGGACAAGGGCAGGATAGCCGCTGAAGGCACATACGCGGAGCTGAAAAAAAACAGCAAGCTGTTTAATGAGCTTACTGCAAGACAGCAGATATGATAAAAATAATGCCTGACGGCATATCAACCCCCCTGACCCCCAACTACGGCGTTTGTTCGCAAGCGAACACGCCTACGACCCGCAAGCGTGTCGTTTACCTCAATCTTGAGGGGGAGGAAGTTAGTTATTGCATGGGGACACTGCGTTTCCAAACTACGGCGTTTGTTGCTATGCAAAAAGCCTACGACACTCTAGCGTGTCGTTCACCCTGCAACCCCCTATGCG
>JAFRDB010000023.1 GCA_017404065.1 Clostridia bacterium
CCGACGTTACCCGCTAAACCCGCTGTTGTGCAGGTGGCTGTGATATCTATATAGCCGATCTCAGGTATTACGGCAGTCTCGTCCGTTGTGAATATGAGATCATCAGATGCCACAAGGCTCCCGGCGTTTATGATAGCTCCCGCGCTGCCTGATATCCTGACTGTGCCGGACGCATACCCGGCAGCTCTGCGCTCTATGCCCTGCTCCGCCGTCTTGTAGTCCAGCCAATGCCCGACAGCTGTTTTTGCAAATGCGGATGCTTCAAGCTCCAATAGCGTTTCTGACAGATTGTTAAGATACTCTGCCACAGGATAAAGCAGGTCATAAAAAAATGAGCCTGCCGAAGTATCATAGCTATCCGGCACCATGCTCAATAGCTGTTCCAATATTTCATTTATCGTCATAAGCTCACCGCCTCCTCAGCGGCTCCGTATACTGTAGTGAGGACAAGATCTATATACAGCTTTTCCTTTTTGCGCGTTATCGTTGATGCCACGGTATAAATATCGTCATTTTTAAGCAGCGCCTTTTCTATCTCTCTTTTCAGTTCCGACTCGGTGAAATCCATGTTATATGACTTCCCTACAACCAAGTCCTCTATGTTCGAGCCGTAATATGTACCGTTATACAGCTTGTACCGGTTATACTGTGTCCGCAGTATCTTTTGCACCCATTGCTTAAGAGCCTCTATGCCAGATACGGTAACCACATCACCGGCGCTGTCAAGCACAAACTCGCCCGTGTCAAAATCAAACTTAAAGCTGTCCTTCATTCCTGCAGCACTCCTATGGCTATGAATTTCTGATCCTTACTGTACGGTAACAGCACGACTGTTTTGTTCAGATACACATACTCTATCACACCGCTATTGTGTGTAACGCTTTTGTAGATATCAAATGTGGTCTTTACCTCTTTTGAATCCAAGATCGCCTTTGCTCCGACCTGTATGCGCAGGTTCGGCAGTGATATGACCGTACCCATTATGGGCGAGTACGGCGATGGGTTCTCGTTATCCTTCATCCACAACGCAAGCCTTGTTATATCGTCCATATCCGTCTCCTTTATCCCGTCAGCCAGTCGTTAACACCCTCGGCTATGGCTTTGCCGATCTTATCACTCTCTGCGTCAAGTATCGCCTTATCGCTTGCGTTATCGAAAAAGCCTATCTCCATATACGCGACCGGGACGGGCGATTTGTGGAACAGAATGAGATAGCTCTCACCGCCTATCGCACCGTTTCCGGCTTTTGATAGTGAGGTTTCATTTACTATGCGGCTGTTTATCTTTTCACCGAGCGTGTTTGATTTTGATATGTAGTCCGAAGTAATGTATTTCTGTTTATAGCTCCCGCCGTTAAGACTTATGTACGCGCTGCCCCTGCCGCCGCCGGCGTTGCTGTGGATACACACTATACACTTAGCGTCCGGAGCTTTGTTTGTTGCCTTGTTCAAGAACGCGTTTGCCGCCCGCTGTGTGAATGATGAGTTTTCATCGTTCGATGTCCGTGTCATTCTCACCGTATACCCCATCTGCTCAAGATATTTTTTAGCCGCCAATGCGTTATTAAGGTTTACGGTCGGTTCTATAGAACGGTCGCCGTTACCCATACTGTACCAGCAGCTGTGATCCTTAACACAGCCGCCGCTGCCGCATTCGCTGCCCCATGTGCCGTTCTTGAAATGCCTCCATTCGCCCCATGTACCGTTATAGAACTCATACCCGGCATTCACCTTCTCATCCTTACTCATCACCCATGAGGATTTCCCATGTCCGGGATCTAATACTATCACTTTCCCGCTGCCGCCAGCGCCGCTGCTGTTATTTGTGGCTGTAACGGTAATACCTCCGGGCTGTTTCAGAATGTCATTTAATATGTTTATGATAGAGGTTGAATAACCGCCGCCCGCTGCCCATTTCCCATCTAAGCCCGATATTGTCGTAGCACAGCCTCTGTCCACATAATTGAACCTCGGATCGACACAGGCTTGATTGAGCGGGTCTGTTGACGCATACGCCTTAAGATGCTGTATCTGCGCCCGTATTCCCTCAGTAGGTGTGCTGAAGCTGTTTCCCGCCGCGCCGCCGCCTGTTGCGCCGATACCGGCAAAGTTATTCTGTGATGCTTTGACGTCGCCGCCGAATTTCCAGAAACCTGTCTCAAGGCATGACTGTGCAAAGGCTATATCGCCTCTCACGCCCTCGGCTGCGCCTTCCGTCAGATATATCTCTGAATAATCCGGCGCGGATGCGTTAATAGAGTGTAAATAGCTTATCATCTGCTTTGCCGTAGCGACATACGCACCCATTATCTGCGTGTCCTTTGTGGTTTCCGCCGTTGTAGTGCCGCTTGTTGCTGATACCGCTGTAGCAACAGCCGTTTTGAAATACAGCTTCTTCTCCCATTTCTTTATCGTGAGCTTGGTGTGATGCCGGCCGTTCTTTATACTATGATCCGAAGCTTCTACGACATATTTATCCTCGCCGAGCATTATGCATTGTCCGGCTCTGGTATAGCTGTTATACTGCTCTATTATCTCGAAGCTGTATGTATAGGTCTTTCTGCCGTATTCATACATGGTCTTTTCAGCGACCGCCGTTGCGTCCTCTTTATCGGGATCTATTTTCACAAGCTTCTGTAAAAAACCGTACTTAGACATAAGGTCCGCGTCCTGTTTTACTAATAACTCTTTGTATACATTATCCTTATCGGATGTGACCTTGACAGATGTTGCCATATCCTCTATGGATACACTGTGCGACATACCGTTCATATATTTGAGCGACAGTCCCGCCTTGATATTATTCGCAACAACAAATACCGGTTCTGCGATAAGCTCACCGACCTTGAATATCTTTAACCCTTTCGGTGTGAAGTAATAGCTGTAATCCTCCTGCACACTGTCGAGCAGGTCTGTTATTATTCCTGATGCGGTCTTATCAAAATATATAGCATTCACCGCTGTCGTTATCTCCGGCAGCTCATCTATACCCACACCTAAGTCCTTACATATCTGTTTTATCGCGTCACTGACAGACACATTCTTAAACTGGTATGTCTGCTCAGTCTTGCCGAAGTACCAGCCCAAATCCTTAACATCATATTTATTCCTGTTCTCGTCACCGTCATCTACCTTTGTTACAACACCGCGGTATATTTCTTCATCGGCAAAGATGCGGATAATATCGCCCTCGACCGGAACATATATGATATTTGAGACGTATTTAGCAGTAGTTTTCGCTATATCGAATGATGCGGTCGTTGCAAGCTCATATATAGTGTTCTTCCATGCTATATTTCCGGCATAATCGGTTATGTCTACGTTATTCGCATATATCCGTATCTCTCCCTTTTTAGGAGTGACAGTCTTGATGTTTTGAAGGTTATCCTGAACATTGACCGCTGTTCTGTTATTCCACTCGACAGTTATTTCTTTTACGGCGTTCGTTTCCTCGGCTGCGCTCGTAGTTTCGGTCGCGGTACCGCCCGCATCTGTACCGGAGTATCTTAATACGCAGTCCCACGGCTTGTTGTAGTACGAGCGCACACAGATCTCCGAGCCGGTCTGGTCACCCGGCTTACCGCCTTTGGTCTTGCCCTTCTCATTTATGGACGCGTGAACTATCTTACCGCCGTCCGCTATTACAAGCGCGGTATGATGCGCCTCATTGAGCAGTACATCACCCTTCTTGGTACCCGAACCGGTATTCAGGTTTACAGACTTTGTAACGTCCGTAAACCCGCATTTTGTGAACACCCGCTTCATATCACCTGTATATGTCGCACCGCCGGATTTTGTTCCTGCGCCGGCATATTCATACGCGGAGATCACAAACGATGAACAGTCGTAGTCCGGTCCCCATCTGGAGCCCTGATCATATCCGTGTGAGCTGTCATTGGCAATATCCACAGCCCAATGTACGGCTTTATCTATTACACCCATTATCAAAATGCTCCCGAGCGATGCATCCAAGTAAGTGTTTTCAGGTCGTTATATGTCAGATCCCAACCTCCGCCAGTGCCGGACAACACTCCCGCATCCACTGCCGCCTGCACCGATGCCCTCGCCCATTCGGGCATATTATCGTCTATATAGTTATATATCATCGGGTTCGCAAGCGCATTTACGACTGTTGCTAAATTATCGATTGAAGCCTTAAGCTCTTCATACTGTGACATTGTCAGTTCCTCCTCACCGTTATCGGATACCGCATCCTCTAAAAGATTAAACTCTTTGAAGCTGATGCTGTACCACACATCCCCGTCTGATTTTATCTCATAATCAAAGCTGTCGACCGCCACCGCTATGTTTATCGGCGTGCCGGATATAACCAGCCGTATCGGGAGCTTCTCTTCGATCCATGTATCTATCATATATACATAATCCCAGCCCCACATGGAACAGTTCTGAAGATACGCGTAATTATGCCCTTCGACCGGGAAGAAGCTGCTAAACGATATGCTTTTAAGTTTAGCCGTTCCGATCAAAGCCAGATCCTTTGCCGATACTACCTCAAACTCCTCTACACTCTGCGGCTTCGATACCTTGAATGAGGACGGAGTCACAGGCAGAGTCATAACAGTTTCACGGTTATTTACGCTTAATGTTATGGCCATAAATTTCACGTCCTCCCAATAAAAAATGCCGTCAAAACACTTGACAGCAACGAAATTATGTTGTATAATGAGAATAGAAAAGGTTGATTGACAAGCTAATGCTTTCGTATCAATCATGGTATAGTCTCAGACGGCTACACCTAAGCGAAAAATTATTTCACAATAACCGCTTTGGCAGAGGCGGTTATTGTGCTATTATCGGGTACATTACCCGGATGAAAGCCAACGCTACCATCGCAACGAGGAGTTTCTTCCCCATACACAACGAACTTACTTTTCATAAGCCCGACCTCCTTTCCGTTTGATTTAGCATCAAGTGCTACTCGATAACCACAAACCTACGGAGGCTTCGCCGCCGGTGATATACCACCACCGCTAAGAAACTATATATTCAATTGATACTCCGGCATTAACTATAAAAGTCAATCAACCTTTATCGGATCGCTCCGACAAGAATATTATACTACATTTTCCGACAAAAAACAATAGTTTTTTCACATATTTTCTATCATATCAATTATCTTTTTCGCTACAGTATTTGCAAGTGTCTCGTCATCCTGACCGCCGCCGTCAACAGTTACATAGATGTTGTTTGTTATGGTATTCCCGCCGACGCTGTTGTTGACAAACCCTTCAAGCTTGCGCCAGAACTGTGTAAGCGGCAGTATCGCCTCTGCACCGGATTCGCCGCCGACCATTGCATTGTTTCCGTTCATCCCAAACATGGTAGGACGTGTCATGATACCGCCCTTTGCGTACCATTCAACACCGAACGACGGCACGGACGGAGGGTCGAGTGAAAACGAACCGGTAATCTTAAAATGCGGCAGCTTGATCTTTGGCAGACTCCATTCAAAATTGAAATACCCTTTTATCTTCTCAATAGCGTTCCTGATCGTAGTCTTTACAGTCTCAAACACCGATGTAACCTTTGTTTTAACACTTTCAAATGTGCTTGATATTGTGGATAGAACCGAACTGAATACCGAACTGACAGTATTTTTCACGGTTTGTATCTGTGTCTTTACCGCATTAATCACATTCACGACCACAGTCCGCATATTCTCAAATGCAAGCGTTATGTATCCTTGTATGGCGCTGATGACCGATGTGACTATCGTCTGAGCTCCCTGAAACGCAGTCTGAAACCCTGTTTTTATCCTGTCAATACCCTGATGTATGGTATTCATGTTCAGAGTAAATACACCTACAATAATCTGTAACGCACCGGTTATTATAGTTTTTATTCCCTCTATAACCGTTGATATGCCGTTACGCACACCATCAAACGCGCTTTTGACCGTGTTCGCAAAATCCTGAAAATTGCCCTTTATTCCGGTTATAATATTTGAAACGGTATTTTTAATATTGTTTACCGTATTGACTATTACCGTTTTTATGCCGTTAATGACCGTTGTAACGACCGTTCTCGCTCCGTTAAATACGGTTGATATGATGCTCATTATCGGTGTCAGCACATTTGACACGCCGGTCTTCAGTTCATTGAACCTCTGTACAGCAGCTTCCTTTATCCCCGACAGTTTCTCCTTTACGGCATTCACCATTGGCGCAAGCTTCTGCTTTACGGTATCTACCACCTTGCCGAGTCTGCCGCCAGTAAGCACGTTAAGCGCGTCGTATCCGGTCTTGTAGTATTCCTTCACCGCTGTCATAGCCGACGCTGTCGCGCCTTTTATACCTCCGCCATGCTCGTCATAAGCGTTCTTGATATTACTGAGCTTACTGACCGCTACCGCCTTTGCGCCTTCAAGAACAGTACCCATAACGGTCTTTACAGCACCGAGCTTGTCTGCTATGGAGTCCTTAACCGTAGAAAAAACTCCTGTTATCTTATCAACAACAGGCTTTAATGCGCCCTCGTTATATGCTGACTTTATGAAATCTATAGCATTACCGAACGCGCTGCCGAACGCATCCTTTATCCCCAACAGCTTCTCCTTTACGACATTCACCATCGGCGCAAGCTTCTGTTTTACGGTATCGACCACTTTGCCGAGTCTGCCGCCGATGAGTGCGTTAAGCGCGTCGTACCCGGTCTTGTAGTATTCCTTTACCGCTGTCATAGCCGCCGCTGCCGCGCCCTTAAGACCGCCGCCGTGTTCCTCATACGCGGATTTGATGTTGTTAAGCTTTGTGGATACAATGTCCTTTATACCGCCCCATACAGCGGACGCTTTTTCCTTTACGGAA
>JAFRDB010000024.1 GCA_017404065.1 Clostridia bacterium
TCCATTGTTCCCACATTAGAATCGGTGCGGTTTATCTTTTTGCTTACACGCCCTGCCGAGTCATAGCTGTATTCCTCAAGTGTGTTTGTGACGTTTCCGTATATACGCTGCACCTTGACAAGTCTGCCGAGCTTATCATATATATTCTTTTTCTTTATCCCGTCCGGCGTTGTCACCAATGTATACAGATTTGAAAGACTGTATACCACTGTTGCTTCCGCATTGTTGGCGTAGGTATATTTAACGGGACGGTCAAGGTCATCATAGTCGATATACGATACAACCCCGTATGAATCCGTCTTTGAAACGGGCTTTCCGAACATATTCAGCTTATATGTACTGCTGACTGTGCCCTCGTTGGTGTCATCAACATTTAAAACGTTGTTTATGTACTCCGAATAGGTAAGGTAATTATCCGCTCCTGTCTGATATGAATGGTTAAGTATTATTATATCGTCTGTTTCGTCAAGCAGCCCGTCCGCATTAGTATCATTCGTCCACTGCTTTATTGCCGATATTTCACCGTCGGAGTTATATTCATACTTGACCTGCGACATGACCTGCCCATTTGTACTCTTCAATATCCGTGCATATTCCGGCTTGTCGCCCACGGCATTCGGAGTAGTGGTATACCTGAACTGCTCCACATAATTCGAGCCCGGTCTTTTGTAGGTTATCGCTGTCTTTATTACATTGTTTCCATAATACTCATACGCTGTCTTATATGTACCATCATATTCGGTATGAACGCGCCCGTCAGCGTAATTTGTTCTGTATACTGTGCGTGATGAGCCGTTGTTGTTTGTAGTTATATTTTTAGGATAACCGCAGGTATCATATATATAGCTTACGCTGTAATACGGATACAAGGACGCGCTCGGAGTGGTTTTCTCGCTTGTAAGCTGCCGGTATTCATTGTGTATCGATACCGTTTTCGCATCGGATGAATTATTTATCGCGGTTTTGGTTATTCCGCTTGTATTATTGCCAAAACTGTAGTCTGTATCATTTTCAGTGCTGTTATCGGTAATATCTCTTGACGCTGATACGGCATATTCCTGCTGCATCGACTTTGTGCTTTTATCCACGATCCCTAAGCTTGTATATTCATATTCGGTCTTTGCCCCGGTTGGATATTCAATAAGCTCTATATTGTTTTGATGTGATATATATGCACCCTCATATCCTGTTATAACATTGTAGAATTTTGACGATGCAGATGACTCGTAATATGTGATAAGCTCGGCGGGACGGGAATAGTATTCAGTTGTCTCTCCAAGCTGATTTGTTACTGTAAACAAATCAACAGACCTATGACCTAACAAGCTGTTATTATTCAGTGTACTTGCAGGCAATGTTGAAGAAGAGTATGTTATAGTCTTTGTATCGCTGTTTTCATCATCATAGGATACTGTACAGCTGTTTGTTGTTCTTGAAATACTGATTTCTCTGCCATAAGTATCTATTATGCCGGTTATAGCTCCCGCCTTGGCTTCATCACCATACAAGTATCTTATATAATTGCCGTAATTGTCCTCAACCGCAATCACGCTCATATAAAATCTGGTTCCGGCTGAATGGTTCGATATTGCCTGTTCAAATGCATCACAATAGAAATAGTATGTAAGACCGTCCTGATCCTGCGCGGTCAGGTTGTATTTTATCCCTGTGTTTGCAAATGTACTTGTTCCGTTATAAAATGCAGTGTATTGAATGCTCTTGCCCCTGTTGTTTTGTGCAACGTTCATATGGCTTGAGGACAAATTATTGAAATGAACCGTATCATGGGCATTTATCATGCTCACGTTGCCGTGTATGTCTCGGAATGCACCGATAAAGTCACGGGATATACTCGTGTGACTGCTGTTGGTATAGTCCCAATCGCAAACGTGAAAAGAAGCCGCAGGCATTACGAAGCGCCAACCGCCATAAAGATTATTACTGCTGCTGAACATCGGGTAATCAGTTAAGCCGTAACCAATATCCTGTATTTGAATAGAAACAGGCGCAATACCCGTATTCCGCTGCAAAACTATTCCACTGTCAGCGTTAAACCGATAAACATTATAAAAATTATAATAATATATATAGCTGCCATTGCTGAGCCTGTAAGATTTCCTGTCATTTGCTCTTAACTGAGAAACACAGAATTCGTCCGGCATGAACTGATACATCTGATCCTCTGTTAAAAATGCGATGTTTATATCCTCATTCGTGGAAGTATTCCTGTATGAATAAAGCTTAAAGTTGGTTACTATATTTGTTGTACTCGAGCTCGGGAAATACATCTCATTATCGTCCTGATTGCTGTATTGCCTTTTTAAGCTGAAATCCAAATCGTTTTTTCCTGTCAGATGCAGGTCTGTTTCTTCTATGACAAGTCTGTTTGAGTCACCCGTAACAGCAATACTGTTACTATTATGATGATACGGCTTATTATATGAATCGCCGAATTCCATAGAGAATAAAGCATCCCATACCACATCAGGGTCTATTGATCTGTCCGGCTCATCCGGAGCGGTATCGGCATCATCCGCTTCATCAAGTTCCTCTGCTCGGGCTTCAAAATCACGATCATTACTCTCTTCCGGCTCTATATCTACAAATACCGGATTGAGCGGTGCATGCTCGGATACACTCCCGTTTAAGCCTTCTTCTTCCATAATAAGCTCTATATCAGCAAAAGAGTATTCGCCCTCTGCGAATATATTTACTCCATTAAAAAGCGGTGCTGCTAATGTTGCTGCAATTGTAACGCTTAGTATTCTTTTCGTTATCTTCATGTTATCATAACTCCTCATGTAATAAACGTTTATGATGTGGAAATTTCAAGTGTCAATGTTCAATTTTGCCGATCACAAGCAAATCTCTTGCTATCTTTTATTTAAATAATTAAACATATTGCTATCCCTTTCTATACTGTATTATACAAAATAATAAGGTATTTGTCAACTTCATATTAGTAATACGTGTCGTAGTTGTAATATTTCTGTGAAGTGACTGCTTTGCCGTGATGGCGTGGTAACCTGAAGCACATTCATTATGTCGTATATCACAGAGGGGGGGCGCGGGGAATGAAATCCCCCGCTAAACTGAAATTTGCTCTTTACAGTGAATTTTATTTTAACTAAAACCGTCTTGACTAACAGAGACGGTGTGTGGTATAATATTCATATAGAAATATGGGAGGCATAGGGCATGGCATTTTGTCATCTTCATACGCATACGGAGTACAGCTTGCTTGACGGCGAGGCGGGAATAAAGAAGCTTGTTGCCCGCGTAAAGGAGCTTGGTATGACTTCATGCGCGATAACCGATCACGGCATGATGTACGGAGTGGTCGATTTTTACCGCGAATGCCGCGCAAACGGTATCAAGCCGGTCATAGGCTGTGAGGTCTATGTCGCGCCGCGGTCGAGATTTGATAAGGAGTCGGGTGTGGATAATAAGTATTCACATCTTATTTTACTTGCCGAAAATCAGATCGGATATAAAAACCTTATCTATCTTGTAAGCAAGGGCTGCATAGAGGGATATTACTATAAGCCGCGTATAGATAAGGAGCTTTTGCGCGAGCGCTCGGAGGGGCTTATAGCGCTGTCAGCCTGTCTTGCTGGTGAGATCCCGCGTTTGCTTCTGAACGGAGAGCGCGAGGCGGCGAGAGCTGCCGCACGCGAGTATACGGAGATATTCGGAAGAGACAACTACTTTATCGAGCTTCAGGATCACGGACTGGAGGAACAGAAGAGGATATTGCCGGAGCTTGTCGAGATAGCAAAGGAGCTCGAGCTTGGTCTTGTCGCGACAAATGACATTCATTATCTCACGCGCCGCGATGCGGCTTTCCAGGATGTGCTGATGTGCATACAGATGGAAAAGACAGTTAATGATGATGACAGGATGCGGTTTGAGACAGAGGAGTTTTATATAAAATCCGAGGAGGAGATGCGCCGCCTTTTTCCGTACGCGCCGGAGGCTATAGACAATACCGCGAAAATTGCCGAACGGTGTAACGTTGATTTTGATTTTGAAACGCGGCATTTGCCGAGGTTCGATGTGCCGGGCGGAGAGGATGCGCATGAGTATCTTACAAGACGCTGCATGGAAGGTCTTTGCGCGCGCTATGGTGAAGAGACTTCGCCGGAGATCAAGCAGCGCCTGATGTATGAGCTTGGCGTTATAAAAAGCA
>JAFRDB010000025.1 GCA_017404065.1 Clostridia bacterium
CCGACGTTACCCGCTAAACCCGCTGTTGTGCAGGTGGCTGTGATATCTATATAGCCGATCTCAGGTATTACGGCAGTCTCGTCCGTTGTGAATATGAGATCATCAGATGCCACAAGGCTCCCGGCGTTTATGATAGCTCCCACGCTGCCGGATATCCTGACTGTGCCGGACGCATACCCGGCAGCTCTGCGCTCTATACCCTGCTCCGCCGTCTTGTAGTCCAGCCACCGCCCCGACGCTGTTTTGGCAAATGCGGAGGCTTCAAGCTCCAGAAGTGTTTCTGACAGATTATTAAGATACTCAGCCACAGGATAAAGCAGGTCATAAAAAAATGAGCCTGCCGAGGTATCATAGCTGTCCGGCACCATGCTCAAAAGCTGTTCCAATATTTCATTTGTCGTCATAAGGTCACTGCCTCCTTGACCGTTCCGTATGATGTAGTAAGCGATACATCTATATACAGCTTATCCTTATATCTGGTTATTGCAGATGATACGGTATATATGTCGTCATTCTTAAGAAGAGCCTTCTCTATCTCTCTTTTCAGCTCCGACTCGGTGAAATCCATGTTATATGACTTACCTATTACCAGATCCTCTATGTTCGAGCCGTAATATGTACCGTTATACAGCTTGTACCGGTTATATTGTGTACGCAGTATTTTGTTTATCCACTGCTTCAGAGCCTCTGCGCCTGATACGGTCACCACATCACCCGCGCTGTCTGTCACAAACTCGCCTGTGTCAAAATCAAACTTAAAGCTGTCCTTCATTCCTGCAGCACTCCTATAGCTATGAATTTCTGATCTTTACTGTACGGTAATAGCACGACTGTTTTGTTTAGATACGCATACTCCGCCACACCGCTATTGTGTGTGACTTTCTTATATATATCGAACGTGGTTTTTACCTCTTTTGAATCTAGGATCGCTTTTGTCCCGACCTGTATCCGCAGGTTCGGCAGTGATATGACCGTACCCATTATGGGCGAATACGGTGATGGGTTCTCGTTATCCTTCATCCACAGTGCAAGCCTTGTTATATCATCCATATCTATCTCCTTCCGGGCATAAGAAAAGCGCACCTGTTACGATGCGCATCTGTATCAAATTTTTGAAAGTGCCATACCACAACCTACGCCTATAACACATCCAAGCCAACGAATATAACCCCGGTCATTTCCGCTTCACCGCCTGTTCCGTCATCTTATAGCTGTTATCGATCAGCTCATACACCAGCGCATCCGGCGCTGTGCCGTTAATGATAATGCTTATCCAATGCTTTTTATTCATATGATATGCCGGCGCAAACCCAGGCTGATGCGATAAGAAACACACACGCTCCGGTTCACATTTCACGTTCATTACATCTGTATATCCGTCGCCATCAAGTCCGACCTTATCATTCGATACCGTCATTATTATCCCAAACAACTTTTTATGCGTCTTATGCCGCAGCACTTCTGTGTCAGGTGAGTCCATCCATAGACGCTCGGATTCAATATCGTATATTTCTTTTATACGATTTAATATATCAATTCTTGTTATCATAAGTCTAAACCCCTGCGATTTTAAAATGAATCATCACGCTTTGTAAACCTCAAGGTGCATCCATCACCAACCTGCTCATTCCACATCGATGCCGGCCGTACCCACACGTCATGACTGCCATATAACGCACGATAGACTACCATAGGCTCAAGCGTTTCAGAATGATGCGCTATTTCAAGAACTTCATATTCCTTGCCCTTATAGTGACGATATCTGCCTTTGGGTATAGTTGCTACTGCTTCTTCATATGTCATAGTCTTTCTCCTCACAATGATGAGCTTATAAAGATTGTCTTAACTGTTCACGCACACAATGCTCAACAAAACTGTTTAATGAAATGTTATCGGCCTGCGCTCTGAGACTTGCCTGACGGTGCAGTTCAGGACTTATCCTTACATTAAAGCTCCCCTTATACTGTTTCTGCGGTTCTTTCCCGACCTCTTCGCAAAATTCTATATATTCATCAACAGCATCATGAAAATCCTCTGTTAGTGATTCAACAGAATCACCCTCAAATGAGATCGAATCGGTTATCCCTAAAACCTTCCCGTAAAACAGCGCATCTTCCTCAGAAAAATTGACTGTCCCTATATAGTCTTTATATGTCAATATATTTTTCATATCAACCCACGCTCCTTCAGATCATTTATCAGGTTTTTCACCTGATACGGTTTCAGTATCGTCCTTGGATGAGGCTTGTGCATGCGTATGTAATCCTTGTTTTTATTTGAAAACGCAACACGCGAGCCACCTGTCTTGCCTCCGGTAATAAGATAATAATCAAAAAACCTCATTAGCTGTATTACTTCATCGAAGGTTAGATCCTTCGGCTCGCTCATAAGTCTCATGATCAGCTTTTCTTTCTTACTCATACGTCCTCCTTTTTTGCAACTAAATTTAGTTACAACACTATTATACGCTATATTCAAGCCTTTGTCAATAGCTTTCTCAAAATTTGAAAGTCTATCCTATTCTCAAAATTTGAAAGTCTATCCCATCAGCCAGTCGTTCACGCCTTCGGCTATTGCTTTGCCTATTTTATCGCTCTCCGCGTCGAGTATAGCCTTATCGCTTGCGTTATCGAAAAAGCCTATCTCCATATACCCGACCGGTACGGGCGATTTATGAAACAGAATGAGATAGCTCTCACCGCCTATCGCACCGCTCCCGGCTTTGGATAATGATGTCTGTGCAACAATCCTACTGTTTATCTTCTCACCGAGCGTGTTTGATTTTGATATGTAATCCGATGGAATGTATTTCTGTTTATAGCTCCCGCCGTTAAGACTTATGTACGCGCTGCCCCTGCCGCCGCCGGCATTGCTGTGGATACACACGATGCATTTCGCGTCCGGAGCTTTGTTTGTTGCCTTGTTCAAGAACGCGTTTGCCGCCCGCTGTGTGAACGACGGGTTCTCATCGTTCGATGTCCTTGTCATTCTTACGGTATACCCCATCTGCTCAAGATACTTTTTAGCCGCCAATGCGTTATTAAGATTCACGGTCGGTTCTATAGATCGGTCACCGTTGCCCATACTGTACCAACAGCTGTGATCCTTAACACAGCCGCCGCTTCCGCATTCGCTACCCCATGTTCCGTTCTTGAAATGCCGCCATTCGCCCCATGTACCATTATAAAACTCATACCCGGCATTCACCTTCTCGTCCTTATTCATCACCCATGAGGATTTCCCATGTCCGGGATCTAATACGATCACTTTTCCGTTACTGCCCGCGCCGCTGCTGTTATTGGTTGTGGTAACGGTAATACCGCCGGGCTGTTTCAGAATGTCATTTAATATGTTTATGATAGAGGTTGAATACCCACCGCCGCTCGCTGCCCATTTTCCGTCTAAACCCGATATGGTCGGAGCACAGCCTCTATCAACATAATTGAACCTCGGATCAACACAGGCTTGATTGAGCGGGTCCGTTGACGCATACGCTTTCAAATGCTGTATCTGCGCCCGTATCCCCTCGGTCGGTGTGCTGAAGCTGTTGCCTGCAGCACCGCCGCCCGTTTCGCCGATACCGGCAAAGTTGTTCTGTGATACCTTGACATCACCGCCGAATTTCCAGAACCCTGTTTCAACACACGACTGAGCAAAGGCTATATCACCGCGCACGCCCTCCGCCGAGCCCTCGTCAAGGTATATCTGTGCATAATCCGGTGCGGACGGATTTATTGATTTTAAGTACGATATCATCTGCTGCGCCGTAGCTATAGCCGTACCCATTATCTGTGTATCCTTTGATACTGTTGTTTCCGCTGCTGTTACACTGCTTGTTGCTGATACCGCTGTAGCAACAGCCGTTTTGAAATACAGCTTCTTCTCCCATTTCTTTATCGTGAGCTTGGTGTGATGCCAGCCGTTTTTTATGCTGTGATCAGACGCTTCTACGACGTATTTATCCCCGCCGAGCATTATGCATTGTCCGGCTCTGGTATAGCTGTTATACTGCTCTATTATCTCGAAGCTGTATATATATGTCTTTCTGCCGTACTCATACATGGTCTTTTCAGCGACTGCCGTTGCGTCCTCTTTATCGGGATCTATTTTCACAAGCTTCTGTAAAAACCCGTACTTAGACATCAGATCTGCATCTTGCTTAACAAGTAGTTCTTTATATACATTATCCTTGTCGGATGTGACCTTTACCGATGTCACCATATCCTCTATGGATACGCTGTGCGACATGCCGTTCATATATTTAATTGACAGTCCGGACTTGATATTATTCGCAACAACAAATATCGGTTCTGTGATAAGCTCACCAACCTTGAATATTTTTAGGCCTTTAGGTGTGAAGTAATAGCTGTAATCCTCCTGCACACTGTCGAGCAGGTCTGTTATTATTCCTGATGCGGTCTTATCAAAATATATAGCGTTCACCGCCGTCGTTATCTCCGGCAGCTCATCTATCTCCACACCTAAGTCCTTAGAGAGCTGTTTTATCGCGTCACTGACAGACACATTCTTAAACTGGTACGTCTGCTCGGTCTTGCCGAAGTACCAGCCCAAGTCCTTGACATCATATCTATTCCTGTTCTCGTCACCGTCATCTACCTTTGTGACAACACCACGGTATATCTCTTCATCGGCAAAGATGCGGATAATGTCACCCTCGACCGGAACATATATGATGTTTGAGACATATTTAGCCGTAGTTTTCGCTATCTCGAATGACGCTGTCGTTGCAAGCTCATATATAGTGTTCTTCCACGCTATGTTTCCGGCATAATCGGTTATATCTGTGTTATTCACATATATCCGTATCTCTCCCTTTTGGGGAGTGACGGTCTTGATATTCTGAAGGTTATCCTGTACATTGACCGCCGTTCTGTTATTCCACTCGACAGTTATTTCTTTTACGACATTCGTTTCTTCAGCTGCGCTCGTTGTTTCGGTTGCCGTACCGCCCGCATCCGTGCCGGAATAACGCAGAACACAGTCCCACGGTTTGTTGTAGTACGAGCGCACACAGATCTCCGAGCCGGTCTGGTCACCCGGCTTACCGCCTTTGGTCGTGTTCTTCTCGTTGATGGACGCGTGAACTATCTTGCCGCCGTCCGCTATTACAAGCGCGGTATGATGCGCCTCATTGAGAAGCACATCACCCTTCTTGGTACCTGAACCGGTATTCAGATTTATAGACTTTGTAACATCCGTAAACCCGCATTTTGTGAATACCCGCTTCATATCGCCTGTATATGTCGCGCCGCCGGATCTTGTTCCTGCGCCGGCATATTCATAAGCGGAGATCACAAACGATGAGCAGTCGTAATCCGGTCCCCATCTGGAACCCTGATCATATCCGTGCGAGCTGTCATTGGCAATATCTATCGCCCACTGTACGGCTTTATCTATTACACCCATTATCAAAACTCTCCCGATCGATGCATCCAAGTAAGTGTTTTCAGGTCGTTATATGTCAGATCCCAACCTCCGCCGGTGCCGGACAGCACTCCCGCATCCACCGCCGCCTGCACCGACGCTCTCGCCCATTCGGGCATATTATCGTCTATGTAGTTATATACCATCGGGTTTGCAAGCGCGTTTACGACCGCCCCCAAATTATCGATTGAAGCCTTTAATTCCTCATACTGTGACACTGTCAGTTCCTCCTCACCGTTATCGGATACCGCATCCTCTAATAGGTTAAACTCTTTAAAGCTGATACTGTACCACACATCCCCGTCTGTTTTGATCTCATAGTCAAAGCTGTCGACCGCCACTGCTATATTTATCGGTGTGCCGGATATAACCAGCCGTATCGGGAGCTTCTGTTCGATCCATGTATCTATCATATATACATAATCCCAACCCCACATGGAACGGTTCTGAAGATATGAATAGCTATGCCCTTCGACCGGGAAGAAGCTGCCAAACGATATGCTTTTAAGTTTAGCTGTTCCGATCAAAGCCAGATCCTTTGCCGATACTACCTCAAACTCCTCAACACTCTGCGGCTTCGATACCTTGAACGAGGACGGAGTCACGGGCAGATTCATAACAGTTTCACGGTTATTTACGCTTAATGTTATGACCATGATTTTTACATCCTTCCAACAAAAAATGCCGTCAAAACACTTGACAGCAACGAAATTATGATGTATAATGATAATAGAAAAGGTTGATTGACAAGCCAATGCTTTCATATCAACCGAGGCATAGTCTCAGACGGCTTTGCCTAAAATGCGATTAAATATGCAATAACCGCCGGGGCATGGCGGTTATTGTGCTATTATCGGGTATATTACCCGGATGATAACCAAGGCTATCAACGTTATGAGGATCTTCTTCCCCATACACAACGAACTTACTTTTCATAAGCCCGACCTCCTTTCCGTTTGATTTGACATCAAGTGTCACTCGATAACCAACAAACCTACGGAGGCTTCGCCGCCGGTGATATGTCACCACCGTTAAGAAACTATATATTCAATTGATACTCCGGCATTAACTATCAAAGTCAATCAACCTTTATCGGATTGCTCCGACAAATATATTATACTACATTTTTCGCTAAAAAACAAGTGTTTTCTACATATTTTCTATCATATCAATTATCTTTTTTGCTACCGTATTCGCAAGTGTCTCGGCATCCTGACCACCGCTGTCAACAGTTACATAGATGTTGTTTGTTACGTTATTCCCGCCGGTGCTGTTGTTTACGAACCCTTCAAGCTTACGCCAGAACTGTGTAAGCGGCAGTATCGCCTCCGCACCGGATTCGCCGCCGACCATAGCGTTATTTCCGTTCATGCCGAATATGGTAGGACGTGTCATGATACCGCCCTTTGAGTACCATTCAACACCGAACGACGGCACGGACGGAGGGTCGAGCGAGAACGAACCGGTAATCTTAAAATGCGGCAGCTTGAGCTTTGGCAGACTCCATTCAAAATTGAAATACCCTTTTATCTTTTCAATAGCGTTCCTGATCGTAGTCTTTACAGTCTCAAACACAGATGTAACCTTTGTTTTAACACTTTCAAATGTGCTTGATATCGTGGATAGAACCGAACTGAACACCGCACTGACAGTATTTTTCACGGTTTGTATCTGTGTCTTTACCGCATTCATTACATTCACGACCACAGTCCGCACATTCTCAAATGCAAGCGTTATGTATCCTTTTATAGCGCTGATGACCGATGTGACAATCGTCTGCGCTCCCTGAAACGCGGTCCTAAACCCTGTCCTTATCCTGTCAATACCCTGATGTATGGTCTCCAAATTCAGAGTAAATACACCTACAATGATCTGTAACGCACCGGTTATTATAGTTTTTATTCCATCTGCAACCGTTGATATGCCGCTGCGAACTCCATCAAACGCGCTTTTGACCGTGTTCGCAAAATCCTGAAAATTGCCCTTTATTCCGGTTATGATATTTGAAACGGTATTTTTAACATTGTTTACAGTATTAACTATTACCGTTTTTATACCGTTAATGACCGTTACAACAACCGTTCTCGCTCCGTTAAATACGGTTGATATGACACTGGCTATCGGTGTCAGCACATTTGACACGCCGGTCTTCAGTTCATTTAACCTCTGTACAGCAGCGTACTTTATCCCGCTGAGCCTGTCACGCACTGCATTCACCATTGGCGCAAGCTTCTGTTTTACGGTATCGACTACCTTGCCGAGTCTGCCGCCTGTAAGCACGTTAAGCGCGTCGTATCCGGTCTTGTAGTATTCCTTCACCGCTGTCATAGCCGACGCTGCCGCGCCCTTTATACCTCCGCCATGCTCGTCATAAGCGTTCTTGATATTACTGAGCTTACTGACCGCTACCGCCCTTGCGCCTTCAAGAACAGTACCCATAACGGTCTTTACAGCACCGAGCTTGTCTGCTATGGAGTCCTTAACCGTAGAAAAAACTCCTGTTATCTTATCAACAACAGGCTTTAATGCGCCCTCGTTATACGATGTCTTTATGAAATCTATCGCATTATCGAACGCGCTGCCGAACGCGTCCTTTATCCCCGACAGCTTCTCTTTTACGGCATTCGCCATCGGCGCAAGCTTCTGCTTTACGGTATCTACCACCTTGCCGAGCCTGCCGCCGGTGATTGCGTTAAGCGCGTCGTACCCGGTCTTGTAGTATTCTTTTACCGCTGTCATAGCCGCCGCTGCCGCGCCCTTAAGACCGCCGCCGTGTTCCTCATACGCGGATTTGATGTTGTTAAGCTTTGTGGATACAATGTCCTTTATACCGCCCCATACAGCGGACGCTTTTTCCTTTACGGAA
>JAFRDB010000026.1 GCA_017404065.1 Clostridia bacterium
AAAACTGCACTTGTTTGAGGGAAAATATACCCTCTAATTTTCGTGCTTATTTTTATCCAATTTCCATTATATCACATATTGTTTCACTTGGCAAGGATTTGAGCAATTTCTTATAAAGCAAAAAAGAGCCTCTATTCGCATAACTATGCGATTTTCGAGACTCTTAATTATGGTAGCGGTAACTGGATTTGAACCAGTGACACTGCGGGTATGAACCGCATGCTCTAGCCAACTGAGCTATACCGCCGAACAACGAACATTATTATAACCTATATTTCGTTGTTTGTCAAGTATTTTTTCAAAAAATTTTGAACTCTCCCCATTCGGTCACAAACCATAGCGCGGAAAAGAAGCAAGCAGGACGCCTTTTTAAGGAGCGCCGACGTATGTGTATACTTCAAGCTCCTTAGAATGGTGTAATGCGCCGCTTATTTTTCACGCTATTCTGATCGTCTTTATGACCTGCGGTACTACAGGCTGATCGCGAAAATCCGTATCACACTCCGCTATCTCATCTACTACATCCATACCGTCTGTTACCTTTCCGAATGCAGCATACTGTCCGTCAAGATGCGGCGAATCCTTATGCATGATAAAGAACTGGCTCGACGCGCTGTTCGGAAACATCGTCCTTGCCATGGACAATACGCCGCGCGTATGCTTAAGATCATTCTTCACGCCGTTAGCCTCAAATTCACCCTTTATCGACTTGGCACGCTTCTGCGCGCCGGCAGCATCCATGCCGCCGCCCTGGATCATGAATCCGGATATAACACGGTGGAATACAAGCCCGTCAAAGAAGCTCTCATTTATAAGCTTCACAAAATTCTCTACCGTTATCGGCGCTGTTTCCGGATAAAGCTCCGCCTTTATGACCCCTCCGTTTTGCATCTCTATCTCTATATTCATGTTGCATCGTCCTCCTTCTTTGTCTTTTCCTCCGCAGGCGCTTCGGTATTCTCAGACTCCACTATGGTTATCGACCGTATCTCATATATCTCCTCCGGCATATCCGAAAGTCCCGCCGGCGGATCCTTCATCTTAGCCTTTGACGCTATTGCATCGACGACCTCCATGCCGCTGCGGACTCTGCCGAATGCCGCATACTGCCCGTCAAGCGACTCGCGGTTATCCTCTACCACTATAAAAAACTGCGTTGACGCGCTATCCGGCTCGGAGGGTATTCTCGCCATGGATATCACTCCTCTGTCATGATGGAGAGGGTTGTTTGTTCCGTTTTCGGCAAACTCGCCCTCAACGGTCTCCGAAACCTCCTTTCGGTTCAGCTCCGCATCATAGCCACCGCCCTGGATAACAAAGCCATCAACAACTCTGTGGATAATTGTGCCGTCATAAAAGCCCTGATTGACATAGTTTATAAAGTTAGCGACCGTTTTAGGCGCAATATCAGGATAAAGCTCCAGCTCAACAGTTTTACCATCGGTAAAGGTGATGACCGCGTCTATGCTGTTTGACATAAGCTCAAGCAGCTCCGTGTCTGTGCCGCTGACAGCCGCCGTTTCCGTCGGCGCTTCCGTTACCGTCTCCGGCTTTGACGCGCCGCCGCATCCGGCAAGAAAAGCCGCGATCATCAGTGACGCTGTCATTAAAGCAAATTTTTTCGCCATATTATTCATCTTCTTCCTTGTTTACGTTTTCGGTTTCTTCCCGATACCTCTCGGTGAGCGCTACGCTAACTACCTTCACATCCTCCGCAAGCCTCATCACACGCACGCCCTGTGTGCTTCTGCTGTATGTGCTGATCTCGTCAACGTGCATTCTTATAACGATACCGTCGGACGTTATGAGCATCAGATCCGCATCATCAGACGCTGATACAACACCCGCTATCTCTCCCGTCTTTTCGCTTAGCTTATAGTTGATTATACCCTTGCCCGCGCGCGACTGGAGTCTGTATTCCTCCGGGTCGGTGCGCTTGCCGTAGCCGTTTTCGGTAACCGAAAGTATCTTTTCATTCGGGTTTACTATCACAGCCGATACGATCTCATCACCGTCACGAAGATCAATAGCCCTGACACCGCGTGTCGTTCTGCCCATAACTCTCGCGTCCTTTTCCGGGAATCGTATTGCAATGCCTCGCCGCGTTGCTATAAGCATTTCCTTTTCGCCGTCTGTAAGGTTTACGCTGATAAGCTCATCGCCCTCAACGATCTCTATCGCTCTGAGTCCGCTTTGGCGTATTCTTGAATAATCCATTATATCCGAACGCTTTATAAGTCCGCGCTTTGTTACAAAGGTAAAATAGTCACCGTTGTTAAAGCTGCTTACGGGTATCACCGCGCTTATTTTCTCGTCCGGCTCAAGCGGGATAATATTGACGATCGCCATACCCTTTGCCGTCCTGCCCGCTTCGGGGATACGATAACCCTTTAGCTGATATACAACTCCGCGTGTTGTGAAGAACAGGATATAATCGTGCGTGGAGGCAGTGAAGATATGCTCGACAAAGTCCTCCTCACGCGTGGTAACTCCGGTTATACCTCTGCCGCCGCGCCGCTGCGACTTATATGTGTCAGTCGGCATACGCTTTATATACCCGCTGTTCGTGAGCGTGAATACGCACTGTTCCTCATCAATGAGGTCTTCGTCCTCTATATCGGTGTAGTCCATCGCGATCTCCGTCCGGCGCGAATCGCCGTACTTGTTCTTCATCTCCGTGAGATCGTTTTTGATTATCTCGCAAACCTTTGCTTCGTCGGCAAGAATGGCCTCGTACTCGGCGATCCTTGCTATTACGGCATCGTATTCCTCCTCTATCTTCTCACGCTCCATACCCGATAAGCGGCCGAGCTGCATCCTTACGATAGCGGTAGCCTGAACATCATCAAGAGCAAATCTCGCGCAGAGATTTGTCTTTGCGTCATCGACAGACTTTGAGGCGCGGATTATCCGTATTACCTCATCTATGTTATCTATAACTACCTTATAGCCCTCTAAAAGATGCGCGCGCTCCTGCGCCTTGCGCAGATCGAACCTTGTACGGCGGATGATCACATCCTCCTGATGCGCAATATAATAGTCTATCATCTGACGCAGATTAAGTATCTTCGGCACCTTATCAACCAATGCGAGAAGGATGATCCCGAACGAATCCTGCATCTGTGTCTGCTTATAAAGGTTATTGAGCACAACATTTGCGTTAGCGTCACGCTTAAGCTCTATAACAAGACGTATATCCGTTGAGGATTCGTCACGGGTGGAGGATATGCCGTCAAGCTTGCCGTCACGGACAAGCTCGTTTATATGCTTCTCCATCTGCGCCTTGTTTACCTTATAGGGTATCTCGGTAACGACTATCCTCTGTTTGCCGTTATCATATTCTTCTATCTCTGCCCTTGCGCGGAGGATTATCTTGCCGCGTCCGGTCGTATATGCCTGGCGTATTCCGCGCTTACCCATGATAACGCCGCCGGTCGGAAAATCCGGTCCGGGGATGTAGTTCATAAGCTCATCCACCGTTATCATCGGATCATCTATAGCCGCAATGATCGCATCTATACATTCCGTAAGGTTATGCGGCGGAATATTTGTTGCCATACCTACCGCAATACCGCTAGACCCGTTTACCAAAAGGTTCGGAAAACGTGACGGAAGAACATCCGGCTCCTTTAGCTTATCATCAAAATTCGGAACGAAATCCACCGTTTCCTTCTCTATATCCGTAAGCATCGATGCCGCTATTTTTGACATCTTCGCCTCTGTATATCTGTATGCCGCCGGCGGATCGCCGTCTACCGAACCAAAGTTGCCCTTTGGCTGCACAAGCGGATATCTGAGCGAAAAGTCTTGTCCCAAGCGAACCATCGCGTCGTAAACGGACGCGTCACCATGCGGATGATACTTACCAAGAACGTCACCAACCGTCGTTGCCGACTTTCTGAAATCCGCCTCATACAGCAGTCCGCCCTCATACATATCATACATGATGCGTCTGTGCACGGGCTTTAAGCCGTCACGCACATCAGGCAGCGCGCGGCTTACTATAACACTCATGGCGTAATCGATATACGCCTTTTTCATCTCGTTATTAAGGTCTACTCCAACGATCTTCTGGTTCTCAATGACCGACATATCGAACGGCTGTTCCTTAGTCTTTTTTGCCATAATTCTGATCCACTTTATCCTTTCGCAAATTAAACATTATATATTGGTATTATATCACAAAATAACCGCAATTGCAAGCAATTACGGCTATTTTTCTTAAAAAAGATGTTTTACCGACGAAGTCTTTTCTCCGCTTACGCCATTGCCTCTATATCGGCAAGCAGCTTCGTTATAAACGCAAGCGCGTTCCTGTCCTTATCACGCATCGTTACTCTCAGCTTTGGCGTATCGCCCGAAATGACCTTTACACGTCCTGTATAGCTGCCATCAAGCCCGAACACAATAGACGACGTTAGCTTATCCGGCGCAAATGTAAGTGTCACCACCCCGCCCTTTTGCGTTATCTCACGGCATCCCGCCGCGCGCGCGGGCGCTTTCAGCGCCGCGACCGCAACTATATTCTGAACCGACCTCGGCGGCTCTCCGTATCGGTCGATAAGCTCATCCATTATCTCCCGCTCATCCGCCTCATTCCCGATCGCGGCTATCTTCTTGTACATATCTATCCGCTGTGACGCAGACGGTATATAGCTTTCCGGTATGAATGCATTAACGCTTATATCGAGCGTTACGTCCTCTTGGGCAGGCGCAACTCCGCGCGCCTCGTCTATGCTCTCCTTCAGTATCCTGCAATACATATCATAACCCACGTTATCCATGTGTCCGTGCTGCTCCGCGCCAAGGATATTGCCCGCACCGCGTATCTCGAGATCTCTCATGGCTATACGGAAGCCCGATCCGAACTCCGTAAATTCACGGATAGCGCTAAGCCGCTTTTGCGACACGGCAGACAGCACCTTGTCACGCTGATAGGTCAGATACGCGTAAGCGGCGCGGTTTGAGCGCCCCACTCTGCCGCGCAGCTGATAGAGCTGAGCGAGCCCCATCTTATCGGCATTTTCTATGATTATTGTATTAGCGTTGGGTATATCAAGTCCTGTCTCGATTATTGTAGTACACACAAGTATCTGCGTTCTGCCCGTTACCATATCATACATTATGTCCTCCAGCTCATTCTCGGAAAGCTTACCGTGTCCGACGGCTATCTCCGCATCCGGAAAACGGTTTTTGAGCATCTGCGCCTTGTGGTATATTCCCTGCACACGGTTATAAAGATAAAATACCTGTCCCCCGCGTGCAAGCTCGCGACGTATCGCCTCGTCTGTAACGGCCTCATTGTATTCGAGCACATAAGTCCGTACCGGATAGCGGTTGTGCGGCGGCTGCGAGAGCACGCTCATGTCGCGCACCGATGTCATGGACAAATGCAGCGTTCTCGGTATCGGCGTTGCGGTCATAGTCAGTACATCTACGTTTGTTTTAAGCTCCTTCAGCTTTTCCTTGTGCGCGACTCCGAACCGCTGCTCCTCGTCTACTATAAGCAGTCCGAGATCCTTGAACCGGACATCCTTTGACAGCAGTCTGTGTGTGCCTATAACTATATCCGCGCGTCCGTCGCGCAGCTTTTTTATCGTCTCCGCCTGCTGCCCCTTCGTGCGGAACCGTGAAAGCATCTCTACTGTTACGGGGAAATCCGCCATACGGCTTCGAAACGTCTCATAATGCTGCATCGCAAGCACTGTTGTAGGGCAAAGATACGCCACCTGCTTGCTGTCACACACCGCCTTGAACGCGGCGCGGAGCGCTATCTCCGTCTTACCGAAGCCGACATCGCCGCAGAGCAGTCTGTCCATGGGCTGAGGCTTTTCCATATCCGCCTTGACCTCTTCGATCGAACGAAGCTGGTCACTCGTCTCGATGTATTCGAACGTATCCTCGAAATCACGCTGCCACGGAGTATCCTCGGAGAATGCGAACCCCTTCGCCTGTCCCCTTTCGGCATATAGCTTTACAAGCTCCTTTGCAAGCTCGTCTGTGCTCGCCTTTACCTTCGCCTTTGCTCTCATCCACTCCTGCGTGCCGAGCTTATTCACCTTTACCGGCTTATCCTCGTCACCGCCTCCGGAATACTTATGCAAAAGCTCAAGCTGATCTATGGGCACATACAAAACATCCGTGCCGTGATAGCATATCTTTAAATAATCCTTCGCCACTCCGTCAACGGTCATTTTTATAAGCCCGTCATACACGCCCACACCGTGCGCCGCATGCACGACATAATCGCCGGGTGTAATGTCATTATACGACTTTATCCTGTCCGCATTCTCGCGCCTTCTCCTGTCACGCGAACGCCTTGCCTCGAATATCTCCTTTTCCGAGACTACCGCAAGCTTAAGCTCCGGATACTCAAATCCGCCCGCGCGGCTTGCAAGCACAACTACCGTTTCGCCCTTATTAAAATTCCCGTCAGAGGATATGCGCGATCTTATCCCCCGTTCATTGAACACGCCGCACAGATTTTCAGCCCTCGTCCGAGTAGCCGCAAGGACAACGGCGGTATAGTTATTTTTTTGCCAGCTTGCAAGATCCTCATACAGATATTCAAGCTTGCCGTGAAACGACACGACCGTTTTTGTTGTGAACGTCTCCAAATGCCTGAACGTAAACTCGTTTTTCGTGTGCGAAAGAATCTCAAGCGCAATGAGCCGCATATCGGCAAGCGCCGATAACGTTTCCCTGCCGGTTCGGTAAAGCGCTGTGCGCTCAGCGCCAAGCAGATACTTTTTTTTAAGCTCCGCGACCGTTTCCGAGGCCTCCAGTTCAAATTCCGACGCGCGCTCACACGCCCGCTTCGGATCTATGACAAACGCTAAATCCTTATCGCTGAAATAGTCAAGAAGAGACGGTATTTTTCCGTATATAAGCGGAATATACTTGTCTATCGCCGGAAAGTGCATTTTCTCGCAAAACGCTTCCGTGTCGGCGGCAAGATTTTTTGTGTATTCTCCGTCCGGCTCACGCTTTCGCGCGGCTTTCAGCCTTCGGTCAAGCTCAAGCAGCAGCTCATCTCTTTGCTTTTTTGTGTAAAGCGCCTCGCGAACCGGTATTATATGCGCGTGCTCAATGTTCTCCACCGCACGCTGCGTTTCAGGGTCAAAGCGCCGGATGGAATCGATCTCATCATCCCACAGCTCCACCCGCACCGGCAGCTCACTGCCGGGAGAATATATATCTATTATGCCGCCGCGGACAGAAAACTGTCCCGGTCCCTCTATCATATCCTCACGCCGATAGCCGATGCCGATAAGAGCCTCGGCAAGCTTATTTATATCGCATATCCCACCGGTATCAAGCTCCGTTATGCCCCGCGTAAACCTCTCACGCTCCGCCGTGTAGCTCATAAGCGCCGGTACAGACGCGGTAACTATAATTTTTTCGCCGGTAACTAATCTGTCCAGCACAGAAAGCCGCGCATTTGCGTTTGCGCGGTCCATACTCTCTATATTATAAAACACATATTCCTTCTCCGGGAATACCGCCACATTATCCGTGTACATACGCAAAGCATCCGCTATCTGACGTGACTCCATATCGGAATATGTTACAACGAGCGCTCTGCCGCCCGTCCTTGCAAAAAGCTCGGCTATAAGCTGCGGCTGCGCGCTGTCGACAACTCCCGCCACGGAAATAGGGGTATTGTCAAGATTTTTAACAATACCCTCATACGGCTTATAGCCCTCAAGCATATTCAGAAAATTCATATTGCACTCCTGCCATTATTAATGGGATGCTGTTTTATGTTTATGCAAACTCCCGCGCCGGAAGTAACGGTCTTAGCATCTTCACCATGACCTCCTCACAGTCCGCAATGCAGCCGCCTGTGTATAACTTAGCGCCTTTAAAGCATCTCCTCTTAATAGTATTGCTATTTTATCATAAATATGTCTGTCTGTCAAGTCGCGATCCGGTAACGGCACGGTTTTCGAATGAGTGAGGTTGTGTAAATAAAACCGAAAATTTCAGTTTATCGGGCTGATGTTTGCGGTGTAGCTCTGCTGTCCCTGCCTTGGGGCAGCCCTGGTCGGCGGCTATGCCGCCTGCTCGGGTTGGCATCCCATGTGGGCTTTTCAAGCTTTGCTTGAAAAGGTCGGGTTGGGGGCTACGGTAGCCACAGATTATGTTTAAAACCACTAATTTATCTCGTTCGATAGTGCCGTAAACCCCAATCCGACCTTTGCGAACGAGTTCGCAAAGCCTACCCAGGACGCCAGCACGAGCAGGGCGCTTGCGCCCGACCAGTGTTGCCCTCGGGCAAGGACAGGCTGCGCCTCCCACTAACGCCCCGACAAACTGAAATTTAGCGTACCGTTCATCTCAAAATAATACAAAGTTTTCAATCTTGATACAAAACTGTTACAGGACTTTTCAAAAGCGTTTGAGTCGTGTATAATGTATGCAGCATGGCAATTGGAAAGGATTTAATGGTCATAACAATGAATATTCAAATACTTATAACACGAATGGCAGAGCTGTTTATACTGATTTGCATAGGCTATGCCGTATATAAGCTGAAGGTCATAAATGACGGGTTTGTTAAGCAGTTTTCAAGGCTTGTGCTTGACGTCACATTACCGGCAATGATACTCTCCTCGGTGCTTAAGCTTGAAGAGAGGCAGCCTCTCTCGGATGTGCTCACCTGTCTCGGCACAGCGATAGCACTGATATTTCTGATACTGCCGATTCTTGGCATTATTCTCGCCAAGGCTGTGCGTGCCGGACGCGGCCAAACAGGGCTGTACACCTTTATGAACACATTCTCGAACATTGGCTTTATGGGGTTTCCCGTCATAGCGCCCCTGTGCGGCTCGGTAGGATTGTTCTACACGGCAATCTTTAATCTGGTATTCAATATCGCTGTATATTCGCTCGGTATCTGGCTTATGAACCGCGATAAAGCAGACTCGGCGGGCTTTGATCCGAAAATGATCCTGACTCCCGGCACGGTGATCTCTACCCTGTCACTGATCTTATACTTCCTTGATCCGCACATACCTGTGCTTGTATCGGGAACGATAGATATCTTAGGACAGATGACCTCGCCTGCGGCAATGCTCATAATCGGTTTTTCTCTCGCAAGGATAGATGTTAAAAGCGTATTCACAGAGTGGCGCCTGTACCCGTGGACTATATTAAAGCAGCTTGTCGTGCCGTTGCTTTTGTGGTATCCACTCACATGGGTGATAAAAAATCCGGTTCTTCTGGAGGTAACATACATACTTACGGCAATGCCGGTAGCAAACAGCTCCGTTCTGTTTGCTGCCACCTACGATGGTGATGTCGATCTCGCTGCAAAGGGCGTATTCATAACTACCCTGTTTTCCCTCGTTACCGTTCCGTTAACGGTAATGCTGGTAATGTGAAAATACAAATGGGTCTGTATAAAACCAAACCGGAATTTGGTTTTATACAGACCCATTTCAGTTATCAATCACGCCGGAATATATCGCGCGTATATACCTTCTCCTCTACATCGTCAAGCACCGCATCGTATCGGTTTGCGATTATAGCATCGCTTTTCGCCTTGAATTTATCGATATCGTTAACTACTCTGCTCCCGTAGAAGGTGCTACCATCCTCTAACGTCGGCTCATATACTATGACCGTAGCTCCCTTTGCCTTGATCCGCTTCATAACACCCTGGATGGAGCTTTGGCGGAAATTATCGGAGTTGCTCTTCATTGTGAGACGATACACTCCGACTACGACCTCCTTCTCCTTTGCCGCGTTCCAGCTCTCGTTAGCTTCATACGCGCCCGCTATCTCAAGAACGCGATCGGCTATGAAGTCCTTTCTTGTCCGGTTCGACTGAACTATAGCAGACATCATATCCTGCGGCACGTCTCTGTAATTTGCCAGAAGCTGCTTTGTGTCCTTTGGCAGACAGTAGCCCCCGTATCCGAATGACGGGTTATTATAATGACTGCCGATACGCGGGTCAAGACAAACGCCGTCTATGATCTGCTTCGTATCAAGCCCCTTCATCTCGGCATAAGTATCCAGCTCGTTAAAGTATGATACTCTGAGAGCAAGATACGTGTTTGCAAACAGCTTTACAGCCTCCGCCTCCGTGAAGCCCATAAAGAGCGTGTCTATATCCTCTTTTATAGCCCCTTCGCGCAGCAGCTCCGCAAAGGTATGCGCCGCCTTTTGAAGCCTATCATCGGACATATCCGTGCCGACAATTATACGGCTCGGATAAAGATTGTCATACAGTGCTTTACTCTCACGCAGGAACTCCGGACTGAATATGATGTTTTTACTGCCCGTCAATTCGCGGATATGCGCCGTGTAGCCTACCGGTATCGTGGACTTTATCACCATTATCGCATCAGGATTACACTTTTCTACAAGCTTTATTACCGCCTCTACTGCCGATGTATCGAAAAAATTCTTACGGCTGTCATAGTTAGTCGGCGCGGCTATAACCACAAACTCAGCGTCCTTATATGCCGCCTCCGCGTCAAGAGTCGCGGTGAGGTCAAGCTCCTTTTCGGCAAGATACTTCTCGATATATTCATCCTGTATTGGTGATTTTCTGTTATTTATAAGCTCTACCTTTTCCGGTATTATATCGACCGCCGTTACGCTGTGATGTTGCGCTAAAAGCACCGCTATCGACAGTCCTACATATCCTGTTCCCGCTACTGCTATTTTCATAGATAATACTCCTTATACCACTCGGCAAATTTACGCAAGCCCTCTTTTAATGTCGTTGTCGGTCTGTAGCCCATATCGCGCTCCAGAGCCCTTGTGTCCGCGTACGTCACAGGCACATCACCCGGCTGCATCGGCACAAGCTCCTTGTGCGCGTCAAAATCATAATCCTTCGGCAGCACGCCGGCGCGTACAAGCTCCTGCTGTAATATATCGACAAATTCCAACAGATTTTCCGGTCTGCCGCCGCCTATATTATATACCGCATAGGGCGGTATCGGCAAGCCATCCTCACCCGTTTTCACTATGGGCGGCTTGTCCATAACACGGATAACGCCCTCGACTATATCATCAACAAATGTAAAGTCACGCTCGCAGTTGCCGAAATTGAATATCTTTATAGTCTCGCCCTTCAGAAGCTTATTTGTAAAGCCGAAGTATGCCATGTCAGGCCGTCCCATCGGACCATAAACGGTAAAAAACCGCAAGCCCGTTGTCGGGATACTGTAAAGCTTTGAATAGCAGTGCGCCATAAGCTCATTTGACTTCTTTGTTGCCGCGTAAAGACTGACAGGATTATCGACCATGTCCTCAGTAGAGAACGGCACCTTTTTATTCGCGCCGTAAACAGAGCTTGAAGAAGCATAAACAAGATGCTTGACCGGATTAAACCTGCACGCCTCAAGGATATTGAAGAAGCCGATCATGTTCGAGTTTATATATGCCGCGGGATTTTCTATGCTGTAACGCACACCCGCCTGCGCTGCGAGATTTACCACTATTTCAAACCCATAGTCAGCAAACAGCTTATCCACTGCCGGTTTATCGGCTATATCCATCTTTATAAAGGTGAATTTGTCATAGCCCGAAAGCATCTTAAGCCTTGCTTCCTTAAGGCTCACATCATAGTAATCGTTGCAGTTATCTATACCGATAACCGTCTTTCCCTGATCAAGCAGTCTTTTTGAAAGGAACGCGCCGATAAAGCCCGCCGCGCCCGTAACAAGAATATTACTCATTTGATTATCTCCTTGATTATTCATCAGAATCATTATTTAAAAGTCCGGTATCATGCTACCACAAAAAAGCACTCATGTCAAGCGTTAACAGCTTTAATGCTGCGGTTTTGGATGAGTAAAATTTTTGTGAATAAATCCGTAAATTTCAGTTTATAGGGGAGTGTCAACTCCCCCCGGCGCTATCGCGCCGACCCCCTCAAGAGGAGGACAAGTCTCGGAGTACCACAATACTTGGCTCCCTCTATGAGGGAGCTGTCGCGCCGACAGGCGTGACTGAGGGAGATAAACTGAAAT
>JAFRDB010000027.1 GCA_017404065.1 Clostridia bacterium
ACAGCCGGCTTATCAAACCCCTCTTCAATTTCAGACGCTACGACATTAAAACCGTTATCTGTTAATATCTCGGCAATCCTTGTTTTAATATCTTTTTCAGTTATCATTTTTACCTCACAATATTGCTGCATATTAAACCTTTAAATCACTTGTCAGATCATCTATCATTTTTTGCGCCTCACCGCTGAATCGTGACCGAGCCTCGGATATGGATTTTTCAAGCATATGCACACCCTCAACCCTACCGCCGGATCTAATACCTCGCGCCGAACGCTGTACACGATTGAGCTTGCGCCCGCGTTCTCTTGTCCTTCCTCCGCGCACTATCTCATGCCCAAGCTCTATGAGGTGACCATGCGGGGCGGTAGTCTGTTCTCTCACAACGCGCACCTTGCCGCCCTTGTACAGCTTTACCTTTTTGAGCCGCCACGAATTGCGGAGCTTGCGCGTTCGCACAGGCGTTAGCGATTTGACCTTTTTATTCACCTGCTGTCCTTGCGCCATAAGTAGAGCGTCCGCTTGGTTCGGATACCGCTTCTCACACCGCTTGAACGCTTTTTCAAGCTCGTCAAACCCGAATACGTCAACTGTCCTTGCCATAATTATCACGCTCACTCGCAACAATACGAAGCTCTGTATTGCGCTCACCTATATTCAGGACAGATACGATATCAAATATCCTGCCGTTATACATGATTTTCATATTACTCATAATATTATCGAAATACCGTGTTGTTACGGTATATGTAGTCTCTGCCCGAAGCTTCTGCGCCTCGTCATATTCGCGCCCGGTAGTCGGTGATACGTTCGCCCATACCTCATATTCCTTTAAATCCAGCGGATGCGCGTATGGCTCACCATTGATATGTTTAATAACGGCATTGCCCCTGTAGTCATCGGTAATGTATATCTCATCAGTATTATTGAGCTTTATATTGTTGTTAACACCGGGCTTATATGGTATCCACACCGGCACAGTTTCTTTCATGCCGTTGAGCTTCTTATCCAACGGCTTTAAGAATATGATCCTGTGCCGCAGCTTTGAAAAGTCCATATCAGAATGCCGCCTTTCTGTACGGGCGGAGCAGGAAGTAGAATACATCCGGAATGCCGTCTTTAACACCGTCCCTATGCTCAAAGAAGTACCCGATGCAGATCAGCATCGCCTGCTTATAGCTCTCCGGCAGCTCGTCAGGCAGAGGCAGTCGTGTATAGTTCTCGCACATCTCGGACGCAAGAAGGATGAGTATGTTCAAATACCCATCCTCCGCGTCAGTGTCAAGCCGCAGGTATTCTTTTACCTCATCAAGTGTCAGCATCATCAGACTCCGCTTTCTTTTTGGTTCGCGCCGAGGATTTTATTTCCTCGGCATACCCGGCTTTTATGAGGTCTTTTGCGATATCCGCTTTCGCATCCACCGTTTCGCCCTCGGCATAGCTGAAATCCAAGCCGGAGCATGAGGTCAAAATCCTGATGTTCATTTAGCTTCCCTCCAATACAGAAGGCACCATTACGATGCCTTCATCTGCAATGTCTTTACCGCCTCCGGAAGTATGAGCTTACCGTCAAGCCTCTGGAATACGCGGAAGCCAACCTGTCCGGTCTTTGCGTACAACTCGCTCAGTCTCTGGAATGTCCTGCCCTGACGGTCCGCGATCCAGTAATACGAAAGATCGCCGAACAGGAGTATCTTCTTGCCTGCGCCGATCTCAGGCATATTCTGTGATGTAAGGATCGGACGGTTGAGGATAGTATCCGGCTGTCCTGCCTGCAGTCCCGGTTGCCATACATACTGACCGTTGTTATCCTTCAGCTTGCGTATAGCCTTGATCGTCGTATCGTTTGCGATGAACTGAGCGTTCTTTCTGTACGGTGTTCTGAGGCTGTGATAAAGGTCGATGATCTCATCAGCCGTTATCGCCGATGCGCTTGCGGCTGTTAGACCTGTCTCGCCTGTTGTTAAGAGACCAGTCGGCTTGCCGGTACCGTTGCCGTTTATGAACGCGTCCTCCTCCGCTGCCGCCATGCGGCGCACAAACTCGGATGCGATATATGTCTCAAGATTAAAGGCGGAATCATTGAGCAGCTCCTCCGATACCTTTATGATCGTTGCAAGCTTATGTGCTCCGAGCGTTACTACACCGAACGCGTCATCGCTCTCTGTATACTCTGCCTCTTCGTCTGTCCATGCCGCCGCGCCATGCGACGCCACAACAGGTATCTTCCTGTCTCCGCTCTCTGTTGTTATGATCGTAGCATAGCCGCGTATAATATTTTCGTCATGGAGCTTGTCGATAAGCTGTTTCTCAAACTCATCAGGAACAAGGAAACCGCCTTCTGAATCCGTACCGATCTGGAGTGCATCCTTTGCCGTGAACGAGAACTTGTTCCTCATCGCATCCCAGAACGCTGCCTTGTACGCATCGCTTGCTCTGCCCGTCTTTGTATCAGATGCAGGCTTGGGCGTATTCTTTACCGGGTCAGTTGTCGGCGTGGCCATCTCCTTGTCAAGCGCCTCCTGACGCTCAAGTATATCAATCTCCTTCTTGATGGCAACAATGTCCGCCTCCATTTTCTCGTATGCCTCTACATCCTCCGCAGAAAGCAATCCGTTGTTGTCACGCTTTGCGTTGTCAAGAAACTGCTTTGTCTTTTCCCAGAGATTTGCTCTTTTCTGTCTTAATTCTGTTATCTTACTCATATTTTAATGTCCCCTTCCTTTATTTTAATAACTCTAACCTTTTCTCAAACTGAGCAACACCCGTACCGGTCTCCTTCGGTGCTATCGGCTTCAGCTTTTTTCTCATTGCGGCTATGGTGTTCGTTACCATAGCAGTCTTGTCGAATACCATGTTGCCGGTATCCTTTTCCTCCTCGTCCTCCTCATCATTCTCTGTGTAGAGGATGCGGTCACAAAAGCCGTAATCATGTGCAGCATTGGCGTTCATCCATGTCTCCGCATCCATAAGGTGCGATATCTTGCTGCGTGACAGTCCTGTCTTGAGCTGATATGCGTTTATGATGGATTCCTTGACTTCGTTAAGGAACTCTATACCCTGTTCAAGCTCTGATGCCTCACCGTATAACATCATTGACGGGTTATGCACCATAAGCATGCTTGTGGGTGACATATCCATCATGTCTCCGGCCATCGCTATAACGGATGCGGCAGATGCCGCTATGCCGTTGATCTTAACGGTTACCTTGCCGTTATGCTCTTTAAGAGCGGTGTATATCTCACTTGCCGCGAAGCAGTCGCCGCCGGGGCTGTTGATAAATACGGTTATATCACCCTTGCACTGTTCAAGCTCGTCCCTGAACATCTTTGGGGTTATATCATCATCCCACCACGACTCCGAAGCTATAACGCCATTTAAAAAAAGCACGTTCTCTGTGCTTTCTTCGTCCTCACCTGTTTTGTTCTTTACCGTTTTGAACTTCCAAAACTTATCCACTTCTTTCATCCTCTCCTTCCATCTCAACATAATTTTTCCCTGCGCTGCCTATGTCTATCATGTTCCCGTTGCATAAATACCTGTTGCCTCCAAGCTCGTCCGGTATAAGGTTCATATCCTCTAATTCTCTTACATCATTAGGGGACATAAAACCATTCTGTATACCTATTGCATAACCGCTCATACGGCTTTGGAACGCTCCTCTCAATAGTCCGTCAACATTGAACTTTACAAATATTTTCTTCTGTTCTTCCTCTGTTAACAGCTGCTGAAATATGCTCTGCTCTATTCGTACAAGCCACGGTCTTATGGTGTTTGTGACGAACTCCAAGCTTTGATGTTCGATATTATTAAAGCTTGATTTATCAAGGTCTGCTATCATGTGCGGCGGGACACGGAATATACGGCAGATCTCGTTTACCTGAAACTTCCGTGTTTCTAAAAACTGCGCTTCGTGCGGGTTTATTGAGATAGGATTAAACCGCATCCCCTCCTCCAAGACTGCCACGCGGTGCGCGTTTCCGCTGCCGCCGTATGCCGCGTTCCATGCTGCCCGTACCTTTTCAGGCTCCTTTAATACGCCCGGATGCTCCAATACTCCGCTCGGCGTGCCGGAGTTTGAAAAAAACGATGAGCCGTACTCCTCCGCAGCTATTGAAAGTCCGACAGCGTTCTTTGCCATTGCTATAGGCGAATGCCCGATCAGCCCGTCAAAGCCAAGTCCTACGATATGCAGTATTTCGTTTTTATTGAATATGAGCGTTCCCTGATTATCGGAGATATATGTATAATACAGCCGCCCGTCCGCTGCACGGTCTACGGTCATCTTATCCGGCAGAAGCGGATACAAGCCTATGACCTCGCCCCGACCGTTGCGGATGATCTGTGAGTATGAATTACCCCATAACAAGAGATGCATCATCATTACCTCGCGCATTATGAAGCTGTTCATTTCAGGGTTCGGTATGTCGTGAAGCAATCGGTATAACGGATGCTGATATACCTTTTCCTTGCCGCTGTCGGTATATTCATAAACATGGAGCGGCAGGCTCGCCACTGTTTCCGAGATTATTCTCACGCAGGCATACACCGCTGTTGTCTGAAGCGCAGTCCGTTCCGTTACGCTTTTGCCCGCCCATGTTCTGCCGAACGCAAAATACCGCCCGCCGCCGATGCTGTCACCGGTATGGTTCTTCGGCCTGTCTCGTGATTTGAATATTGCTCTGAATATACCCATATATCCTCCTCGCACACAAAAAGCACCTCCGAAGAAATGCTTGAGTCTTTGTGTTGTTTGATTAATTATATATTATAAAGAACAATCTCGGCATTTTAAAGATTATTCTTTTATCCGCCTGTTCTTTATATTGTGACTTTAATCCTGATATAAGGGCGTCAATCAGCTCGCCACTCTCCTTCGGAGTAAGTGCTTCAATATATGGTCGTAATCCGCTGCCCTTATACCATTCGATTATGCTGTTATGGTCATCCATTATATGATAATAGTTCGTTTGCCACATATCAAATCTGACACCTAACGATACAAACAAATCATAATACTCTTCCGGCATCAGATTGTGAAAGTTTTGGATGTCTTTCAGTTTTCTCCATTTGCCCTCTTCAAATAACGAGTACAGCAATCTATAAAACGGAGCTTCCTGTATCAGCGGTATCTGTACAGCAAATCTGCCATTAACACACATCTTGTTCAAAACACTCTTTATCAGTCGTTTCTGATCAGGTATCCAGTGAATGCATGCGTTAGAAAAAATCAAATCAAAGTTCCCTTGCAATGTATCAAGCTCATCCGGCACATTCTTATTCAGAAAGCATATTTCGGGATATGTATCTTTTGCTTTTTTCAGCATGTCCTCTGATGAATCTATACCTATCAGCTCTGAGTGCGGGAATGCTGATGCAAGCGCATATGTGCTGTTTCCCGGTCCACAGCCTATGTCAAGTATTCGGTTCGGTTTCATATCTGCAATACGGCTGATCAAATCAACCGAAGGCTGTGTACGCTGATTCTTAAATTTTATATATTGATTTGAATTCCACTCTGACAACTGTATCAACTCCTATGCTTGTTTAAGAGATCTTTTTATTTCACCACTAAATCATATCACAAAATCTTTCAGGATTCAATCTCTTTTATTAAAAAACAATCATTGGTCTGCTATCGTATACGCTTGCTTTTACAGAATTCTGATTTCGCACACACCTGTCAAGCGCCATTATAGTCGCTACGATACCGTCTATCTTCTCTGTTGATTTTGCCTTTGTCGGCTTGATGTTCTCAGCCGCATCCGTCTCTACCACTACATTTCCCGCCATCCATCGCAGAACAGGATTGCCGCCGTGAGCTATCTTGCCTTCAAGCAAGAGCTTGTAGAACTCCTTTGTCGGAGGCGACATATCCTTCATACCTTGCCCAATCGGAACCATTGTAAAGCCTTCCGCTTCAAGGTTCTGTATCATCTGTGTTGCGTTCCACCGGTCAACTTCGATCTCTTTAATCACCTCTGTGGCTCTTCAGTCTGTCTCGTGATTTGAATATTGCTCTGAATATACCCATATATCCTCCTCGCACACAAAAAGCACCTCCGAAGAGATGCTTGAATGTTTATTTTACATTGCTACCCTATCGTTGTTGGTGCTTTCCTTAATCGGAACAATGTCAAGAGTCAAACCCAACGGCTGTAACACCTTTATAAGTGTATTTATTTGCGGCGAGTGCACCGCCTTTTCCATCCGTGCTAATACCGGCTGTTTAATCCCGCACATATCAGCTAAAGCCTGTTGACTTAACCCCTTTGCTTCTCTCGCTTCTATCACCTTGCCGATCAGTTTGACCGTAAGCTCTATCTCGGCATTATCAGCGTCTGACAGATTTAATGTTTCTCTGAAATCAGACCATTTAGTTGCCATTATTACCACCATGCCTTTCTAAATAGCTTGCCAAATTCCTTTTTGCCTGTTCAATTTCCCGTATTGGAGTTTTATTTGATTTTTTGATGAAATGATGAAGTAGTATAAATTTATTATCACACCAATATGCGTATAATATTCTGTTCGCAAGCGGGCGCAGTTCCCATATCTCACCGTTAAGGTGTTTTGTTACCGGTTCACCCACTCTTGTTCCGTAAGCCTCCAGCGCATCAAGATATGCAACGATCTTTTTCAAATTTATCCTTGCATCCTTGCTTGTTGCAGCTTTATCATTGAGTTCTTCAATAAACTCTTTAACAGGCTCATTACCACGTTCATCATCGTAAAATACGATTTCATACATAAGCCACACCTCATTATTATAATAGCAAATTTGATATTAAATGTCAAGCTTTTTTTCAGTTTTATTCAGAATATGATCAAGCTTCGACTGTCATAAACGCTTGCTTTCTCAGCATTTTGGTTACGCACACATCTGTCAAGCGCCATGATCGTTGCAACAATGCCGTCTATCTTCTCTGTTGATTTTGCCTTTGTCGGCTTGATGTTCTCAGCAGCATCGGTCTCTACCACTACATTTCCCGCCATCCAGCGCAGTACAGGGTTGCCGCCGTGAGCTATCCTGCCCTCAAGCAGGAGCTTGTAAAACTCCTTAGTCGGCGGTGACATATCCTTCATGCCCTGACCTATAGGAACCATTGTGAAGCCCTCCGCTTCAAGGTTCTGTATCATCTGTGTTGCGTTCCAGCGGTCAACGCCGATCTCTTTGATATTGAATTTCTTACCAAGTTCGCATATCGTTTTCTCGATATAGTCATAATGGATGACATTGCCCTCGGTAACATTTATGTATCCCTGCCTTCGCCATACATCATACGGAACATGGTCGCGGCGTACACGCAGATCAAGCGTGTCCTCGGGCAGCCAGAAATACGCTAAGATATAATACGGATCACCGTCGTGTTCCGGCGGGAACACGAGCACAAATGCCGTTATATCCGAAGTAGACGAAAGGTCAAGTCCGCCGTAGCATTCCCGACCGAGGAGCTTCCGCTCATCAATTGCTGTATTTCCTTTGTCGTATATATGCTCCGGTATCCATGCGACTGAGCTGTTCACCCATGTGTTTAGCCTTAGCTGCCGGAATACATTCTCCTCTGCAGGGTTCTGCAGAGCCGCCTGATACGCTTCTCTTACGCGGTCGATCTTTATTGTATATCCCAGCGACGGGTTTGCTTTGTACCAATTCTTCTCATCATGCCAGTCATCCTCTAATTCAAGCCCGTATACCACAGGATAAAATGTCGGATCGATTTTCCTGCCGGTCAGTATATCCATCGACTTTGTGTGCATCTCATAGCAGATAGAGTTCCTGTCGGTTCCGGCTGTTGTTATGATGAAAAACAACGGCTGCTCTCTTGCGTCACCGGAGCCTTTGGTGAGTACATCATACAGCTTGCGGTTCGGCTGGGCATGAAGCTCATCGAATACAAGTCCCGATACATTCAAGCCGTGCTTTGTACCGACCTCCGCCGACAGCACCTGATAAAACCCGGCATTGGAATAGTTAACGACACGCTTTGTCGCGGCCATTATTTTTGACCGTTTCAGGAGTGCCGGTGACATCTGTACCATCTGGTTTGCAACATCAAAAACGATAGACGCCTGCTGCCTGTCCGCCGCCGCGCCGTAGACCTCTGCCGAAGGCTCGCCATCAGCGTACAGCAGATACAGTGCGACCGCCGCCGCAAGCTCCGACTTTCCGTTTTTCTTCCCTATTTCGACATATGCCGTATGAAACTGTCGTGTTCCGTCCTCCTTTATGATACCGAAAATGTCCCGAATTATCTGCTCCTGCCACGGCAGAAGCCAGAACCGCTTGCCTGCCCATTTACCTTTGGTATGACGCAGGTTTTCTATGAACATTACCGCCCGGTCCGCTTTGTCCTCATCATAATGCGAGGTCGGCAGCATGAACGGTGACGGTGTATAATTTTCAAGCTTGGGGTATTCTGCAGGTCTTGTTTCTGTCATTACATCCCTCCGAGCAGCTTATCCATATCGTCTATATATTCGGCCTTTGTGTTCTCTGCCACTATCCTCGACCGCGCCGCCGGTGTCAGCCCGAACTGCTCTGCAAACTTCTGCATCGCCTTCATGTACTGCTGCGCAATAGATACCTGCGGCACCTGCTGCCAATACCCGCTCGGTGTTTTCACGATCGAGCCGTGCTTTGATATGAACTCCTCCGCCGCCTTCCATCGTGCGTATGCCTGACAGTACCCGGCGAACGCTGCCATGTCTATCTCGGTCAGTATCCCGATCTGCTCCATCTTTTTTGAGAGCCGTTTCCACTCCTTCTTTGCTTCAGGATCCAGCCACTTGGGACAGCTCGGAGCCTTTGCTAAAGGCTTCGGCTCGTTTATATTGAGCTGCCGCTTGCCGGGATTGCCCTCAAGCTCTTTTAATGCCGTAGGCTTGGGCTTCCTGCCCCTTTGTGCCACTTTGTATCACCACCCTTCAATTACTTGCGCACCTAAAAATCCGCCGTGCGGCGGCTTTTTTGAGGCTTGTGTCGCGTTATGTTAGTTTGTCTTTTGTAGCAATATCGTTTTCCATCTTTGTTAAGGTAAATTCCATATCACCGTTGGTGTATATGAAATTGCCGTTCTCTTCTCTATAATCCAAATCCTCGTTATCGGTGTTTTCTGCCGGGTTTATATATCCGACTTCTCCGTACTCGTTGGTGAGTGCATATTCCCCATCGGCAAATACCGTTATTTCGGTATGTGATAATTCCTTGCCGAACACCTCATATAACGCTTTCAAATTCAGCTTCATTTTTCAAAGCCCTCCGTTTCTTTATTGTGTGTCCATATTACAATAAAGCCTGCATTATATCAATACCATTACCATACAAATGTACACTCTTTTTATTGGTTATATTGCAGCTTATTACGGCAGAGGGAAAGCCGCCCTTCGGCGGCTCCCCTCGCATACATTTATATACCCAAGTCCTGAAGCTCATGCTCCAATATCTCCTCAAGCTCGGTCTGTGTATATGCTCTGCCCTCGTTGTCCCGTATAAGGATCAGATCACGGTATTCGTTAAAGTCGAGAAATATCTCGCCGTCTACATATACGCTCAGCCGCTCAATATCCTCGTCAGTTATTGATCCGTTATCAGTCTTAAATGTTTTTGAATACCCGACTGTTTTCAGGTATTCCTTCACACGGTCCCGTCCGGCGGTTATATCATAGTAGTTTTCATTGACCGTTTCAAGCTGTATTCTATCATTCATATCCACCCGCCTCCTTATCCGTTTATCTGTGCTGCGAAGTAATATCCGAAGGCGTCGCGCCCTATGCCGAAGCAGCTTTCTATGCCGTTGCTGCGGTCATCATTCATTGCCGCCTTTGCAAGCTCCGCGGCCGCTGTCTTGCTCTCTTCTCTGCTCAGTCCGTTAAAGCGGAACTCGCCGTCCTTCTGAAGTCTTCTTATTGCGTCCTTTGTTATTGCCTTTGACATTTTCTGTCCCTCCGTTTTCTTTATTGTAGGTGTATATTACAATAAATCGCATAGAATAGCAATACCATTACTGAACAAATGTACACCTTATTTATTGGTTATATTACAGCTTATTACGACAGAACAGATGCCGACATAGGCTCGTATTAAGATTTTTCAAAAGCAGCAAAACCGCCGTGCGGCGGCTCTGTTTTCGGTTTTCACGCTGTCTTTTCAAGGCTGTCAATGAACTGCTTTGCAAGCTTGGTTTCAATCGCCATCGCCTGACCGTCGCAAGCCCAGCGGTTTGTGGTTCTATATTCCAGCTCCATCCGGTTTCCGCTGTTCCGGTAGATGCTGATGTGCCAGAATGTTTCGTTCCCGGTTCTCTCAAATGCTCCGAATGCGATGCTGTAGCCCTTGTAGTCCCGTATGCATTCGCTTTGGCTCTTAACCCGGCTCCTTGTGAACTCTCCGTTGATCCTTGTAAATTCCATTGTCATTTTCTTTTCCTCCGTTTATTTCAAGGTAGTGTCAAATCGACACCCCGTTTTTTGATTTTATTTTTATTAAAATCCTTGCTTTTACGAGGCTTTTGCATAATTTTGAATAAAAATATAGCAATAACCTCCCTTTTGCTGTATAATTGATTCAACAACAACAATTA
>JAFRDB010000002.1 GCA_017404065.1 Clostridia bacterium
CACCCCGGCTAACCAAGGACGTTCAGTCATTCGATTCACCTGTCTACGCCGACTGTTGCTTTGCAACACGGCTATCGAATGACTCGCCGTCATTCGATTCACCTTTCCACGCCGCTTGTTGCTTCGCAACACGGCTATCGAATGACTTTCAGTCATTCGATTCACCTTATTTTTCTATACTGTTCAGATAGGCTTCCGCTTTCTTTATTGCTTTCTCTGTCATTGCCTTTGCCGGACCGCCTATAACGGCACGGTCATTTACACACGTCTCCATTGATACTGCCTCATATATGTCCTCTTCTATCAGAGCCGAGAACGATCTCAATTCATCCATCGTAAGATCCGTTATTGCCTTATCATGCTCTATACAGTAGAATACCATATTGCCGATAACCGCATGCGCGTCACGGAACGGAAGTCCCTTTTTAACAAGATAGTCTGCCGCATCCGTAGCATTGGTAAATCCGCCGTTAGCGCCCTTACGCATTGCGCTTTTGTTTACCTTCATTGTGCGTATCATATCACAGAATACCGGCAAGCACAGCTTAACAGTGTCAACACTGTCAAATATCTGTTCCTTATCCTCCTGCATATCCTTGTTATATGCAAGCGGCGTACCCTTCATCACGGTTAACAGTCCTATAAGACTGCCGTAAACCCTTCCTGTCTTGCCGCGTATAAGCTCGGCAACATCCGGATTTTTCTTCTGCGGCATTATGGATGAACCCGTAGAATAAGCATCATCCATCTCCACAAATCCGAATTCATTCGATGACCATAGTATCAGCTCCTCGGAAAATCTGCTCGCGTGCATCATAACAAGCGACAAACATCCCGCAAGCTCGATCACAAAATCCCGATCCGAAACACCATCGAGCGAATTCATCGTAACGCCGTCAAAGCCAAGCATTTTTGCAACAAATTCACGATCGAGCGGATATGTAGTACCGGCAAGCGCGCCTGAGCCAAGCGGCATTACATTTGTGCGCTGCCTGCACTCTGCAAGTCTTGAAAAATCACGCCGGAACATCTCGTAATATGCCATACAATGATGCGCAAACGTAATCGGCTGCGCCTTTTGCAAATGCGTATATCCGGGCATTATGGTGTCTGTATGCTGCTTGGCAAGCTCAACGAACGTGTCCATCGTTTCGATAAGCATCTCCTCTATCTCCGCGATTTCGTCCATGAGATACATACGGATATCAAGCGCAACCTGATCATTACGGCTCCTGCCCGTATGCAGACGCTTGCCCGCATCGCCTATGCGATCGGTAAGCAGCTTCTCTATGTTCATGTGGATATCCTCTGCATCAATGAGAAACTCCACTCTGCCGGCATCTATATCGGACATGATCTCCTTTAGTCCTGCCACTATAGCATCCGCATCAGCCTGCGGAATGATCCCCTGCCTGCCGAGCATAGTCGCATGAGCAATAGAGCCGCGGATATCCTGCTTATACATTCTTTTATCAAACCTGATGGACGAGTTGAAGTCGTCCACCCTCTTATCGGTCGGCTTTCTGAACCGACCTCCCCATAATTTTGCCATTGTTATGACCATGTACTCCTTTCAAAACTATCTTAATTCTAAAATGTCACTGTAAACATTGTTCTTCCGTTTTCGCTTTCCGCGGCTATCCTCCCGCCCATACTGCGCGTGAGACTCTCCGCTATCGCAAGTCCCAAGCCGTATCCTCCGCTCTCACGAGCGCGGGATTTGTCTGCCCGGTAGAAGCGCTCAAATATATGCGGAAGATCCTCCGCGCTGATCTCGCCGTCGTTACTGACACGGAATATGACCCTTCCGCCGTCACGAGCAAGAGTGACATCTATTCTTCCACCCTTAGGTGTATATTTTAACGCATTATCGATTAGTATCAGTACAAGCTGCTTTAACCCCTCCGGCGGCACAATAATTTTTATGCCCTCCGCTATAGTGCTTTCAAGTGTCACGCCGTTTTCAAAGGCTACAGCTTCATTTTCGATCAGCACCTCCCGGACCGTATCCGTAAAGGAAATTTCCGGATATACCGTCTCGCTCTCTTCTGAATCAGAGCGCGCAAGCGTTAAGAGGTCATTCGTAAGCGCGGTCATACGCTCAGCCTCATCCTTTATATATTCCAACCACTTGTATTCCTCGCCAATTGTACTGTCCCGCTTAGAAAGCAGCACGTCTGTGTTTGCGCGTATACTCGCAAGCGGCGTTCTGAGCTCATGTGACGCATCCGCTACAAACTGCTTCTGCTTTTCATACGAATCCTCTATAGGTCTGATAGACCGGTTTGCGCTTATAAGACTTATTATAAACGACAGCGCCATTGAGAATAATGCAGAAATGCCGAGTATAATATTAAGACGTAAAATTATATTTTTCTCCGCCTCATTTTTTGTGAACGCTACTATATAACCCTCACCATACTCCTCACGAAGATACGCCCAGCTTTCATCATCAAGCATAACGGAGCCCTTCGGTTTTTCGGATTTGATTATATCCTCCAGCTCATCATTATATTCAAACTCGCCCACCTCAAACATCATCCGTGATCGGATCACATTCGCATCTTTGTCGCAATATACCGCTATCTCTGAGTTAAATCTATTCTCTTCCTCCGGCGGTCGACGATCATCATCCGCATCCCAACGCTCCGGAGGCTTATCTGCATTATCACGCTGCTCAGCCATTGGCCCAAAACCGTTTTCGTGCCGCGTCATATCGTCACGGAAAATATTGATCTCTCTCTCCAAACGCTGAGAGATATCGCGCTCGATATATGAGGTCGTGGTTATCTGTATAGCTGCAAGACACGCTATTACCATCGCCAGTATGATGAGCAAATTGGTGATAAGCAGCTTGTTCCGCATTTTTTTAAACATACGCTCCCCCTTGCTCTCACTTCGTTCGGATCTCTTTATATCGTACGGACTTATGCTTCTTCAAGCTTATATCCTACACCGCGCACAGCCGTTATCTTTATATCTGCATTTATATGCTTGAGCTTTTTGCGCAGGAACGAAACATACACCTCAACATGGTTTGCCTCCGCCTCGGAATCAAACCCCCAAAGCTTTTCTATTATCTGCTCCTTTGACGTGATTATGTTCTTGTTGAGCATTAGATATTCCAGAAGCTCGCCCTCCTTGCGCGTAAGCGTTATATCCGCCGCGCCGCATATCAACCTAAGATTCTGAGCATCATAGCTCGTATTGCCGAGCGAGAGCGAGGATGTCTCGACTATTCCGCCGCGTCTGCGACCCAGTGCGCGCACTCGCGCAAGCAGCTCTTCGGTGTTAAACGGCTTTGGAAGATAATCATCCGCACCCGCATCAAGCCCTGTTACCTTGTCGCTTATCGATCCCTTGGCTGTAAGCATTATAACAGGCACATCCATCTTTTCGGCTCGTATCTCCCTTAGTATAGAGATACCGTCAAGCTTCGGCAGCATTACATCAAGGATTATGACATCATATATTCCCGACAATGCGTCATCAAGCCCCGATTCACCGTCATTGTCATAGTCAACAGCATAATTCTGCTTTTTAAGCAGCTGCACAAGCGCCTCACACAGCCGTTTTTCATCCTCAACAACAAGTATGCGCATATTATTTGAACTCCCTGTATTATCCCGAAATCTACACTACGTCAAATTGGTGGTTAAGCTAATATCTCATCCGCCAACGCCTCAAGCTTTGGCTTGTCTGTATCCTTCAGCCTTGACTTTATCGTTACTACGGTATCGCATATTGTGATATTTTTCATACCCTCAAGCATTGCCTTCATTGTCTTCGCCGCTGTCGGGCCCCATGTGCCGTTCTCTATAAGACCGACCTTGCGATTCTGCCAGCCCTTCATTGCAAGGTGTGACAAAAAGTCATGCATAGGCGCGAACACACCTGCGTCGTATGATGACGCGGCAAAGATGATCCTTCCGTACTTGAACGCATCCTCAATACACTCGGCAATATCATCTCTCGTAACATCGGCAACAGCTACTTTTTTTGCGCCCTTTGCTCGCAGCAGCTCCGCAAACTCCTCCGCTGCCGCCTTAGTATTGCCGTGTATTGACGCGTGAGCTACAAACACGCCCTCTGCCTCAGGCTCATACTTTGACCATGTATCGTACAGACCAATGTAATAGCCAAGATCTTCAGACAGGATCGGACCATGAAGCGGACATATTGTCTGTATATCCAGCGCCGCCGCCTTCTTCAGCACATTCTGTACCTGAACACCGTACTTACCAACTATATTAAAGTAGTACCGTCTTGCCTCGCAAGCCCAATCCTCATCAGTATCAAGCGTGCCGAACTTACCGAACGCATCCGCAGAGAACAGCACCTTTTCGCTATCCTCATAAGAGAGCATTACCTCAGGCCAGTGTACCATCGGCGCGAAAACGAAATGCAGCGTGTGTGAACCGAGCGAAAGTGTCTCGCCGTCCTTTACGACTACCTTTCTGTCCTCTATATCCATGTCAAAGAACTGTCCGAGCATATTAAACGTCTTTACATTACCGACAAGCTTTGCCTCAGGATACTTTTCGGCAAACGCGCCTATTGTCGCGCTGTGATCCGGCTCCATGTGTGATATAACAAGATACTCCGGTCTCTTTCCGCCGAGCGCTTCCTCAAGATTTTTGAGCCATTCGTCCGACTTTCTCTTGTCCACCGTATCCATAACGGTTATCTTCTCATCAAGAATGAGATATGAGTTGTATGAAACGCCGTTCGGCACAATATACTGGCTCTCGAACAGATCGAGATCATAATCATTTGCACCGATGTACTTTATTGTATCTGTAACCTTGATCATTTACTTGTTCCTCCTCACGAAATCTATTACCTTCCCTGCCGCCTCATCAATACTGATCTCAACAGCTTTTTCCATCGTTCTTTCCTTGTATTCGGCTATTCCTTCGCCAACCTTTTTACCTACTACCACTCTTACAGGTATACCGATGAGATCTGCATCCTTAAACTTAACGCCCGCGCGCTCTGCACGATCGTCTATTAGCGTTTCAATTCCCGCCGCCGTAAGCTCCTTATAAAGCTTCTCAGCCGCCGCCATCTGTTCCTCACTCTTATAGTTTGCAGGAACCACTATCGCCTCGTATGGTGCGATAGATACAGGCCAGATTATGCCGTTGTCATCGTGGAGCTGTTCCACTGCCGCAGCAACACAGCGTGTTACGCCTATACCGTAGCAGCCCATAACTACTGTCTTCTGCTCGCTGTTTTCGTCCAGATACCTGAGTCCCAAAGCATCCGAATACTTTGTGCCGAGCTTGAATATATGACCTACCTCTATTCCCTGCTCACTCTTTATAGGCTTGCCGCACTTCGGGCACGCGTCACCGGTAACTACTACACGAATGTCCGCGACAACATCCGGCTCAAAGTCTCTGCCTATATTTACGTTCTTATAGTGCATATCCGTCTCATTTGCGCCGACAACGAAGTTCTTCATCATCGCGACCTCCTTATCCGCATATACGGGTATCCCAAGGTCTATAGGTCCGGCAAACCCTACCTGCGCGCGCGTTATTTCGCGCACTATTGCCGGCTCTGCAAGCTCAAGATCATCCGTACAACCGACAAGATTCTTCAGCTTGACCTCATTAACGTCACGATCACCACGCACCATTGCCGCAATATACTTATCATCAGCCTTATATATTATTGTCTTTGCAAAGTTTGTCGCCTCCATGCCAAGCGATAATACAAGCTCCTCAATCGTATGTGCGTTTGGTGTTTCTATCTTCTCCCTCGGCAGATCACCGGATATCTGGATGACTTCCTTTGGTATGCACTCGCACTTTTCATAATTCGCCGCATAACCGCAAGCATCACAGTACGCAATCCCGTCCTCTCCTACAGGCGACTTTACCATGAACTCCTGCGAGCCGCTGCCGCCCATTGCGCCGCTGTCAGCGTCAACGACCGTAAAGTCCAGACCGATACGCGTGAATATCTTATTATACGCATCATACATCTTCTTATATGACTCGTCCAAACCCTTCTCGTCCAAATCAAAGCTATATGCATCCTTCATGATGAATTCGCGGCTCCTTATAACCCCGAAGCGCGGTCGAGCCTCGTCTCGATACTTGGTCTGTATCTGATACAGAGTCATTGGATATTCCTTGTATGATTTTACGTTATCTATAACACACTCCGTAAAAAGCTCCTCATGTGTGGGTCCTAAACAGAAATCGCGATCGTTTCTGTCCTTCAATCTGAACATACTGGGGCCGAACACTTCCCAACGTCCCGATGCCTGATATGCCTCCGCCGGAAGCAGAGCGCTCATAATAAGCTCCTGTGCGCCGGCTGCATCCATCTCCTCGCGGACTATGTTCTGTACCTTCTGCAGCGTTCTTATGCCCAACGGGAGATAAGAGTATACACCCGCCGCGAGCTTTCTTATAAGACCCGCGCGCAGCATTAATCTGTGGCTTGCTATTTCAGCCTCTGCCGGAACCTCTCTGAGTGTCGGCATAAGCAATCTACTCATTCTCATTTTTTATCTGTCCTCTCTTATGTTATTATTCATTCAGGCACAAAATCCTGATAAGCTCGTTTTTTCTGTTTATGTCCTGTTAATACTTATCACTCTTTATCATCGACCCTATTCCTGTCTTTGTGAATATCTCAAGCAACAGACAATGCGGCATACGTCCGTCTATGATATGTACACCGTTTACGCCGCCTTCTATTGCTCGCGTACAGCCCTGCACCTTCGGTATCATTCCTCCGGAGATAGTTCCGTCCTTTATCATGTCATTTATCTGGTGAATGGTAGCCTCATATATTATTTTGCCACCGGAGTCCTTTATGCCCTCAACATCCGTCAGTAATATCAGCTTTTCCGCCTCTACAGCCATCGCGACCTCAGCCGCTACCGTATCTGCGTTTATATTATAGCTGTTACCCTCCGCGTCAGTTCCTATCGGCGCGATGACCGGGATCCACTGATCGTTTGACAGCAAATCAAGGATACCTCTGTTTATGCTCTTTATTTTTCCGACATATCCTATATCGACAGGCTCACCGTCTACCTCTGTCATTTGCTTTTCGCATTCGATAAACGAGCCGTCTATACCGCTTATGCCTATCGCCCTGCCGCCCTGCTTGTTCAGGAGCGAAACGATCTCGGCATTAGTCTTACCTATGAGCACCTGCTGCGCAACATGCACTGTGACCTCATCAGTCACACGAAGTCCGTTAATGAATGTGCTCTTTACGCCTTTTTCATGCAGCGCTGCCGATATGTCCGGACCACCGCCATGTACCACTATCGGGTTGAGTCCGATAAACTTCATGAGGGTTATGTCCTCCATGACCTGGTTTTTAAGCTTCTCGTTTATCATCGCGTTACCGCCATATTTGATAACGACGGTCTTGCCCGCAAATTTGCGCAGATATGGCAGCGCATCAATAAGTATTTGGGCTTTTTTTATCAGTTCTTCCACTTGCTATCCCTCTTTCCGTTTATAAATAGAAACCGGCGCCCGATATTCCCGTCTTTTCGTCCAGACCGAACAGCAGATTCATATTCTGCACAGCCTGTCCGGCCGCGCCCTTATAAATATTGTCGATCGTGGAAAGTATCACCGCGCGGTCGAGCCGTTCATCTACGACTATGCCTATATCCGCAAAGTTTGATCCCGCAACGTGCTTGGTCTCCGGCAGCTTGCCCGGCTCCTTTATGCGAATGAAGTATTCATCCTTGTAAAATTCACGATACAGCTCCGTGAGCTCCTCTGCCGTGCACTTTTTATTTAGATTTACATAAATAGTCGAGAATATGCCTCGCTTTTGCGGGATCAGATGCGGCGTAAATGAGATCATGACCTCACATCCTGCAGCTTTTGACAATTCCTGCTCTATCTCTGAAGTATGGCGGTGCGTTGCGACCTTATATGCCTTAGTGTTTTCCGTGCATTCGCAGAAATGATAGCCAAGCCCCAATCCGCGCCCAGCGCCTGTTACTCCTGATTTAGCATCTACAATGATGTTATCAGGACTGCCTATGCCGCTATCCAGGAGCGGGTATGCTCCCAAAATGGAACAGGTCGTGTAGCAGCCGGGATTTCCTATTAGCCGCGCTTTTTTTATCTTGTCGCGATATAACTCAGGCAGACCATAGACCGATTCTGCCAGCAGCTCCGGCGAGGAATGCTCCTGACCGTACCATTTTTCATATACCTTTATATCATCATATCTGAAATCCCCTGAAAGGTCGATCACCTTCAGACCTTTTTCTATAAGCGAAGGTATCACATCCTTGGACGCGCCGTGCGGCAGCGCCGTAAATGCCACATCGCACTCTGCAACACGTTCAAGATCAAGCTTCTCGCAGTTCATATCAAGAACATGCGCAAAATTCTGATAAACCTCGGATATAGGCTGCCCATCAAAGCTTTGCGAGCCGAGAATTTTAAGCTCCGCCTCGGGATGAGCGGAAAGGATCCTCACAAGCTCTATGCCGGCGTAACCTGTCGCGCCAAGCACCGCTATCTTTATCATTTTTGTATTTACTCCTCTCATTTATGAATAATTATTCTTATTTATGCATGTTTATTCATTTGTGCACATAAATAACCATATTAGATATTGTATCACACACGCCGCTGTTTGTAAAGAGAAAAAACAAATAAATATTAACTATTCGTGTTTGTTTTAATGTTGATCTATCAGTCTGAAAAAATGTATCAAAAAACGGAGTTTAACAACGGGCTTTTGATTATAAAAGCAAAACAACAAAAAATCACCGTACGGCATTTGCACAGTGATTTTTTATTCGTCTGATGCTATATATATCCAGAATATCACAAACAGAACAAGACATATTCCTCCGCCTATAAAGCCTGCCGGCTTACGCAGATCTGAATTTATGAGTTTCGGCGCGGTAAGGGGTTTGACTGCATGCTTCTCCTCTGTTTTACTGTCCTTTTTTCCGTTGCCGAAAATCGAACCCGGCTTCTCCGCGATCGTACCACGCGCCTTTTTCATGACAAGCTTGTTATGTGTATAGGCTTCTTTTAGCCCTTCCAGCTCCCTGTCCGAAAGGGGAATGGAATCACATCGTATGCATAATAGCTGATAGCCGTTTTCCAGCATCGGTGTACGACGTAGTATTGCGTAGTTATAGAATGAGCGGTTAGTAGCAAAACGAACATAGTAAAGCTGCTCGCCAAGCTCATACAGATTTGTAATGGAATAGAATTTGTCATCTGTCGTCTTTCTTTCAAGAGCTTTATTGTACTTTTCAAGTGTTGTATATCCGCCAATATCAAGCACTCCCAGTCCGACTGTATCTGAGAGAGTATTTTCTATCTTCTCGATCTCATCGGCATCGGCAAAATCAACTATATCCTCATAAGAAACGCTGTCTGCCGATGCATTCTTGAGCGAAGAGAAGAACTCGTCAAGATAGTGATTGTAAAAAGTTGTATCAACCTCTGTCCGCAAATAACACTTCGTAAAGCTTGCGATACCTGACTCATTGCCATATTCCGGCGGATTCACAAACTGAAACGCTGTTCCATTAACCACCGTAAAATATTCGGACTTTACTTTTTCGGTTCCAAAATATTCGTTATATACCAGATAGCGCTGCAAATCGTTATATCCTATAGACATTTCTCCGCTTATACCATCGCCGATGTTATATCCTTTGGAGATTATGCCGACAAGCACCGCTTCCCCGGTTTCCGCATCATATTTATAAATGTCGATCGATATGCAGCCGCGTACCGCATCCGATCTCCAAATCACAAGGTAAGGGCTTTCATTATAGTCAAAGTCTATCATGTCCGCATATATTACACCGGAGGGGTAAATTCCGGCTGCACGGTCAACAGCTATACACTCACCGCTTTGTGTAGTAGTGATAACACCGCTTTTTATCATCTCGTCATTTAAAGCATACGCAAATACGGAAGCTTTTTTTCCTGACTGATCCTCTGCCCACGTCGGGAGCATAATAAGCGATACCGATATTGTAAACGCACATACGAAGCATAACAGCCTATAAAGCCGCTTTTTCAGGATCAAGCCTCCTTTCACATACAATCTGCCTCTATTATTGTATCATCGTAATAATTACAATTCAAGTTTTTATACCTTAATTATAGTTTACATATTAATAACATTTATTACGATTGACAGTGTGCCTAATATATGATAGAATAACATAAAACAGGAACGACTGATCAATATAAGGTAAACAATATGCGAAAAATAATAATACCACTACTTTTCACGGTTCTTATACCATTTTCCGTTTCAGCTAAAAAAGCTCCGGCTCCAACACCTGTGCCGATGTCTCAGGATGGAGATACGCTTCTCTTTGACTTTGGCGCTGAACCGGAATACGGCTGGGTACAGGTAAGCGAGAAAACAAAATACACAAAGGATAACGGCTACGGTTTCAGTATGGTATCATTTATTGAAGACACTGATACCCCCGCAGAAAGCGGCGTTGTCTCGGACGCGATAAAAGTAAGCTACCGCTACCATGACCGCACTGAGTTTATGGCGGATTTACCCGAAGGGATATATGAGATCGCTGTATACACAGGCAGTATCCGTTCAATGACCATTAACCTTGAGGGATATCCGGCACTATTTGATATAACTGACAGCTGCAGCGAAACGCGCATGGAGATACCGGTGACCGACGGAACTCTCAACATGATGTTGATGCCCGCCACAACAGGAACCGACCTCGCTGTCTCTGCAATGACAATCACCAGAAAGATCTCAGATGTCGGGAGAAGAAAAAGAATGTTTATTTGCGGAGACTCTATAGCCGCAACAATGTATCCTTTGCTTTTGGATCCGCCGTATGAAAAAAACATACGCGGCGGTTGGGGGCAAATGCTTTCCGCATACGTGCCGGAAAATTTATATGTGCACAACATTTCTTCTCCCGGAGCTAATGCTTCGACCTACCTTAAGGGAAGCACGATAGAGGACAGACTGCACTTCGCCAAAGACAATGATATTGTCATTATATCACTTGGTATAAACGACCGACGGAGTACGACAAATAAAGAATATATTGAAAATTTAAAGGAGCTTGCAGAACGTATACGCGCTTTGGGATGCACTCCTGTATTATGTTCGGATGCGGCGCGGCTGCTTGAATACCACGGCTACAGCTATATAGACCTCTGCTACGCCGCAGAAACCAAATCCGCCGCACGCATGATCGGTGCTGACTATATAGATCTACACGAAGCTTATTCGGCTTATATGTGCAGCATGGGATACAAAAAAACGCCGGATCTATTCCTTCAGCTTTGGAACGGCAGTCTTGATCTCACTCACCCAAACCGTACCGGTGCGGATATTATGGCGCAGCTTATCGCAAAAAAGCTTAAGATATATGGCATTATAGAAGACTGACGGGATATTGCCCCATCTCCCTTTAATCGCCGTTGCTGTACGCTTTTTGCGAAAAGAAACTCTAACGTACCCACGTACGCCGACGCATTCCTTTTCGCAAAATCTGACTCAATTTTCGGCAGTCTGCCAGAGGCTGTAGCAAAATGCAACAGCCGACAAAGGGGCTGATTGGCTTTTGATGCAGAATGGACGAAACGAAGTATCACGTGGCAAAACCGCATGATACCTTGCCCGAAGGCGTACGATGGTACGTCGTTGTCAGTAGATTTGCTTTGCAAATCCGGCGCAAGCGCCGCCCGACTTCTTTCGGGTATACGGTGAGTTTCGTTCATAGCTTAATGGCATTCAATGAAAAGAGATTTGCTCAAATGAGCAAATCTCTACCGTAATTGTGTTCATTTGTTAATTGTTATATTTATAAACATAGCAATTAAGCCATTAAGCGGTCTGCGCAAAATGCAACAGCCCC
>JAFRDB010000028.1 GCA_017404065.1 Clostridia bacterium
ACCGTCCGAGACCACGGAAAAAGTCAAAGAAATATAAAAAAACATGGAAAAACGGCTCGATTTATGGTATAATATAATTGAACAAAAAAACAAACCGTAAAGGAGCCGTTACCATGTTAAGAACCAACCCTCGTCAGATCAGTTTCTATTCAGTATTATACCACAACATTCCGGAAAATCATATATTAAAATTAATAAATTCCGAGATTTCTTTAAATTTTGTGAATAATGCACTAAAGGATAGTTACTGTTCTAACTTCGGACGACTCAGCCCCTTTGACGCCTGCTGCATTTTGCAACAGCCCCTGGTACAAAAGCAAGCATTCACAGAAAAAAGCATGGACAAAACAAAAATGCGGTGTTATAATATCATTTATTGAAACAAACCGTTGAGGCAGAAAAAAGTAAGAATCGGTCATTTTGAGCGAGCGAAGGATGGTGCGAGCTTCGTATTGGCTCTCTGAGTAATATGGACTCAAAAGCCCTGCAAAAAAGAGCGGCTGTGAGGGCAGTGTCAAATGCGCTGATATGGAACCGGCGTTACAGGTTCGGAGTATAGAGGTGCTCCGTAAAGTGTATGGGCAGACCATAAATCAAGGTGGCACCGCTGATATGATATTATTCGTCCTTGACAGAGCTTTTCTGTCAAGGATTTTTTTGTTTGTTTTGTTTAATCGTGCAATCGTTGTAAAAATGCTTGCAATTCGACTTGTTTTGGTATATAATTATGAAGTATAGATTATTGAAATAAGGACAAGAAGGTATAGATTTGGACAAGAAAACAGGCAACCCGTTAGCTACAGCGCCGGTGCCGCGGCTGATGGTAAAATTCGCCGTGCCGAGCATCGTGGCTATGCTTGTCGGGGCACTGTATAATATAGTAGACCAGCTGTTTATAGGTCAGACCGTAGGTCCCCTGGGCAATGCGGCAACAAATATCGCATTCCCGCTCTCGACCATGTGCCTGTCACTTGCGCTTATGTTCGGCATAGGAGGCGCGTCAAGCTTTAATCTTGCTATGGGCAAAGGCGAGAGGGAGGATGCGCCGTATTACGTTGGTAACTCCGCGGCAATGCTCGCGCTTTGCGGAGTGGTGCTCTCGGTGATAACCTTATTGTTTCTTACACCGCTTTTAAAGCTTTTCGGCTCATCGGATAACATCCTGCCGTATGCGGAGGAGTATGTGAGCATAACCGCATTCGGCTTTCCGCTGCTGATACTTACTGCCGGAGGCGGGCATCTTATAAGGGCAGACGGTAATCCGCGCATGACTATGATCTGCAATCTTACCGGCGCGGGTATAAATATGGTGCTTGATGCCGTTTTCATGCTCGGCTTCGGCTGGGGAATGGCAGGTGCGGCGATAGCTACGGTGATAGGTCAGACGTGCTCTTCAGCGATAGTTATAATATATATCATACATTATAAGACGGTAAAATTAGAAAAGAAGCATTTTTTTATAAAGAAGAAATATACCTTAAGAGCAGCGTCTATCGGTACGGCATCGTTTATAAACCAGATCGCAATGATGATAGTGATGATAGTTATTAACAACTCGCTTGCTCATTATGGTGCGCTTTCGCCATACGGTACGGATATACCCATTGCCTGCGCGGGAATAGTCATGAAGGTAAACCAGGTAATATTCTCTGTTGTCATAGGTATAGCGCAGGGCACACAGCCGATAGAGAGCTTCAACTATGGCGCGAGGAATTACCGGCGTGTGAAGGATGCGTATCGCTATGCGGTGATCGCCGGAGTTTCGGTCTCGATACTGGCATTTATTGCGTTCCAGGCGATACCGGATAGGATACTCGCACTGTTCGGCACAGGCTCAAAGGAGTATTTTGAGTTTGGTACACGGTATTTCAGGATATTCCTGTTCTTTACCTGGCTCAACGCTTTGCAGCCGATAACCTCAACATTTTTCACATCTATCGGCAAGCCGGTACGCGGAGTGATACTTTCGCTTACGCGGCAGATAATATTTTTTCTGCCATTGCTTCTGATATTGCCGAGGTATTTCGGTATAGACGGTGTCGTGTATACGGGTCCGGTGTCGGATGTGCTTTCGGCGATAGCGGCAGTTGTTATGGCGGCAATGGAGTTTAAGGAGATAAACAGGCGGGAGGCACTAAATGGCTAAACTGACACTATTCGCGGCGATAGATATAGGATCGTCGCAGATGAGTATGAAAATATTTCAGCTTTCAAAAACAAGGGGCATAAGCGTTATCGATACCTGCCAGAGCAATATTGCCATCGGCAGGGAAACATACAATGTCGGGAAGATAAGCTATGAGCTGACGAGTGAAATATGCCGTTGTCTTGAAAGCTTCAAGCGCGTGATGCGCGAATACGGCGTGACGGCGTATATCTGCTATGCGACCTCGGCTGTGCGCGAGGCGAAAAACAGCGAATATATCCGCGATCAGATACTTATCCGCACAGGGCTGAAGGTGGGTATAGTCTCAAATGAAGAGGAGATATTCCTCCACCATAAGGCGATGGCGCTGAACATGAAAAATTTTGACGGGATAATCGAGGATGGCGCTACCATTGTGGATGTGTCTGCGGGCAGTATACAGATATCAAGCTATGAGCGCTCGGAACTGAAGTTCTCGCAGAATTTCCCTCTCGGTTCGATGAGGGTGGTCGAGCTGATGTCGGGCGTAAACAATAACACGATAGAATTTTCAAGTCTTGTCCGTGAGCACACTCTTAATATGCTCTCGCATTACAGCCGGAGCTTCTTTATGAATCCCAAGCATAAGTCCGTGATCCTTACCGGCTCGCAGTCTGACAGCATAAAATCAGCACTCGCATTAGAGGGCGATATTGTGGATAGCAAACGGATAGAGGGGCTTTATAACGAAATAAAGGAGATCGGCTTCAGCGATTTCGGCGATAAATACGGGTTCAGCTATGATGAAGCGCGCCGGATAATGGCATCGCTGCTGCTGTATATACCGTTCCTGCGCAACAAGCGCGTGTATATGCCGGATGTTGAATTCACTGACGGCATCTGTGTCGAATATGCCGAAAAAAATAAGTTTACTCATACAAAGCATATTTTTACGAATGATATTATCACAAGCGCGATGTATTATGCGGCGCGGTTCAATATAAACGAAGAGCATGTAAACAAAACGATAGACTACTGCTCGGAGATATTCGGAGCGTTAGCAAAGAAATTCGGTCTGTCCGGATCTGATCTTGTGCTTCTCAAGGTTGCGGCGATATATGCGGATACGGGTATGTATATAAATGTAAATGACAGTAATCTATATTCGTATAATATTAAACGCTCGCACAAGCTTTTGGGATTATCCAACAGGGACAATGACATCATTTCGTTTGTTGTCCTGTTCAGTGACGGGCTGCAGTCCGACAATGAGGAATATAAGTACCTTACAAAGAGCCGCAAGCTGCAGATATCCAAGCTTGCCGCCATTCTTTCGCTTGCAAAGTCGCTTGACTCTGAATACAAGCAAAAAATACACAGCATCCGTGTATCGCTCAAAAACGGCGGTCTTAACATAACCGCTGCCACAGATGAGGATATCACCATGGAGCAGTGGCAGTTCAGCGAAAGAGGAAAATTCTTTGAAGAGGTGTTTGGTATTAAGGCAAAATTAATGAGGAGCTGAGGCTATGGAGAAGTATTTAAAGCCGGAAAATTATATTAACCGCGAGCTGTCATGGCTGGATTTTAATTTCAGGATACTTGGCGAGGCGAGAGATAAGAATCATCCGCTTTTTGAGCGGCTGAAGTTCCTTGCAATCACCGCATCCAACCTTGATGAATTCTACATGGTGCGCGTTGCGTCGCTTAAAAATATTCATTCCTCAAAAAAACGGGATGCCTCCGGTATGACCGCCAAGGAGCAGCTGCGCGCGATAGCGGAAAAGACGCACCTGCTCACCGATAAGCAATATTCAACCTATTCTCGTTCGCTTGTGCCGCGGCTTCGGAAGGAAGATATAAGGATAGCGTCCGTGTCGGAGCTTTCAGAGCGCGAGATGAAATTTATAGACAAGTATTTTCACAGCGAGATATTCCCTGTTCTAACGCCTATGGCGGTCGATTTTTCGCGCCCGTTTCCGCATATCCAGAACAAGGCTCTTAATATCTGTGCGCTTGTTAAAAATCATAAGACGGGGCAGAAGGGTTTTGTAACGGTCCAGGTGCCGGGGATATTTAACAGGGTAATAAGGATAGAAAACACCTTCGTGCTTGTTGAGGACGTTATAAAGAGATATATGTCCGAGCTGTTTACAAGCTATAAAATAATAGATGCAAGCGTTTACCGCGTTATGCGGGATGCGGATATTCCTCTTGACGAGGATGATAGCGAGGATCTTTTGGAAGAGATACAGAAGAATCTTAAGGAGCGCGAACGCAGCGAGGTCATACGGCTTGAGACCGAGGAGGGTATTAATGATGATCTGCTTAAATTCCTTATCGACGAGCTTAAAGTGAAAAAATCGGATATATACCTCTTAAAAGGGCCGATAGATCTTACGTTTCTGAACAAAATATATTCTGCGGACGGGTTCGATAAATATAAGTTCAAGCCCTTTAGTCCACAGGTGAATAAGCGCTTGCAGGATTGCGAAAGCATATTTGAGGAGATCAAGCAGGGTGATATTTTCATGCATCATCCGTATAATTCGTTTGAGCCTGTTGTACGGTTTGTGCGAGAGGCAGCATCGGATCCAAAGGTGCTTTCAATAAAGCAAACGCTTTACCGGGTAAGCGGCAATTCGCCCATCATCAAGGCGCTTGCCGCCGCTGCACAGAACGGCAAGGCAGTGACAGTGCTCGTTGAGCTTAAGGCGAGATTTGACGAGAGCAATAATATAATCTGGGCGCAGCAGCTCGAAAAGGCGGGATGCCATGTTATATACGGACTGCTGGGACTCAAAACGCATTCAAAGATAACCGAGATCATCCGCCGCGAAAAGAGCGGCATAGTAAAGTATGTACATCTTGCAACGGGCAATTATAACGACATAACAGCAAATTTCTATACGGATATGGGTATATTCACATGCCGCAAGGAATACGGCGACGATTCCGGCGCGTTCTTTAATATGCTTTCCGGTTTCTGTGAGCCAAAGCATTGGAACAAGCTCATTGTTGCTCCAATATGGCTGAGGGAACGCATAGAGAAGCTGATACGGCGTGAGATAAAGCACGCAGAGGCAGGCAGAGATGCACGGATAGTGGCCAAGATGAATTCACTTGTGGACCCCAGGGTGATCGCGCTTTTGTATGAGGCATCAAACGCGGGAGTTAAGATAGATCTTATTGTTCGGGGTATATGCTGTCTCAGAGCGAATGTTGCGGGGCTGTCGGAGAATATAAACGTTCGCTCCATTACCGGACGATTTCTGGAACATTCGCGTATATACTATTTCTATAATGACGGCGAGGAGGATATATTTTTATCGTCCGCGGATTGGATGAACCGTAATCTTGACAAGCGCGTAGAAATAATGTTCCCGATAGATGATGAGGACATAAAGAACGAGATAAAGCATGTTCTGGATGTGCAGCTCAGTGACACGCTCCGCGCCTCGGAGCAGAGGGACGGCGAATATTCCAAGCCGGATCGCCGAGGCAGACAGAAGCTTGACTGTCAGATCGTTATGATGGAGGAAGCAACAAAAAGCTGCGCACCGAAAAGGCGGGATAAAACAACAACAACCTTTGTGCCGCGTGAAAAGCCGGAGGAGTTTTAATGAAAAGGGTACTTATTACAGGTGGAAGCCGAGGCATAGGCGCGGCGTGTGTCCGTGCGTTTGCCGGTGAAGGGTATAGGGTGTTCTTTACCTATAAAACAAGCGATAATGCGGCTGCGGCGCTTGCAGAGGAGACCGGAGCGTTCGCTATCAAGGCAGATGTTTCGGTTGCAGAGGATATGGCGCGGGCGGCGAATGCCGCGGGAGGAGTTGATGTGATCGTCAACAACGCCGGAATATCGCAGATAAAGCCTGTCCAGGATATTACCGAAGATGATTGGGACAGGATGATGGCAGTCAATGTCAAAGGGATGTTTCTTACGGTCAAGGCGTTTTTAGAGGGCATGATACACAATAAATACGGTCGTATAATCAATATATCCTCTATGTGGGGCGAAGAAGGCGGCAGCTGTGAGGTACACTACAGCGCATCGAAGGCGGCGGTCATTGGCTTTACAAAGGCTCTTGCAAAGGAGCTGGGACCATCGGGCATAACGGTGAACTGTATCTCACCCGGCGTTATAGATACTGAAATGAATGCGCATCTGAGCTCGGAGGATACGGCTGCCTTGACCGAGGAAACGCCGCTGTGTCGGACAGGCAGCCCGACAGAGGTTGCGTCTGCTGCGCTTTTTCTTGCCTCGGATAGAGCGGGCTTTATCACCGGCGCGGTGCTTCCCGTGAACGGCGGAATAGTTATGTGAACCTGATGGTTCACATAATAGAAAAGAAAAGTTTATGTAACCGTACACTGAGACCGTGTATAATTGAGCAAAAAAGTTATCCACACTAAAAACCGCATTAACAAGTGATTTTTAAAAGTTATCCACATTTTTAAAGAGTTATCCACAAAAACCGTGGATAATCAATAAATTTACAATTGGCTTGATAGCGAAGTTTTCGGCGGTTAACAGAAAAAATATGAAAATACGGTAAACCAATTCCGTAAACCGTGGAAAAACCGTGGATAACGTGGAAAAATGGCATAACCATGCCAATAGGAAGAAAAGTATGCTTACACCAAGATTAAAATGTATTATCAGTTATGTAAATGCCGGTGTTGCGGCAGACATAGGAACCGATCACGCGTATGTCCCGATAGAGCTTGTGCGAAGCGGAAGAGCCGGACGGGTCATAGCTACGGATGTGCGCCGCGGGCCGATCGAGATAGCCACAGGGCATATAGAGAAATACGGTATGTCGGACAGGATCGAAACACGGCTCGGCGCGGGACTTTCCGTGCTCGCCCCCGGTGAAGCAGACACAATAATAATAGCCGGGATGGGCGGCGAGCTGATAGCTGAGATACTTGCTGCGAATGGCGAGATCGCGCGCGCGTCAAAGCTGATATTGCAGCCGATGAACTCGCAGTACGAGCTGCGCCGGTATCTTGTGGAAAACAACTATATCATAGAGCATGAGGATATAGAAAACGAGGGGCAGAGGGTGTATGACCTGATGCTTGTAAGAAGCGGATATATGGATCCGTTTGCGACGGATATAGACTATCACATTCCGCCGTATCTTAGCGAACACCCAAAACTCGGAATGCTTATTGATAAAAAAGAAAGAGAGTTTAAAAAAATAATTGCAGGACTTCGCGCATCGCGTGAGCGCGATTCTGTCAGGCTTGAATACTATGAAGAAAGACTGAACGAACTGGAAAGGATAAAGATTGGGAAAGGAGTCCGTGATCATAAAAATGATAACAGCAAGAAAAATAATTGATCTGATCGAGAAGTCCGCGCCGATAGGTCTTGCGTATCCATGGGACAATTCGGGGTTTTTGTGCGGCGGTATCGATAAAGAAGTGAGAAAAATATACATAACGCTTGATGTTGACCTCTACACCGTCCGTGAGGCAGCAGCGTTGGGAGCGGACATGATAGTTTCTCATCATCCTATAATGTTCGGCGGCATAAAAAAGATAGAATACGGCACACCGCAAGGGGACGTTATAAGGACACTCATAAAGAATGATATAGCGCTGTATGCTTCGCACACTCCGTTAGACTGCGCGGCAGAGGGGATAAACGCTGCTCTGGCGGCAAGACTCGGAATAAGTGATGCGAAGCCGATAGAGAGCTGTGACGGGTTCCCCGGCTGTGGACTTGGACGCATTGGCAGGATAGAGAAAACCACACTCGGCGAGTTTGCGGAAAAGGTAAAGACAGCGCTTGGCACACCGTTCGTGCGCGTGTGCGGTGAGGTTGACAAGCCGATCATCCGTGCGGCTGTCGGCGGCGGCGCGTGTGATGACCTTATACCCCAAGCAAGGGCGATGGGAGCGGATGTTATGGTAACGGCGGATATGAAGTACCATATATCAAAGGACAGCGTGGAAAGCGGTATAGCCGTAATAGACGCCGGGCATTACCCGACGGAGGCATTCGCAAGGGAGATGTTTGCGGATATTCTTCACGACTGCGGTGCGGAGCTTGTGATATCAACAGGACAGGATGTTTTTAAAATTATATAAGAGAGAAGGGATTTTAAATGATGACTATCAGACAGGAGTTTTTCGAGGGTGAACGATCCTTGTTTGGTGCAAGGGAGCTGGAGATATATGATAGCATCTTTGATAACGGCGAATCACCACTCAAGGAGAGCGCGAATATAAAGCTGTTCGGGAGTATGTTCAAGTGGAAGTATCCGCTGTGGTATGCAAAGGACATATATGTAAAGGATTGTACCTTTTTTGATATGGCTCGCGCCGGTATATGGTATACAAAGAATATCGCAATAGAGAACTGCGTTGCGGAGGCGCCTAAGCTTTTGCGTCGCGCCGAGGGTGTGAAGCTTACAAACGTGGATTTTGTCAATGCGGCAGAAACGCTATGGCATTGCAGGGACGTTGATATGAAGAATGTATCGGCGCGGGGCGATTATTTCGCGATGAACTGCGCGGATATGAGGATAGACGGTCTCAGGCTCGTGGGCAATTACTCGTTTGACGGTGGAAAAAATATCGAGATACGCAATTCGCAGCTTCTTTCCAAGGACGCGTTCTGGAACGGCGAAAACATTACGGTGTATGATTCATTTATATCAGGCGAATATCTGGGCTGGAATTCGAAAAAACTGACACTTATAAACTGTACGATAGAGAGTCTGCAGGGTATGTGCTACATAGATGATCTTGTTATGCGGAACTGCAAGCTTATAAATACTACGCTCGCGTTCGAGTATTCAACAGTGGATGCAGAGATCAATTCAAAGATAGACAGCGTTATAAACCCGTCAGGCGGAATTATCCGCGCAGAGAGAATAGACGAGCTTATACTTGAAAAGGATAAGATAGATCCAACAAAATCAAAAATAATAGTAGCGTAAAAAATTAGCGGCACATTTGCGTATTTTCACCGACTTATACACACATCATACTGTCCGTCGGCTAAAACGCACAATTTGCTTGCTTCTTTTTTGCGCCGTCCCAATGGAGGAGAGAATGAAATATAATTTCGATAAATTGATTAACAGACGCGGTACGGGCGCGCTCAAGTGGGACATACCAGAGGGTGAGCTGCCGATGTGGGTGGCGGATATGGATTTTGAGACCGCGCCGGAGATCAGAAAGGTGATCGCGGATCGAGCGGCTCATGGTGTATTCGGATATAACATTGTACCGGATGAGTGGTATGACGCGTATGTGAGCTGGTGGCGGAAGCGGCACGGCTTTGAGCTTCGCCGTGAGAGACTCGTGTTCTGTACAGGGGTGGTTCCGGCGTTGTCGGCTGTTGTGCGTAAGCTCACCACAACGGCGGAGCGTGTTTTGCTGCTTACGCCGTGCTATAATATTTTCTATAATTCCATACTGAACAATGGAAGAGTTCCGCTTGAGTGTCCGCTTAAATACGAGAACAATTCTTATCACATAGACTTTGATCTGCTCGAACGTGGACTCAGGGAGCCGCAGACAACCATGATGATACTCTGTAACCCGCATAATCCTGTGGGGCGTATATGGAGTAAAAAAGAGCTCATGCGGATAGGTGAGCTGTGTGCGGAAAATAATGTGATCGTGGTAAGTGATGAGATACATTGTGATCTTACCGCTCCGGGGAAGAGCTATGTTCCGTTCGCGTCTGTCTCGGAGCTCTGCCGTGATATAAGCGTGACATGTATTGCTCCCACAAAGGCATTTAACCTTGCGGGCCTACAGACGGCGGCGGTGTATGCAGAGAACGGGCTTATATATAACCGTGTAGTACGTGCTCTCAATACAGACGAGGTGGCGGAGCCGAACAGCTTTGCGGTGACGGCAGCAGTCGCGGCGTTTACGCAAGGCGCACCGTGGCTTGACGCGTTGAGAGAGTATATAGAGGAAAACAGACGAATAGTAGCGGAGTATGTGAACAAAGAAATACCGGATATAACCTATGTCCCGTCAGAGGCGACATACCTTTTGTGGCTGTATTGCGGTTCGCTTTGCGGAGATTCTACCGGATTGGCGGAATTTGTTCGGCGTAAGACCGGACTTTATCTTTCCGCGGGCTCCGGATACGGAGCGGGCGGAGAGGCGTTCTTGCGGCTTAATATCGCATGTCCGCGAGAAAGTGTCCTTGACGGACTAAAAAGATTGAAGGATGGCATCAACGGATATAAGACAAGATGAAGGAGCTTAATTTTGACGGAGAGCTGACGCTAAGAAAAATGCTCGGTATGGTAATTCGGCTGAGCATTCCGACGATACTGGCAGAGCTTACCACTGTGCTGATGGAATATATAGACGCGGCAATGGTAGGCAGTCTCGGCGCGAACTCAACGGCGGCAATAGGCTTGGTGAGCACAACTACATGGCTGATCGGCGGACTGAGTCTTGCGGCGTCTACAGGCTTTTCTGTCCAGGTGGCGCAGCTTGTGGGAGCAAAGCGAGACGGAGACGTGCGCAATGTTGTTCGGCAAGGAATGATGTTTGTAGTGCTGTTCGGTATTGCACTAATGATGATTGCGGTCGCAATAAGCGGTTCGCTTCCGGGCTGGCTGGGCGGAGCGGAAGAGATACGCGGAGATGCCGCTGTGTATTTCCGTATTTACGCATTATTTCTGCCCGTGATGCAGCTTCGGTATATTTCCGGAGCCATGCTCCAGTGTAGCGGCGATATGAAAACACCGAGCGAGCTTAACATTCTACTGTGTGTTCTCGATGTAATATTTAACTTTTTTCTGATATTTCCGACTCGGCAGATAGATATTTTCGGATCGGCGGTTACCGTTCCGGGAGCGGGGCTGGGCGTTGCGGGCGCGGCGCTCGGCACTGTATTTGCGGAGCTTGCGGTAACAGGATCGATGCTGTATGCACTCTGTGTGCGATCACCGCAGCTGGCATTCCGCTATGGCGGCAGGTGGCGGTTTGAACGGAGCTGTATGCGTACGGCTGCGCGTATCGCAATACCGTCTGCGTTTGAGCATTCTATAATGTGCGGAGCGTATCTTGTAGCAACAATTATAGTTGCTCCGCTCGGCACCGTGTCTATTGCAGCAAATTCGCTTGCGATAACGGCAGAGAGTCTTTGCTATATGCCGGGCTACGGTATAGGCGCGGCGGCAACTACACTGGTTGGGCAGAGCATTGGCGCCGGGAGGCGTGATGCCGCGGCGCGGTTTGCGCGCGCGTCGGTATTGCTCGGAATAGGCATAATGGCGTTTATGGGAGTTATCATGTATATTACTGCGCCGGCTATGTTCAGAGTGCTTACGACGTCAGAGGAGGTGCGCCGGCTCGGCGTGTCGGTGCTAAGGATAGAGGCGTTCGCAGAGCCGCTATATGCAGCGTCGATCGTTTGCGCGGGAGCAATGCGCGGTGCGGGTGACACGCTTGTACCGGGTGTGCTCAGCCTTATCAGTATGTGGGGCTTTCGGATATGTCCGGCCATTGCGCTTGTTCGGATATTCGGACTTCGCGGGTTTTGGATGGCAATGTGCGGTGAGCTGTGTCTTAGAGGTGTGCTGTTTTTGATACGACTTTTGCGCGGAAGATGGCTTAAAAGGGAAATTATTTAAAAAAGAAATTTTTACTTTTCAAATCTGGTCTTTTATGATATAATTATATAAGATGACACTAATAATAGGAGGAAACATCATGAAGTCACACAAGCTCATATCAATATTTCTTTCTGCAGTTATGGTGCTGCCGCTTGCGTCGGGCATTCTTGTTACGGGCGGAGAAACAGCCGAAGCTGCGACAGCGGAGGTGGATTACATCGGCTCCTCGGCTGCGGCGGAGACTTTTGATAATTACAGCGGCTCCGGATGGACATCATCGGTGGGAGATTTCAGCTCCGCCGCAAGCGGCAATAATCATTTTGGACTTGTTTCGGTCACAGAGATCGCTAAGCCGGCAATGGGCGGCACGGTGTCATCGGATTACAGCGACTATCCCACCTACGCGTCCGGCAGTGTGTTGGAAACGCAGGTGAGAAACAAAACGACCGCGACAACAGACTATACTCTTGCGGAGCCTGTCACAAGCGGAAAGCTTTATTTCAGCACGGATATGTATGGGCATTTCAGTAATACCACACCTGACGGGATAACGCTCAAATTTTATAACAGTGCCGGAACCGTTATAGCGTATGCGCAGCCGAGAAAGATCGGCGGCGGTGACGATGACGCTTATTTTGAGCTGTACGATCCTGAAAATACAGCGCTGGACAGAACAGCGGATAAGATGGATTGGCGCGGCAAAAATACCACGGCATTAAATATCGGTTTTGTATTCGATATAGATAACGATACTGTGGCATTTTCAGTCGATTATATAAACATAAATCTTAAAAGAACGACAGACACGAATAAAAACGGCGCAGCGCAGCATCTCGCGGTATCGGATATTGCCAAGATAGAGCTGCAATATACGGGCAATGCAAGCAGTAACAACTTCGCGTGGGCTTTTGATAATATGAAGCTGTACAGCACACATACGAGTTATTCGGCGTCAAGCGTTGATGTTTCCTATAATTACAACGGCTCAACCGTAAAAACAGACTCAACGGACATCTCCGCGGCAGACTATGCCGACGGCGACACCTACCGCTACACAGTGCCTGCATATTTTGCGGGCGAGGACGGCGATCTGTATAAGACCTCGAACAGCAGCGACGATCACGGCACAAAGTATCAGCACAGCACAGTGCTGACGGCGGGCGCAAATTCGGTGACGGAAAATGTGTCCCTCGCATATAAAAAGGGAGAATACTTCTATACCGAGTTTGACGACAGCGACGCCTACGGGCATTCGGATTATGTATCAAACGGAAAGGTAACACAAATAGGGACGAAAGGAAAAGACATTTTTACGGCGGAGGAAAACGGACTCTATACCGTTATCATCGCGCTGGGAGCAACAAACGGCGGTGTAGCATCAAACACCAATACCACTGTAACAATGGGCGAAAGCACCAAAACGATCAGCCAGACGAGCAATTATCAGACAGTAAAGGAGTATACCGGTATTCTGCTGGATATAAACGATACGGTGAGCGTTAAGGCATCAAATACGCGCGCCGCGCTTGACTACGTCTTAATAGTCAGAACGGGCGATCACTCATATCCGGAGCCGGTACATTCGGGTGAGCTGCGACGCATGGAGCAGCTCGGACGCGGAACATACGCAGTATATACAGGTTCGGGAGTATATCTCTCATGGCGGCTTTTGGGCACCGAAAGCCTTGCAAATCAAGCATTTGATATATACCGCAACGGAGAAAAAATACACACCACGGGCGTCCATGCCGCGACAAATTATACCGATAAGGGCGGCAGCGCAAGCAGCAGCTATATAGTAGTGCCTCACGGAGCAGGCATCAGCAGCGAAACGGCAGTTACTCCCAAGGGCACATACATAAATACCTCCAATTCGGCGGACTGGATGGTAAGAAATACAAGCGCATATTTTGATATTCCCATAATGTCTCCGTCTCCCGAAGCGCCCGCGGCGGCAGCTGACGGAACATCGGACAGCACAGCTGCGGCATATACCGCATGCGACGCGAGTGTGGGCGATCTTGACGGTGACGGCGAATATGAGATAGTCCTCAAATGGGATCCGGAGAACTCGAAGGATAACTCAAAGAGCGGACTGACCTCAAACGTATATATAGGCGCGTATGAGCTTGACGGTACAGAGCTATGGACGCAGCCGATAAACCTCGGTAAGAATATACGCGCCGGTGCGCATTATACACAGTTTATCGTGTATGATCTTGACGGTGACGGCTATTCGGAGATAGCGATGAAGACCGCGCCCGGTTCGATTGACGGTACGGGCGCGTATGTAACGGAGGCGGGCGATACAGATGAGATCGTGAATGCCGATAATAATGCAAACTACAGAAACAACAAGGGATATATATTGAGCGGCCCCGAATATCTCACGATATTTGACGGGCAAACGGGAAGGGCGCTCTATACTACAGATTTTATAGAGCGCGGTGATGTATCCGACTGGGGTGACAGCAAGGGCAACAGGGTAGATCGTTTCCTTGCGGGTGTGGCATATCTTAACGGCACAACACCGAGCCTTATCATGACGCGCGGCTATTACGCAAAAACGGTAGCGGCAGCATATAATTGGGACGGGAGCGCTATTTCGCAGCTGTGGCTGCACGAAAGTCCGAGCGCAACAGAGTACAGCGTTACCGATAAAAACGGTGAAAAAACTACCTATACCTCAGATAAAGGAGCTACGACCGTAACGGAGGATATTACCGATGCGGACGGCAATGTGGTGGAAACCGTAGCGGTGGAAATTTCAGATTTCTCCGTCTACGGTCAAGGCAACCATAGCCTCGGCGTATGTGATGCGGACGGTGATGGCAGGGACGAGATAGTGTTCGGCTCGGCTGTTATAGATGATGACGGAACAGTTATGAACACTACAGGTCACGGTCACGGAGACGCGCATCATATAAGCGATTTTGACAATAACGGCAGCCAGGACATTTTCACTGTCCACGAGTGGAAATCGGTATGTAAGATCGGCTACGGTACGGAGCTGCGTAATGCTTCGGACGGCGGAATACTCGCGCATCAGGCGACGGACGGCGATAACGCGCGAGGCATCATGGATAACTTCCTTGATAACACTGATAGTGGCTATTCGCAGTTCTGGACATCGGGTGTTGCCGGTTCATTCGGCTGGAATGGTACTTCGGCGAAAAAACTGTCGGATACAACGCCGATAAGCAATTCGTATAACTTCTATAGCTTTGCGGTATACTGGGACGGTGACCTTGCAAGGGAGCTTCAGGAAAAGGAGCTGCTTTCAAAGCTTGTGGAAGGAAGCAGCGGTCCGGAACTAAAGCGCTACAGCTGGGGCAATAACGTAAACCGATTTGCGGATATAACTTCAAATAACGGCACAAAGGGAAATCCTTGCATTTCAGCCGACCTTTTCGGTGATTGGCGCGAGGAGATAATATTCAGAAAGAGCGACGGAACGGGACTGCGGGTGTTTGTTCCGGTGGAATACACGGAGTACAGACTTTACACACTGATGCACGACAGTCAGTACAGGACGGGAGTGGCGATAGAAAACGTTGGCTATAACCAGCCGCCGCACACAAGCTATTATATAGGTTCGGCTGCACTCGCAAAGGACGGAGAGAGGACTCTCAATTATCTTGCTCCGACAGCGGCTTATCCAAAGATAACCACATCGGACGACCCTGTAAGCTGGGATATTGTTTGCAGCGAAACCCAAGCGGTGACGGCCGCCGACGGTAGCACTGCGACCGGCTGGATGGTCGGGGTAACAAACGGCGCGGCATATACGCCGTATGCCTTTGGAACAGTAAATGCCCAGGTGACCTCCAACGGTATAACAAAGCTTATCAGCAGGACGGTAGACGGATATTCATTTGAGCCGGAAGCAGGAGTCGTGTTTGGTATAATTGTTCAGGGTCTTGCGGATGAAAATGCGTCTATCCGGGTTGCGGTGGAATGATACGTTTGGCAATATACGTTTTTTGAATGAGTAATTTATATGTGAAGAAACTCGTAAATTACAGTTTATCGGGGAGGGAACCCCACCAACATCTCTCCCGATGAACTGAAAATCAAACGATTATTAACCGTTTGTTCACTCATGCAAAAACCGTGCTTGACAATGCCGCCGCCCTTGACAAACCTGTCATTTTATGATATCATGGGAAACTATGAAAAATGAGCATGTTTGAATGCCTGTTTATGAAGTGATATTGTATATGGAGGGAATTATGGTACACTTGAATTCCGCGGTGAGAATGCTGGATATAGCGGCGGAGAGATACGGTGAAAAAACCGCGGTCGAGGATGAATGGAGCAAGATCAGCTTTAAGGAGCTGAAAAACAAGGGAATGGCTGTTGGAACAGCCTTAGCCGTAACATCGCCCGATGGGTATATGAGTGCGCCGGTAATAGTATATCTTAAAAAGAGCATTTCTTGTCTTGTATGCTTTATGGGAGCAATGTACAGTGCTAATCCCTATGTGCCGGTTGCCTATGATATGCCTGCAAACCGCATACAGAAGATCGTAGACAGCTTAGAAGGAAGAGGTCATATCATAACAGATGAAGCCGGAACGGAAACGCTCAGAACCATGAACATTCCCGAGACATTTTCAGTACATATATATGATGAGATTTTAAAAACCATAACGGACGAAGCACTCTTAAACAGAACGCTTGGCTCCGTTATCGACACAGATCCGATATATATTATGTTCACCTCCGGCTCAACAGGCGCGCCAAAGGGCGTAACAGTGCCACACAGAGGCGTAGTGGATTATGCGATGTGGGTGGCGAAAACCTTTGGTATTGATGAGAATTCAGTTCTCGGCAACCAGGCGCCGTTCTACTTTGACAATTCCATTTTCGATATATATTCCTGTCTGTTAACGGGAGCGAAAATGATAATAATCCCAGAAACGTTGTTTATGTTCCCGCTGAAATTACCGGAGTTTGTGCGTGATAATCATATCACCACGATATTCTGGGTGCCAACGGTCATGATCAATGTTGCCAATAGCGGAGCGCTGGAAGAGATCAAGCTGCCGGAACTCGAAAATGTCGCCTTCTGCGGTGAAGTAATGCCAAACACGCAGCTGAATATTTGGCGCAAGGCACAGCCGCATTGTCTTTATGCGAATTTGTACGGACCTACCGAAATATCGGATGTTTGTACATATTATATCGTAGATCGGGAATTCAAGGACAGTGATCCGCTGCCGATCGGCAAGGCGTGCGAGAATATGCGAATTGTCATTCTTAACGAGAAAAACGAAATAGCCAAGCCAAAAGAACAGGGTGAGCTGTGCGTGATCGGGACCGGTGTCAGCCTTGGGTATTGGAACAACAAGGAGATCACGGACAAGGTGTTTATGCAGAACCCTGTAAATCCGTTCTATGAGGAGCGGCTTTATCGCACTGGCGATCTGGCATATATAGATGATGAGGGGCTAATTATCTACCTAGGACGCATGGATAATCAGATCAAGGTAAAGGGTAATCGCATTGAGCTTGGTGAGATTGAAAATGCAGCCATGTGCGTTAACGGTGTAAAGGGGGCTTGTGCCGTTTTTGACGCGGAAAATCAACGCATTGTGATGTTTATCGAGAGTGAAACGGATTTTAAGTTGCGCAAGTTTAATATGGAGCTGAAAAGATATATACCGTCATATATGCTGCCGGCGGTGCTGAAGATAATGGACAAGCTTCCGCATACGGCAAACGATAAGATCGACAGGGTAAGGCTGAAAAACAGCTTAAAAGAGGAAAACTGATATGGATCTGTTTATGAATAGCGCGGTGTGCCTTTTAGAGCGAGCCGCGGAAAAATTCTGTAATAAAACGGCATTTGAGGATATGGATAGCAAGCTGTCGTTTACCGAGCTGCGCGCGAGGAGCCGCGCACTTGCAAGCGGCATATTATCGCGTGTAAAAACCGGCAGGGAATATCCGATAATAATCCATCTTCCCAAAAGCGTGGATTCGATCGTAGCGTTTATGGGTGTTCTATACACCGGTTCGCCATACGCGCCGGTCGAGTACACGATCGCGCCGGTTCGGATGGAAACCATAACCGCAAATCTGAAGCCGTCCATGATAATAACGGACGCAGAGGGGAAGGAGAGCCTTTCAAAATTGGCTCTTGACACGGAAATAGCAGTGCTTGAAGAGTTGACAGGCGGGAGTGATGATGCGGCGGTAAATGACGCGCTATACAAGGTGTGTGATCTTGACGGGGCATACATAATGCACACGTCAGGTTCAACAGGAGTGCCGAAGGGCGTAACGATCTCAAACCGCGGCGTTATAGATTATGCGAGCTGGATAAAGGCGGCCTTTGATATAAACGAAAATGACATTATCGGACTTAATTCGCCGTTCCACTTTGACAACTCAATATTTGATGTATATACAACACTTTATACGGGGGCGAAAACGCTGATAATCCCGGAAAAGCTGTTTATGTATCCAGACAAGCTGATGGAGTATGTTGCGGAAAAAGAGGTGTCGGTCATCTTCTGGGTGCCGACTGTAATGATAAGTGTTGCCAATAGCGGTGCGCTTGATGCCGTGGAATTGCCGAAGCTGAAAAATATTTTATTTGCCGGCGAGGTTATGCCCTGCAAGCAGCTTAACATTTGGAGAAAAAAATTGCCGGACAGCGCGTATACAAACCTTTACGGCCCGACAGAGACAAATGTATGCACATACTATAAAGTTGATCGTGAGTTCAGCGACAGCGACTCGCTTCCCATAGGTAAGGCATGCGAAAATATGCGTGTTCTGATTTTAAATGAGGACAATAAGAGGTGCGGGATAGGCGAGCCAGGCGAGCTGTGTATATCCACATCGGGACGTTCGCTTGAATATTGGAACGCGCCGGATATTTCAAGCCGCGTATTTGTGCAGAATCCGCTAAATACAAAGTATCACGATAAGATATATCGCACCGGTGATCTGGTCTATGAGGCCGAGGATGGAAATATTATGTTCATGGGTAGGCGCGATAATCAGATAAAGCTCAGAGGCAACCGAATAGAGCTTGGCGACCTGGAAAACGCCGCGGCTCAGCTTGACGGAGTATTAAGCGCCTGCGCATTATTTGACAAGGTCAGGCAGGAGATTGTCTTGTTTGTAGAAACGGATAAGGAAATCGCGCCGAGAAAATACAGAATGTCGCTATGGGATTTTGTTCCCGGCTATATGGTGCCCGCGAGAGTAGTAACAATGGCGAAATTCCCACACACCGCGAGCGGCAAGATCGACAGGGTGGGCTTAAGGAAAGCTTATATAGAAGGAGATAGTTAAAATGGAAGATATCAAGAACACATTAAGAGCATTTATAATTGACAAATTTGAAATAGGCGATGATCCGGATTTTGCCGATGATGTGCACCTGTTTAACGAGGGCTTTGTTGATTCATTCGGCGCGGTTGAGATAATCCATTTCGTTGAGGAACATTATGGAATAAAAATCACCCAGAGGGACATTACGCTTTACCCGATGAACACTGTTGATGAAATATCAGAGGTTGTTTACGAAAAAATCAGCTAAGGAGTATTACTAAATGTGGTATCTTCAAACGGATGTATTGCTCCGTATGCTCATAGCAACAGCGGCAATGATACTTGTTTCAGGGCTCTCGCGTCTGGTTTTAAAAAAGGATTTGGGCCCTAAGCTGCTTATTGCTGCGTCTGTTGCTGTTATAATGTATGTATCGTGGCAGCTTGCGCTTTTCAGCATAGGCTACGCGCTCATAACATTCATATTTGCGCGAATTTTAAAACCGCTGAAAAAAAGCAGGCGGTTTTTCTTCGTGTTTTTTAGTCTGCTTTGCACGATCCCGTTCTTCTATGGGCGTATGCGTGATTTTTTTCCGCAGCTGCCGGTCATAATAACCTTTGTGGGCATATCCTATCACATGCTTAAAGCGGTTGACGCGATGTACTTTGTATATTATGCTGATATGAATGTGGAGTTTCTTGCATATATGAACTATATGTTGTTTTTTCCGACATTCACAGCCGGACCGATCTTCCGCTACCGTGATTTTTTGCGTGTGTTTAATAAACCCGCACCGCTTACAGCGGAAAAGTTTATCGGGTTTCTGAAAAGATTTATCAGAGGAATGTTTAAGAAAATGGTCGTTTTGTATTTTGTACAGACGTTTTTTATGTTCCTCGTAAACGAAGTTGATAAGCTTTGGTATATATGTTTGTTAATACTTCTGATGAGCTATTTGTTTCTGTTTTTTGATCTTTCAGGCTACAGCGATATTGCCATTGCGACAGGAAGCGTGATGGGCTACACAACGCCTGAGAACTTCCGAAAGCCGTGGACTGCCGCTTCATACACGCAGTTCTGGAGGCATTGGCACATAACTCTTTCCGACTGGGTACGGGAGCATATCTTTGTGGTTTTAAACGGCAAAAGACTTAACCGCTGGGCAAGTGCTTTGGTTGGGTTCATGGTAATGTTTATTATGGATATGTGGCACGGTTTTACTCTGCCGTATATTATTTGCGGTGTTTATAACGGCATTGTTCTCGGCGGAGAAAATTTATTGGGACTCACCACTGCGGATAAGCGCAAAATGAACAAAGCGGTATATGTATCAAGATGTTTGCTGGTAAACGGAATATTTGCGCTGAACACACTTCTGATGACGGTTTCTACACCGCAGCTGATCGAAATTTTGAAAGGATTTATAAGATTATGAAAAAGCTTGCAGCACTCACAATGGCGGTGCTGGCGGTTTTCGTCTGCGACATCGCGCTTACGCATACAAATTTCATAAAAAACAGTGATTATTTTGTAAAGAATGACTTTGAAATAACAGAGCGTGACCATCCTGAAAAACAATGGGACAGGGTGTTTTTCGGCAACAGCGTTGTGATCTCATCTTATATGGAGAAGGAGAGTGGTGCCGGATATATAAATCTCGGGCTTGACTATGGCGTTGTAACCGACCTATGGGAGATGCTGCGTGGACATTATATTGATGTTGGCACAGATCTTGTAATAGGGCTTAACTATCTGACGCTTTATGACGAGTTCGAAACAAACCCAACCTATATATGGCATAAACCGATCTATGTGCCATACGCATATTTTGAGCGTGACCGATTTTTTCCGCTTATAGAACGGGGCTTTAACAATCTTCTGCATGGTGAAAATCCGTTGCCGTTTAAATACTATGGGCAGGAGAAACACGTGTATCATGGAAGACTATCAGACCGCGCTCTTAAGGATATTTATGACAGCTATTCTACAAACTATTACAATCTGCCAAAGGAAAAATTCGAAAAGAACGTGGAAGCGCTTGCAAAGGTCATCGAATACTGTAATGACAACGGCATACGCGTCCGCGCGGTATGGATGCCATGGAACACATCGCTTGAGATGCCGCAGCTTATGAAGGATGTCCGCGGCATGGCAGACGCGGTGTTTACAAAATACGGTATTGAGGTACTTGATCTGGAAACAACACTCGCCCCTGAGTGCTTCTATGACACAGGCCACTTAAATTATGACATAGGTGCGCCTCGTTTTACGGAGCTGATGGACGGGTGGTTGTAGGAGGTTCTGGCTATGAAGGTATTAAAAACCATATTAACATTTTTAATATACCTTGCTATGTTTGTCTTGGTGTGTATATTTTTTACCGGGAATGGAGCGTTCATATATGAAGCATTCTGATATGAAAAAATTGATCCCGCTGCTGATCTCATCAGTTTTGCTTGCGTCATGCGGCGCGCAGGTGAAGGTCGATGATCCCGAAACGCTTACCGCGGCTGTGGTTGCGGCAGGTGACAGCGTAACGGCAAAGAATGCCTACGAGCTTTTAAGCGCATCCACTGTTGCAACGCTTGAAGTAAGCCGTGTGGATGCGCTTGATGGAGGAAGCTATTCAGAGTATGATATTCTGTATATAGACAAAAGCGTAACGGAGGTGCCGTCTTTTGATGCCGAGGCGGTTATGGAGTTTGCAAAAAACGGAGGTGGCGTGTTTCTTGACAACGAAACATATACCATTTTCGGCAATGATTTTATAGGCGCACAGAGCTTTGAACCTATCGGTGAATGTCCGGTTCGTATGACGTATGAGGAAACCGGCAGCAGAGAGACGGAAAGAATCGTGGGATTGATTCGTGACTTTTGCTATTTATATGAAAACTATGTGAATTACGAGACCGTTTTGTCCCTGCAGAGCTACGGCGTTGGTGTCGTTCCGTCTACGGCAGTATGTCTCGCTTCAATGGACGGACTTGGCGTTTATACTTTAAACGAATATGGCAATGGTACCGTGTTCTTCACAAATCCGCTTCTTCCCAATAATTTTTCGGTAAACAATCTTTCGCCCGCCGATACGGGTGAGCCGCTTGCCGCTTCAACTATCGGCGCGAATAAGCTATTGCGCGATTACTTTGCTGAGCTTGTTTCTATAAGGAAATACGGCTATGCGGTCGAAAATGTATCGGGCAGCTTTGCGCGTCCGGCAGCGTCATGGGAGCTTCATTATGAGGACATAACCGGAATTGAGAACGAAAGTGCGGAAATATTTGAAGAGATGTGCGAGAACTATGGTCAGGTACCGTCATTCACGCTTGCAAGAAATCCGTATATCTGGTTCCGCCGCGCAGAGAGTGTGACCTATGCCTTGAACAATAGCGGCAAATATGAAATGGATCCTTACGAAAACGCATATTCCTCCGGCACGCACTTTGTGAGCGGAAAAAAGTGGCTGTCGCTTGATTATTATGATAACACTATAAGCTACTTTGAGGACAGCGCGGATTATACAAAACGCGCATATCCATGGCCTGCGGATCATAACCGTGACGGCAACATGGATCTTATATGCGGAAGTGCCGATGGTAGGATCTATTTCTTTGAAGGCTACGGCATGAAGACCAATTATGAGTTCGGATATGAATGCTGCTTTACCGATGCGGACGGAATCCCGATAAGCGTAGGCGCATATTCGTCACCGGTGCTTGCGGATATCGACAATGACGGTGAAGCTGAAATTATCAGCGGCAGTGAGGACGGTGTTATCAGAGTATTTGAAAACAGCCGCGGTATGATCTTAGAGGATGTAGGTGTTGTAATGGAGACCGGCCTTGTTGATGCTATGCCCGCGCTTGGCGATCTGAACGGCGACGGGATTTTGGATATGGCGGTAGGCAGCCGCGGCGGAGAGCTGCGCATATATTACGGCGCGATCGGTGCCTATGGAGTAACGTTTGACAGCTATGAAACACTTGGTGAAATCTCAACATGGTGCGCGCCATGCATAGCCGATACTGACAATGACGGCATAAATGAGCTGTACGCCGGAACATTTGACGGATATATAGGACGGTTTGAAAACAATGAACTGGTCGGTTATCTGGAAGGCTCAGAAAGAAACTATAAGGGTAATAACAACCTGAAATTCGGTACGAACTGTGTGCCGCGTTTTTATGATATAAACGGCGATGGAGCGCTTGATCTTTTGGCAGGCTCATTGGAGTATGGCATGGCAGTGCCTGTTGACAGCGAATACTTTCCGTATAAGGATAAACTGAAAAAGCAAATAGACGGCTTCAAAAAACGCGGTATTTATGTAGGCGTGCATGGAATGTCGCATGATTACGCTGACCCGTTCCATGATGAAAGAGAGCTGGAGTATCACAAAAACGCATTTAAGTCCTACGGACTTGATTTTACAGGCGGCGGAATTAATCAGCACACGTGGCGCACAAGCAAAGTGGGCTATGATGCGTTGTTTGACAATACAAACGGCTATGACGGCACTTACAAAAAGCAGTTTGAAGCCGGTCTTTTGTGGAACAGCGGCTCCAAAACGCCCAATAGCGAGGCTATGCCGGAGGCAAGCGCGGAGAATTCGATCCTCGCACCGTTCTACCTTGATAACGGTATGCTTATGCTCCAGCCCTGTACGATCCCGAACGGCCCGCAGGAATACACAAGAGTGAGCGCGAAATACGAGCTTCCGCTCCTGTTTTATAACCATTGTGACTATATCTACAGAGACCCCGATGATGAGGATAACAAGATCAGACTGGTTGATGGCATAGTGACTGATTACGGATATAATTTTGTCATGGAAAATCAACTTGTAAAAATGGCTGCAGCGTCAATGAACAACCATGTCCGCGCAAAGCGAACAGAAGACGGACTCTTGCTCTGTGCATCTCCGCGTTCGGTGGATATGCCGCTTTATGATGAGAACTACCAGAGCTGCTGTGGAGTGAGGATTATTTTTGCTGATGATATTAATGCTGATGCATACAGTGTCCGGGCGAGTGTTTCATATACGCGTGACAATATGATCTATGCGTCGCTTGACAGGGGAATAAAAATATCCGCTTCCGGCGAGGAGAAAGGACTTAAGATCGTGTCGGTAAATCTGCCGGCAAAGATCTCAAAGTCAGATACGAGCGCGGTTGTAAGGTTTGCTGACGGAGGAATGATGAACGCAGCCGTAGTCGGCGATGCGAGAACAAGCTCTGCAGGATGGCAGACCTCGCACGAGAACGGACTCACCGTGTTCCGTAAATACGGCAAGGCGGACATATTGAAAATAGAGCGATAAGAAAAACCGATCAAATATGACATGAGTGATGCGTTAAGACGTTAGGATGTATTTAGTCAAATATTTCCGGCAAATTATCCGGACTGCATATATTCTGAAAAAAACCATTGCAATAATCGAAAAGCTGTGATATAATGCATTTATAAGCTAAAATTCAAGGAGGAAACAACATGAAGAAATATATTTCATTAACGATTGCAGCGGTGCTGGCTGCATCAGCTATAGGGATTTCAGCCGTAGCAGATGACGAGATCAAGGTGCTTGTGAACGGTGAACAGGTGGTATTTGCCGATCAGACACCGTTTTTAGAAAATGACCGTACGCTTGTTCCGATGCGCGCTATATTTGAGGCGCTTGGCGCGACTGTGGAATGGGACGGAGAAACGCAGACTGTTATCTCATACGATCCGATCAGCGCGGTAAGCATAGTTATGCAGGTCGGCTCAGACAAGATGTTTGTAAATGACAAGGCGGTCGAGCTGGACGTGGCGGCAAAGATCGTAAACGACAGGACTGTGGTGCCCGTAAGAGCGATAGCAGAGGGCATGAGCAGTAAGGTCGAATGGGATCAGGAAAACCATACAGTCATTGTAACAAAGGACATAGAGCCGACAGAGGGCGCTCCGGTAGATGTAGCAAATCCGTGGCGTGAATTTGCATCTCTTGATGACCTCAATGCGGTAATAAACAAAGAAGCTGAAATAAAATATGCGGTTGCTGTTCCGTCAGAGCCGGCGGAGATAGAAGCGGGAGGCTACCGCTATCTTGACACGGAGAACATGGCAGAGCTGGTAGGACGCTGGGAGGTAGGCGCAGGCGCGGATATGGTTATAAGAACAGCGCCCGGCGACAAGGACATATCCGGTATCTACGGCGGTAAAAAGCAGGAGGAATACAAGCTTAGCAATTCCCTTGTTGAGATATACAAGTATGAAAACACCATATACGCCGTATGGTCCTGCGAGGACGCCGGCACTGTATTCAGCCACAGCGTTGCCGTAACGGCAAGTGATTTTGATGCAACAGATGTCGTTAAGATCCTTGTTGAGGATATAGAAACAAATCATCCTAAAGGCTAAGTTTGGATAAAATCGCCCAGCTACGGCGTTTGTCTGGTCGGCGGTAAAGCCGCCTGCTCGACCTGGCATCCCGGTTGCTACGCAACACGCCTGCAACATGGGGGCGTGTTGCTCACCATCTCGCACGTTTTCGCAAGCTTATGTACAACTAAGTACACGGCGCTTGCTCAAACGCACGATCTGAACGATTTTCTCTCAAACTTAGGTTTTGTGGAAGGAATCTAATGGTCATGAGTTTGGAAAGGTAAAAATAGTCATAATTATGAAGACAATATACATAGAATGCACCATGGGCGCGGCGGGAGATATGCTACTCGCCGCGCTCATTGAGCTTATGCCACAGCCGGAAGCGTTTGTTGACCGGCTGAATTCAATAGGTGTGCCGAAAGTTACATATAAGCTTAAAAAACAGTCAAAATGCGGCGTGATCGGAACGCGGATCGAGGTTGACGTTATGGGTGCCGCTGAGGATGAAAATATGCATGAGCATCACCATCATCACCATCATCACCACAGCAGACCGCGCGATATTGAGCATATAATAAACCAGCTTGCGGTATCGGAGGCTGTAAAGAAAAATGCGCTTGCCGTGTATAAGCTGATCGCGGAGGCGGAGAGCGAAGCGCACGGTATGCCGGTGGAAGAAATACACTTTCACGAGGTGGGTACCATGGATGCGGTTGCCGATATTGCGGGGGTTTGCCTTGCGATGGAGGAGCTTGCTCCGGATAGAGTTATCGCGTCTCCGGTAAATGTCGGCAGCGGAACAGTAAAATGTGCGCACGGAATACTCCCTGTGCCTGCGCCCGCAACAGCATATATCTTACGCGGGATACCGACCTATAGCGGCGAGATAAAAAGCGAGCTGTGCACACCAACGGGCGCAGCGTTGCTGCGGCACTTTGCGTCTTTGTTCATGTCGATGCCGGTCATGAAGGTGACTGCAATCGGCTACGGCATGGGTCACAAGGAGTTTGAAGTCGCAAACTGTGTCAGGATAATGCTGGGAGAGACAGAGGACGGCACAGAGCAGGTGGCGGAGCTGCGCTGTAATCTCGATGATATGACAGGCGAGGGCATAGGCTATGTAATAGAGAAGTTGTTTGCCGCAGGCGCGCTTGACGTATTTACTATCCCTATCGGCATGAAGAAGAACCGTCCCGGTGTTCTGCTTACATGTATGTGCCGTGAAAGCGACCGTGAGAAGATGCTGAGGCTTTTGTTTTTGCATACCACAACGCTTGGTGTGCGGGAGTATGTCTGCCGTCGGTATACTCTCACACGCGAGGAGACGAAGCTCAACACAAACTATGGCACAGTCAGCGCGAAGCGCTCATACGGCTGGGGGGCGGAGCGTATAAAGCCGGAATATGAGGAGCTTCGCGCTATAGCGGAAGAAAACGATATTCCTATAAATAAGATCAAATACTGAACAATACAGTGTAACGAATCTGTAAGATAATTGTTGATTATTAGGACTTGAAATAGTTAATGTGATATGGTAAAATATACAGTTGTATTTATAGGCTTTGTAAATATAGGAGTATAAAATGCAGTATATAACAACAATTAATTATGTCATCGGAATGACCTTTTTTATCTGCTACATATATCAGTTCATATATATAATAATACCGTTTGTAAAAAAGGAACGCCATACACCCGCCGGAGGACGCAACCGTGTGGCGGTGCTCATATCGGCGCGGAACGAGTCATCAGTGATAGAAAATCTGATCGGCAGCATAAAGGCTCAGACATATCCGGCAGAGCTTGTTGATATTTATGTTGTCGCTGACAACTGTACGGACAATACGGCGGAGATTGCCGAAAGCTGTGGCGCTGACGTATATAAACGGTTTGACGATATCAATATCGGCAAGGGCTACGCGCTTGATTTTCTTATAAGGAAGATATGGGAGAAGAAGGGCGAAAACTATTATGATGCCTATCTTGTTCTTGATGCTGATAATGTCATTGACACAAAGTATATTGAGGAAATGAACAACACCTTCTGCGACGGGTATGAAATACTCACGAGCTACAGAAACTCCAAGAACTACGGTGATAACTGGATAACAGCGGGTTACGGACTCTGGTTTTTGCGCGAGTCGAAGTACCTTAATTATCCGCGCTACCTTGCCGGCACGAGCTGTGCCATATCGGGAACGGGTTTTATGTTCGGCAAGCGAGTGGCGAAAGAGCTCGGCGGCTGGGGATATTATCTGCTCACAGAAGATATAGAGTTCACGGTGGATCATGTTATTGCCGGACATAAGATCGGATTTGCAAGGAAAGCCGTGCTCTTTGATGAACAGCCGAGCACATTCAGCCAGTCGGTACGCCAGCGTATGCGCTGGGCGAAGGGATATTATCAGGTTATGTGTCATTACGGCAGAGATCTGCTGAGCTTGGCGGCAAAGAAAGGCAGTTTTTCCTGCTTGGACATGACACTGAACATCATGCCGGCGTTGGTGCTTTCATTAGCCATGGTGGTAATAAACGTGGCGGCGCTCTTAACCGGCCTTTTGATCGGAGAATCGATAATGCCGGTTATCATCAGCATAGGCGAGGGTGTGTGCAATATGTATACAACGCTGCTAATTATAGGCGGAATAACAACTATCACGGAATGGAAAAAAATCTATTCGTCACCGCTGAAGAAGATAGTTTATACATTCACGTTCCCGTTATTTATGATGACATACATACCAATAACAATAGTTGCGATATTCAAGAACGTGGAATGGAAGCCGATAGAGCACACGGAGGCTAAAACGCTGGGTGAGATAACGAGTGAGATCTGAAATAAATTGCAGACGACGAAAAATCAGATTGGATTTGTCGAAAGCAAGCTCGTCGGCGTACATGGGTACGTTAGAGTTTCTTTTCGCAAAAAGCGTACAAGGGGCTGCCCTCTTTTGCGCAGACCGCTTAATGGCTTAATTGCTATGTTTATAAATATAACAATTAACAAATGAACACAATTACGGTAGAGATTTGCTCATTTGAGCAAATCTCTGTTCATTGAATGCCATTAAGCTATGAACGAAACTCACCGTGTACCCGAAAGAAGTCGGGCGGCGCTTGCGCCGGCTTTGCAAAGCAAATCTACTGACAACGACGTACCATCGTACGCCTTCGGGCAAGGTATCATGCGGTTTTGCCACATGATACTTCGTTTCGTCCATTCTGCATCAAAAGCCAATCAGCCCCTTTGTCGGCTGTTGCATTTTGC
>JAFRDB010000029.1 GCA_017404065.1 Clostridia bacterium
ATAAAAAGAACATGTTTTATGAACAAATTTTGAACAGAAATTTAAAAACTTTTATTATCAAACAGATTTTTTAAAGAAATGCCTGACGGCATATCAACCCCCCTGACCCCCCATTCTTGGGGGGAAGAGTAGAGTAGTTTCAGGGGGAAACTGCGTTTCCCCCTGAAACCCCCATAAGCGTAATATAACTCATTCGCAAACAACTGGTATCGCGCCGGAATAGGTCGATTATTTTTAGTTTAGTGGAGAGATAGTGGCGATGCTCTGCTGTCCCTGCCTTGGGGCAGGGTGGGCTTTTCAAGCTTTGCTTGAAAAGGTCGGGTTGGGGTACGGCAGAGATAGATTTCATCTAAAGCCGCTAAACGAGCAATTTCTTATAAAGTAAAAAAAGAGCTTAGAACTAAGCTGAAAACTGAGTTCTAAGCTCCGTTATTTTTGATATTGGCTTGATCAGCTCCGCGAAATCCTGCTGCAAGCTGCTTTTCCGCCTGATCGGAAAAGTTTTCAGGATCCCGGGATGACCTGCTGTTAAAATCTGAACTTATACTTAGCCGAATCCGGAATTATAAGATTGCCGTTTTCGTCATGGTTGGATTCGTCATCCTCAAATGCCTGTGTGAAGTCGTAGCATACAAGAGCACCATCCATCTTGATCCACTGTTCGATAGCCTTCTTATAGCCGGCCTCGTCAAGATTGCCTGTAATGTAATTCGTCTTAGCCTCTGCAATTATGGCATCGAGCTGAGTACCGCTCATTGCGTATGACTCTGACGTATAAGGAGCCATAGGATCGTTTACCGCCCACTCCTCGTTGCTGTCGTAAACCTGCTGAACCTTCTCAGCTGTCTTATTTACATACTCTGTCTTAAGCTGATAGTCGCCGCGGATACCCATTGAGAACTGGTTAAGATCCTGATAATCCTTTGACAGATAGTTGTTGCCGTCCTCGTCACGAACATACTCGGCTCTGCCGTTTGCGTTAAGATTATAGTGTACACCCTCTAAGCCGTAGTTACAAAGGTCAACGACCTCCTCACCGTTACACTCGTCAAGAACTGAGAGGATAAAGTCAAGCTCCTCCTCCGTCTCAACTGTCTTGTGCGGCATTACATAGTAGCCGTTGTAGCCTGTTGTCGGAAGTGTGCGGGCAACACCACTATCACCTATAACATAGCCGATAACATCGACCTCTGCATCCGGGTTCTTCTCTACTATATTGGAAGCGTTACGTCTTGCACGGTCTGCAACGTCGATCTGGATACCGCCGACGCCGTTAAGGAATTCCTTATCCCAGTCGTTCGGGTCCATTGTTGCCATGTTCTTGTTGATATATCCTGCCTGGTACCACTCGCGCATCTTTGTCATAGCCGCGAAATATCCCTCTGACATAAACCAAGGCTTCCACTCCTGAGTTTCCTCATCATAGCCCCAGCCGTTCGGTGAACCCATCCAGATAGCAAGGTTATCAAGAGGACCTGCAAGGAATGATGTAACTATCATACCGTATGTATTCTTCTGACCGTCGCCGTCCGGGTCGTTCTCTGTGAATGCCTTCATCATAGCGTCAAGATCATCCATTGTCTCGGGTACATCAAAGTCAAGTATCCCCTGCTTATGCAGCTTCTTGCACCAGTCAAGTCGATAGGTTATACCCTCACGGCCGATGGTTCTTGCACGGTATATGCCTGTGATCTTACCGTCAACTGATATGTTCTTGTTTATTACCGGGTTAGCAGCGGCAAGGTTCGGATAAACATAGCCCTCCGGGTTATCCTCTGAAACAAACTTCTCGTCCGTCTTTGTGAACGCGTCTGTTATATCCCAGAATGTGCCGTGCTTTGAGTTCTGGATAATTGACGAGTTTCTCGCGGTAACGAGCATAACATTAGGATACTCACCCGCGCCGAGCGCTGCTGTAACCTTCTCGCCGTATGCCGTTGAGATCACCCAATTGAGATCAAGTATGACCTGGTCATACTGCTTGCCGTACTTTTCGCTCATAGCCTTGCCAAGATGATCCTCTATAGCCTGGACTACCGGTGACTCCTGACCGGGTGAGCCAGTCTTGTTCGCCGTTGTCATTATCTCTATCGAAGGCGAGCTTGCATTAAGGTCTATCGGCTTTTTTGTCTCTTTACAGCCTGTGAGAGACGTTGCCGCTATCGCAAGCGCCGATGCCGTTAAAACTATTCTTTTAATTCTCATTATAGCTTACCTCCTTATTAACCCTTTATCGCGCCTACCATTACGCCTGCCGCAAAGTGCTTCTGCAGGAACGGATATACGCAGAGGATCGGAACGGTACCGACAACGATTACCGCCATCTTGAGCGATTCCTTCGGAAGCTCCTCATCGTTTGTTGTGTTCTCTGTCGAGAGCATTACCATGTTTCTCAGAACGAGCTGGAACGGATACTTCTTCTGATCGTTAAGATAGAGCAACGCATCGAAGTATGCATTCCAGTGACCTACCGCATAGAACAGACCGAAGGTTGCAAGCGCCGGCAGTGACAGCGGAAGCGCTATCTTAATAAATATACCTATATCTGTGCAGCCGTCGATTGATGCAGCCTCCTCAAGACCTGCGGGAAGATCCATAAAGAAGTTACGGATGATAAGCATGTTGTACGCGCTTATCGCACCCGGAATTATGAGTGACCAGTATGAATCATACATACCTAAGCTCTTAACAAGAAGGAAGGTCGGGATCATACCGCCGCCGAACACCATGGTGAAAAGCACCATATTCAGAACGATCTTCTTGCCTACAAGGTTTGATCTTGAAAGACCATACGCCATTGTCGTTGTGAAGAACAGGTTTATGAATGTTCCGACAAGCGTGATAACTATTGACACACAGAGCGAGCGGATAACCTGCGCGCCCATGCCTGACATATCGAATATCTGCTTATATGCCGCTACAGTCGGATGCGGCGGGAACAGGAACAGCGGGCTTGAAAGGATATCAGCCTCTGTTGCGAATGATGCTGCTATAACGTAAATAAACGGAATTACCATGAGTATAGCAAGTATCGTAAGAATTACGTACACGATGAGATCCATTACAACATCGCTTGCGAGTTTTCTTTTAAACATAAATGTATACCTCCTTCCGCTTAGAACAAGCCTGCCTGACCTGCATGCTTGGCAAGTCTGTTAGCTGCCTGTATAAAGATGAGGCTGACTATGGACTTGAACAGACCAACGGCAGTCGAATAACCATAGTTACCGTCAACTCTACCTATGTTATATACGTATGTATCGAATGTGTCCGTTGAGGACTTATTAAGGCTGTTCTGCATAAGAATGATCTGCTCAAAGCCTGTGTTAAGAACGGAACCCATTCTCAGTATGAACATTGTAACGACCGTTGACATGATAGCCGGTATCGTTATGTACCAGAGCTGCTGCAAACGCGTTGCACCGTCAACGACAGCAGCCTCATACTGCTCAACATCAACACCTGCGAGCGCAGCAAGGAATATGATCGTGCCCCATCCTGTCTCCTTCCAGATCGTCTGGAATAAGAGCACCCAGTAGATAGCGATCTTGCCGCCGAGCCATGTCTCACCCTGATGTGACGGGCTCAGAGCCTTTGTTATCTCGAAAATAGCGCCGCCGGTCTGACCTTCGCCCGATGACTCCTTAAGAAGCATGAACGTGATAGACGCGATAACGACCATTGATACGAAGTGCGGTACATAAACAAGAGTCTGCAATGCCTTTTTGTACCACTGAACTCTTATCTCATTGAGCAAAAGCGCAAGTAAGATAGGAAGCGGGAAGAAGAATATGATATTCATTCCCGAGATGATAAGCGTATTCTTGAGTAGCTGCCAGAATCCGGTCGAGCTGAAGAATTTGATAAAGTTCTCGAAGCCTATCCAGTCTGCTTCAAAGAAGTTTACGCCCGCGTAGAACGTTTTCATTGAGATAAAAATACCCCAAAGAGGAATGATCTTAAAGATCACAAAGTACAGAAAGCCCGGAAGCAAAAGCAGATACATCCACTTGTCGCGCTTTATCTGCACCCATTTTGATTTCTTGACAGTCGTATCGGCTGCCGATGAATTTTTCGCCATAAGGTGAACCTCCTCCTTTTTGTTGTCGCGATTATTTTGAAAGCAAAAAAGCACTTTCTAAATTCGCACAAAATATCTATATTTATTATAGCATATTTGTGCAAAACTTACAAGTGCTTTTATGTGTATTTATGTTAAAAAAACAGATGTTTTTGTTTAATTTTCATGCATAGCCATTTATTTCTTACCTCTTTTTTAGATTTATGCCTGATTTAGCTCCACAGCCCCCACTATGCTGTTTATGTCATCTATTTTAAACCTCTCCATATAAGCAAGAATATCGCGCTTTACGTCAAAAATAAGATCCGGCTTTGCGAAAAGCCCTGTGCCAAGCGCAACCAGCCTTGCGCCCGCAAGCATAAACTCAATAACATCCGCACCGGAAACCGCTCCGCCCATACCGATTATCGGAAGCTTCACCGCACGGTATACCTCGTTTACCATGCGTATGGCAACAGGCCGCACCGCGGGGCCGGAGAGTCCGCCGGTATTGTTTGCAAGTATCGGACGGCGAGTATTTATATCTATCCTCATGCCGAACAGAGTGTTAATAAGCGAAAGTCCGTCTGCGCCGCCCGCCTCCGCGGCTCGCGCTATCTCCGTTATTGAGGTCACATTCGGCGAAAGCTTTACGACAAGCGGCTTTTGGGAGTGCTTCTTTACCTCCGCGGTCAGCTTTTCCACAACAGCCGCATCCGTGCCGAACGCCATGCCGCCATGCTTTACGTTCGGACAGGATATGTTCATCTCAATGATAGCCGCATCCGTCTCCGAAAGTATCTCCGCCATCTCAACATATTCCTCGATCGTGTTGCCGGACATATTCGCGATAACATTCGTATCGAACTGCTCGCTCAGACCCGGCATAATATATTCCGCAAACACCTCAACACCCGGATTTTGCAGCCCGACACTGTTTAATATACCGGACGGCGTCTCGGCAATGCGCGGCGGCTTATTTCCGCCTCGCGGCCGCCTCGTAAGTCCCTTTGACGCAATGCCGCCGTATTCGTCAAGCGGCGCGTATTCGTTATACTCATATCCGAAGCCGAAGGTACCGGATGCCGTAACTATCGGATTTTTAAACTCAACTCCGCAATAATTGACCTTCAGGTTTGCCATCAGAACACCACCTCCTCAGCCTTGAATACAGGGCCCGCCAAGCAGACCTGCTTGTATTTTGCCATGCCCGTATCCTTTGTTTCGCAAACACAGGTAAGGCACGCGCCTATGCCGCAGCCCATACGCTGTTCAAGCGAAAGCTGACACGGTATCCTTCTGAACTCCGCTATCTGCTTTACCGTTTTGAGCATCGGAGTCGGGCCGCAGCAGTAGATCATATCCACCTTGTTATCCATAAGATACTCGCCCATTGCCGCCACTGCAAAGCCGTTATATCCGTATGAGCCGTCATCGGTGCATATCGTGACGTTTTTGTTCGCCTCGTTAAAATCATCCTCCATACATATCAGCTCCTTTGTGCGGAAGCCTAAGAACACCGCGCAATCTGTCTCGCGCGCAAGCCGCAGCAGCGGAAATACGCCTATTCCGCCGCCGATAACAACAGCCTTCTCACCCGGCGTCAGCTCAAATCCATGCCCTAAAGGACCCATAATGTCTATAAGCTCACCCGGCTCACGCTTCGCAAGCTCCGCTGTGCCCTCGCCCTTTACCTGGAACGCGAACCGGACAAACCCCTCGCCCGCGTCACATATACTTATCGGCCGGCGCAGCGTTGTTCTGCCGCCGCAGTTTATATGCAGAAACTGTCCGATCTGCGCCTCCTTCGCCATCTCCGGCGCTTCGACTACATAGTCGAATATACCCGGACACAGCTCCGTTTTAAGAATTAATTTGCATTTGTAGGTCTTTTTCATGATACACCTCCATTATATTTGTGGTAATATCGTAATATGGAAAAGAAGCAAGCAGGTCGTGTTTTTGTGCTGACGAGTCTATATGTTTATATGCGAGCCAGCACAAAAACGCGAGATGCGCCGCTTATTTTTCATATTACGCTCGTTATATCGTCTCTCATTCTTATTGCCTCGGCTCTTGCCGCCTCGGCAAACTGTTCTTCCTTCCAATCTCCTTTTTTATACGCGCACATTATCCCGCGCGAGGAATTGACTACAGCGCCGAGCCCGTCATCATTGAAGCAGGGCTTTACGCCCATCGCGCCGCCCCCCTGTGCGCCGTACCCGGGCACAAGGAAATACGACTGCATCATTATCCGGCGCAGCACCCGCGCCTGCTCGGGATAGGTAGCACCCACTACCGCGCCGACCGCGCCGTAGCCGCTCTCGCCTATTGTGTCCGCATTCCAACCGTTTACCAGCTCCGCTACATGCTCATATATATGCTTATCCCCCGCCACTAAGTCCTGAAGCTCGCCCGATGACGGATTCGAGGTCTTAACAAGCGCGAATATCGCCTTATCAAACGCCTTGCAGTCCTCCACAAACGGCTTTATACCGTCAGTGCCGAGGTAGGGATTTACTGTAACGCAATCTACCTCACACGGATAAAAGCTTTCGCCCTCTATATCCACACTGCCCAGATACGCCTTTGAATACGCCTCCGCTGTAGAGCCGATGTCGTTGCGCTTAACATCAAGAATAACATACAGTCCCTTCTCGCGCGCATAGCGGATCGTCTTATACAGTACAGCTTCACCGTACTGACCGTACATCTCGTAAAACGCACTCTGCGGCTTTACCGCCGGCACTACATCATAGAGCGCGTCTATAAGTCCCTTGTTGAACTCCCATATAGCCTCGCACGCGCCCTGCAGATTTCTGCCAAACTCCGAGTATGCCTTATCGCGTATGAACTGCGGCACATACTCCACCTTCGGATCAAGTCCCGCCACAGACGGGTTTCCCTTTTCTTTGATTTTTTTTACAAGTAAGTCAACAGACATCGGTATCCTCCTTTTTTATATGGTACGATAAATCGGAATTTTTCGGTATGTCGGGTTGGCGCGCAGCTGTCCTTGCCCCGAGGGCAAGGTGGGCTTTGCAAACTATGTTTGCAAAGGTCGGATTGGGGTTTACGGGAGAATAGTTGCGATTTAAAGAGCATACAGATCCGAAGCTTATACTTTGGATTGCACTGTTTACTTGATCTGTAATACAGCGCCCGTAAACCCCAACCCGTCACGGCTCCTAACGTCGCCGCGCCACCCTGCCCTTGGGGCAGGGACTCTCATTCTCCCACGCAAACTCCACGATAAATTCCGATTTATCGCTTTATTTCATCAATTCCCCTTGGTTTATTACTATCTCTCCGCCGACTATTACATATTCCGGTTTGCCGTAAAGCTCAAAGCCGTCATAGGGTGAATTTTTACCCTTTGAATGCAGCTTCGTTATATCCACCGTCCATTTTTTATCAGGGTCAAATATTACAATATCCGCCGCCTTGCCAACGCCGAGCTCCCCCCTTGCAATACCGAGTATGCGGGACGGATTTACCGCCATCTTTTCTATCAGCTCGCCCATAGTGAGCACGCCCTCTTTTACAAGACATTTTATACCAAGCCCCAGCGAGGTCTCAAGCCCCACTATGCCGTTTTTGGCGTAACCGAATTCGCAATTCTTCTCGTCCGCATGGTGCGGTGCATGGTCGGTAACGATACAGTCTATAGTACCGTCACAGAGCCCCTCCTTTATCGCGGCAACGTCCTCCGCCGTCCTTAACGGCGGATTCATCTTAGCGTTTGTGTTAAACCCCAGACAAGCCTCCTCGGTCAGAGCGAAATAATGCGGACAGGTCTCGCAGGTAACGCGCACGCCGCGCTTTTTCGCCTGCCGTATCAGCTCGACCGAGCCTTTGGTGGAAATATGCGCTATATGCACGCGTCCGCCTATCGCCTCCGCAACGATGATATCGCGCGCTGCCATTACCTCCTCGGCGGCTCTTGATATGCCGCGCAGACCCATTGAGGTCGCCACCGCGCCCTCGTTCATGTCACCCTCGCCAAGCGCAATATCCTCACAGTGGGATATAACGACAACATCAAACATCTCCGAATACTCCATTGCGCGGCGCATGAGCGCGGAGTTCTCTACAGGGTGTCCATCATCGGATATCGCAACAGCGCCGGCAAATGCCATCTCACCTATCTCGGCAAGTAATTTACCCTCCTGCCCCTTCGATACCGCACCTATCGGAAATACGTTTGCGTACCCTACCTCTGCGGCGCGTGATTTTATATAGGTAACAACAGCCTCGTTATCACATACCGGAGTTGTGTTAGGCATACACGCGACAGAGGTCACACCGCCGAACACCGCAGCGCGCGTGCCGGTCTCGATATCCTCTTTATACTCCTGTCCCGGCTCTCTGAGATGCACATGCATATCCACAAGACCGGGCGCGACGATCTTCCCCGACGCGTCTATGATCTCCATCTCTACGCCCTTCAGGTCACTGTCCTCGCCAACCTCGGATATGATCCCGTTTTCTATAAATATATCGGTTACCTTATCTATACCGTTTGCCGGATCAATAACGCGGCCGTTCTTTATAAGTATTTTCATAGCTTAAAACCCTCCGTGTACCAACATATCCATTACTGCCATCCTTACCGCAACGCCGCTCGTTACCTGCTGCGTTATAACGCTTCTCGCGCCGTCGATAACGGCGGTGGAAAGCTCCACTCCGCGGTTTACCGGTCCTGGATGCATAACTATCGCGTCAGGCTTTGCAAGCTTTAGACGACTCTCATCAACTCCGAAGAAACGGAAATATTCGCGTATGCTCGGAAACAGCCCCTTCTTCTGCCGCTCCAGCTGAATGCGCAGACCCATAACGATATCGGCATCCACAAGTGCCTCGTGTACATTGTCAAACACCTGCACGCCCATCTCATCTATCCCCATCGGCATAAGCGTTCTCGGTCCCCCTACCGAGACCTCGGCACCAAGCTTTGTGAGTCCGTAGATATTTGAACGCACAACGCGAGAATGATATATATCACCGATTATCGCGACCTTCAGACCCTCGATATGCCCCTTGTGCTCTATCATCGTGAGCATATCCAAAAGCGCCTGCGTGGGATGCTCGTCCATGCCGTCTCCGGCGTTTACAACGGACGCGTCCACAAGCTTTGAGAGAATATGCGGCGCGCCGCTCATATTATGGCGCATAACAAGTATGTCTGTCCCCATCGCATTTATCGTCTCGGCTGTATCGGCGAGAGTTTCACCCTTTGCCACCGATGAGCCGCTTGATGAAATATTGGCAGCGTTAGCGCTCATATACTTCGCTGCCAGCTCAAACGAAAGCCGCGTCCGTGTGCTGTTTTCGTAGAATAAATTAACGACCGTCTTGCCCTGGAGGTTGTGTATCTTCTTTTCCTTGCTGAGCACCACCCTTTTCATATCGGCAGCCTCGTCAAGTATATTCCGTATCTGATCGGCATTCAGTTCCTTTAAGCCAAGTAAATCGTGTTTCATAGTCTTATACTCCTTCGGTATCGCTCATGATATTATATTATACACCAAAATCAACCGTTTGTCTACATTTTTTCCGAAAACACATCTTAAATATTTCGTATAAAGAAATCTTGACAAAAAATTTCATTTATATTATTATATTAATGTATCACTATTTTATCGGATTACAGATCAGATATCACATTACAGGAACAGGAGAGAGTTATTTTGTTATCAATGATCTTGAGAATGTCAATGGTGACTATGGGCATGGTATTGCTCACTACCGTTGTATGGTTTATTACAAAAAACAAAAAAATAGGCACCCTCGGCAAGCTTGCTATAGGGATCATCTTCGGTCTTGCGGCGGTAGCCTCGACGCACTGGGGAATCATCTATAACACCATGGTGCTCAATGTGCGCGATATAGCACCGCTTTCCGCGGGACTGTTCTTCGGTCCTGTTCCCGGCATACTTGCCGGACTTATAGGCGGCATTGAGCGGTATATAGCCGGTACATACTTCGGCGTCGGCTCCTACACGCGCATAGCGTGCAGCATATCCACCTGCCTTGCTGGATTTATCTCGGCAGCATTTAACCGATGGATGTTCAAAGGAAAAAAGCCGACACCGTTCTATGCGTTTGCGCTTGGCGCGGTAACAGAGGTATTTCACATGCTCACCGTGCTCGTAACACACCGCGGCGACATGGATTTTGCGATGTTAGTTGTGGATACCTGCGCTATCCCCATGATAGTATTTACCGCGATAGGCATGATCCTGACCTCATTTGTGCTCTGGCTTCTGTCGCCCGAGCGGGGCAAGCTGCACAAGCCGGAGAAATACGAAATATCCATATCTATGCGGCTTCAGGCGTGGCTGGTACTGCTGGTGGTCGTAATGTTTATTTTCACTTTCGCATTTTCGCAGACGATGCAGCGCAGAACGATCTTTCAGAACGCGCAGGCTACCATGCGTGTGAGCGTGGAGGATGCGAAGGAAACGCTGAGCTCGTCACACGTCGGCAAAAGCGGAACCGTATATATTGCCGACACGGACGGAATGATACTTTCAGGCGAGCACAAAGGCGAGTTTATTTCTTCTCCCGTCAAAAAAAAGAGCGGCAGCTTTTACAGCGCCGAGATATTCGGCAACAGCTCATACTGCCTGTACGAGCAATACGACGATTATAAGATCTTTGCGGTAATGCCGGACACCGAGCTGTACAACAGCATCAAAGCATCCGGCTATGAGACCGCATTTGCCGATATTCTGCTGTTTGCGCTGATATTCCTCGGCATGTATATCCTTGTAGAAAAAATCGTTGTTCGCGATCTTGGCCGCATAAACGCATCCCTCGCGATCATAACGCGCGGCAACCTGGATGAGGTGGTCAATGTTAACTCATCCTCCGAATTCGCCTCACTCTCACGCGATATAAACCAGACCGTTGACGCGCTCAAAATGTATATTGCCCAAGCGGAAAACCGTATACATGAGGAGCTTGAATTTGCGCGAAAGATACAAAGCTCGGCTTTGCCGAAGGTATTCAAATTCCAGAATATCACATCATTTGAGGTGTTCGCATCCATGGACCCGGCAAAGGAGGTTGGCGGAGATTTCTACGACCTGTTTTTTTCCGGTCCCCATAAGCTCGCGCTCGTAGTGGCTGACGTTTCCGGCAAAGGCATACCGGCAGCACTCTTCATGATGCAAAGCAAGACAGCGATCAAGAGTCTTGCGGAATCCGGACTCTCACCCAAAGAAATCTTTGAGAGAGCAAACAACGAGCTGTGCAAGAGCAATGAAGCCAATATGTTTGTAACTGCATGGATAGGTATAATAGATATCGAAACAGGAATAATGCGCTGTGCGAACGCGGGGCATGAATATCCGGCTATCATGCGCGCGAGCGGCAGATTTGAACTGTTCAAGGACAAGCACGGTCTCGCACTCGCGTGTATGGAGGGTATTCCTTATAGCGAATATGAAATAAAGCTTGACCCCGGCGACAAGCTCTTTACTTACACCGACGGTGTACCGGAGGCAACAAATGAAAACGATGAGCAGTTCGGAACGGAGCGTATGCTTGAATCGCTCAATCATGTAAAATCGCTGAGCGTGGATAAGACCCTCCCCTTCGTGCGTGAGCGCATAGCCGCCTTCGCAGGCAGCGCCGAGCAGTTCGACGACATAACAATGCTCGGATTTGAGTTCAAAGGCAATGAGGCAAAATAAATTTCAGTTTATCGGGGAGTTAGTGGGAGGCGCAGCCTGTCCTTGTGCATTTTTTTGGCGATGCTCCGCTGTCCTTGCCCCGAGGGCAAGGTGGCGCGGCGACGATAGGAGCCGTGACGGATTGGGGTTAACGACGCTAAAAAATATGATAAATTAGCGGTCTTAGATGAAATCTATCTCTGCTGTACCCCAACCCGACCTTTTCAAGCAAAGCTTGAAAAGCCCACCCTGCCCCAAGGCAGGGACAGCAGAGCCGCACCTCAAACATCAGTCCGATAAACTGAAATTCAAACGATAATCAACAATTTATTTACATATTCAAAAACCGTAGTTTGTAATAAAATATATCTTGACATAATCCTGTTTTTACATTATAATATAAGATGGTTTATTATGAAACACTGAAAGGACGAATTACAATGAATTATATGGGAGTTAATGAAATTCGCGAAAAATTTCTTAGCTTTTTTGAAACAAAAGGATGCCTAAGACTCGGCTCATTCTCGCTTGTGCCGAAAAACGATGCGAGCCTGCTCCTTATAAACTCGGGAATGGCGCCGATGAAGGCGTGGTTCCAGAACCCTGAGACTGCGCCGCGCCGCCGCGTTACCACCTGTCAGAAATGCATAAGAACAGGCGATATAGAAAACGTCGGCAAGACCGCGCGCCACGGCACCTTCTTTGAGATGCTCGGCAACTTCTCCTTCGGCGATTACTTCAAGCATGAGGCAACCGCATGGGCCTGGGAATTCTTCACAAAGGTGATGGAGATACCCACGGAAAAGCTATGGGTGTCGATCTATGAGGAAGATAACGAGGCAAGAGATATATGGGTAAACGAGGTGGGCGTTGACGCGTCGCGCATCGTTAAGCTCGGAAAGGAGGACAACTTCTGGGAACACGGCACAGGTCCCTGCGGTCCGTGCTCGGAGATATATTTTGACCGCGGCGCGGAATACGGCTGCGGCAAGCCGACCTGCGGCGTAGGCTGCGACTGCGACAGATATATGGAGGTATGGAATCTCGTATTTACGCAGTTCGATAAGGATGACAACGGCAATTACAACCCTCTCCCCAATCCGAACATAGACACCGGTATGGGACTTGAAAGACTTGCGGTAGTTATGCAGGGTGTGGATAACCTATTTGAGGTAGACACAGTACAGGATGTTATAAAGCACATTTCATCCATCGCCGGCGTCAGCTACAAGGAGGACATGAAAAAGGATATCTCCCTCCGCGTTATTGCTGACCACATCCGCAGCACCGTGATGATGGTGTCTGACGGCGTCATACCGTCCAACGAGGGCAGAGGCTATGTTCTCCGCCGTCTTTTAAGACGCGCGGCGCGACACGGAAAGCTTCTGAACATTAATAAGCAATTCCTCTATGAGGTAGCCGGAACCGTTATCGAGTGCTCAAAGAGCGCGTATCCGGAGCTGATCGAAAAGAGCGACTATATAAAGAAGATAATCCGCAAGGAGGAGGAGCGCTTTGACGCTACAATAGATAACGGTCTTAACGTGCTCGGCGGCTATATTGCCGAAGCTAAGAAGACAGGGGCAAAGAGTCTTACCGGCGATGAGGCATTCAAGCTGCATGATACCTACGGCTTCCCGCTTGACCTCACTATAGAGATGGCGGCAGAACAGGGACTTACCGTAGATACAGAGGGCTTTGACCGCGCAATGCAGAACCAGAAAGAGACTGCAAGAAAGGCGCGCGAGGAAGGCTCGAGCTGGGACGGAGACGTTGTATTTAATTTTGACGGCGAGCCGACAGAGTTTATCGGCTATACCGGTCTTACAGGCGAGGCAAGAATAATCGGCGCAGTTACCGAGGCGGACGGGCTTACGGACAGCATATCCGCTGATGAAGCCGGCTTTATCGTAACAGATAAAACCCCGTTCTATGCCGAAATGGGCGGTCAGATCGGTGACCGCGGCGTTATATCCGCAGACGGCAGCGTTATTGCGGAGGTAGTAAACACTATAAAAACAAACGACGGCTTCTATATGCATGAGGTCATCGTAAAGGACGGTATACTTCGCGTTGGCGATACGGTAACGATGTCCGTAGATAAGGATGTCCGCGCTGCTATATGCCGTAACCATACAGCTACACACATCCTCGACAAGACGCTCCGTGATGTGCTCGGCACCCACGTTGCGCAGGCAGGCTCGCTTGTCTCTGACGAAAGACTCCGTTTTGACTTTTCACATTTTGAGGCGATGACACCGGAGCAGCTCAAGGAGACAGAGCGTATAGTAAACGAAAAGATACTTGAGGCTATAGACGTTAAGGTAGAGGAGCTGCCGATAGCCGAGGCAAAGAAGCTTGGCGCGATAGCGCTGTTCGGCGAGAAGTACGGCGATGTGGTAAGAGTAGTTTCCGTAGGCGATTACAGCGTAGAATTCTGCGGAGGCACGCACCTTACAAACTCTGCGCAGTGCGGTCTGTTCAAGATCATTTCCGAGGGCGGAGTTGCCGCGGGCGTAAGACGTATAGAGGCTGTCACCGGCAGAGGTGTCCTTGACTATATTGCCCGTGATGACGAGCTGATAAGGAGCACGGCTGCAGCGCTTAAAACCAATCAGATACACGAGATCGACAAGAAGGCTGAGGCGCTGGTTATCGAAAACAAGGAGCTTACAAGAGCCATATCCGACTTCAAGGATCAGATGGCTGCGGCGGCGGCAAAAAACGTAATGATGGGCATTAAGCATGTCGGCGAGATAAATCTGCTCACAGCCATTGTAGATCAGGATGTGCCGGGTATGAAGTCGATGGCAGACACCATCAAGGCGGAGCAGCCGAACTCCGTAGTAGTCCTTGCTTCAAACAACGGCGGAAAGATCACATTTATCGCAATGGCGTCCAAAGACGCGGTAGCAAAGGGCGTTCACTGCGGAAAGATAATTAAGGACATAACGGCAGTCGCCGGCGGACGCGGCGGCGGCAAACCGGATATGGCACAGGGCGGCGGCACTCTTGAAAGCAAGATCGACGACGCGCTCGCCATGGTCGATGAAATAATAGAAGGTCAGGTGAAATAATATGACAGACTGTTTATTCTGCAAAATAATAGCGGGTGAGATCCCGTCAACAAAAGTTTTTGAAAATGATAAGGTATACGCATTCCGCGATATTGCTCCGCAGGCACCGACACACATCGTCGTGGTACCCAGGACGCACATCGCATGTGCGAATGACATAACTCCGGAAAACAGCAAAGCTGTTTCAGACATTTTTGAGGCTATTCCGGCTATTGCCAAAGAGGCAGGGCTCGAAAAGAGCGGCTATCGCATAGTAAATAATTGCGGTGCAGACGCAGGCCAGACTGTTATGCATCTGCACTTCCATATTCTCGGCGGCACAACCGGCGGCAAAATGTATTGATTAAGGAGAGCATTATGAAAAAATGGCATATTATAACAGGCTCGATAATTCTGTTTATTGCACTCATTGCTGCTATCTTCTCTTTGACCTACAAATATTATATCGTTCCTAAATTTGTAGAACCATTTGCTCAGCAGGCAACTGAAAAGCTAAGAGACGACAGCTTTCTTGATGCACTGTACAGTCAGGCAACACAGCTTCACAATGACGGCACGCTTAGTGATGATATATATTCAAGCTTTTTAACGGCTTATAACCGTCATAACCGCAAGAATGATGACGCTATCTATGATTCGCTCGGCGAGAGCTATGAAGACGAAGCCGTAGAGGCTGCTCTGAACACAAAACGCGCCTCGTATGCATCGACCAAGGTCGGCATTGACCTTATTGAGACTAACGACGGCGAATCAAAAGGCAAAGCAAACTCAACCTACAGCGCAGAGCGTAATTCGAACAGAACAAAGGCAGAGGATATAGTTGAAGCGGAGAAGAAACGCGCAGGTCTTCAAAATGCCGATGCAACGGAAAAGCCAACCGAAACGCCCGAGGACTTTGAGGCGCAGGCTTTGAAAAAGCTCATGGATAACATGACCACATCAGAAGCAAACAGATTCCGCGTACTCATGCAAAAGCTTGATATCAATATCCTTCGCTCATACTCGGACGGCAAGAACCTTGATGAGCTGAAGGCGTATCTGCACTCAAATCTCAACAACGACGAATACAGGGAGCTTGTGAACTTGGGCTATAAATATATGAACCTGTTCATCGAATAAATAATATAATAAAAATAATGCCTTGCGGCATATCAACTCCCCCCGACCCCCTCAATCTTGAGACCAGATAATAAAAGTCAAGAGCTAAAATGAAAAAATATAAATTTTTTTCATGAACAAAAAATGACATGGCAAACAAAGCAGACATATTCAAATATTTTACATCTGCTTTGATGAATGGAATAAT
>JAFRDB010000030.1 GCA_017404065.1 Clostridia bacterium
GCGTCGTAACCCCCAATCCGACCTTTGCGAACGAGTTCGCAAAGCCCACCTTGCCCCAGGGCAAGGACAGCGGAGCATCGCCAAAAGAATGCGCAAGGACAGGCTGCGCCGCCCACTAATCTCCCCGATAAACTGAAATTTTTGTTCTATCAATATTCTAACACATCAGTACCGAAAAGTAAAGCACAAGTTTAAACGGTTTTTTTATAAAAATAACTGAATATTTTTATTGTCAAATATGATATTTTATGATAAAATTTTTCTATATAATTATGAACAAGATCAGCTAAAACTAAACGGAGGCGAAACAATATGAAAAAGAACATTGCCTTGAGTTTGATCTCATCTATGGTAATATCGGCATTTCCGGCAATATCCTTTGCCGCATACGATACAAATGACGACGGGAATCTTACCGCCGTTACATACAATTATGACGGAGAAGACCATACCCGCTATATGGAAAAGCTCGACCGCGGACTTGTAGCGGTCAGGACAGATAACGGCGTGTTCCTTTCGTGGCGGCTTTTGGGCGATGAGGCAAGCGTTTCTGATATAGTTAACGCGCCGGATTTTAAGATCTATAAAAATAACGAGCTTTTAGCGAATGTGGATAACAGCACAAATTATCTTGATACCAAGGGAACAACAGAGGACAGCTACTATGTAGTGATAGAAGATGGCGAGCCTTGCGAGGCGGTACAGCCGATGGAGAACGCTTATTTTGATATAGCGCTCGAAAAACCCGAGCCGTTTTCGTATACCGAGGGCGAGAACACTTATTCGTATGACTATACAGTCGGTGATGCGTCCTGCGGTGATCTTGACGGTGACGGCGAGTACGAGATAGTGCTGAAATGGGATGCGAATCCTCAGGATAATTCTAACGGCGGCATTACGGGCAAGGTGCTGCTTGACGCTTATAAGCTGGACGGAACGCGGCTTTGGGATAAGCCCATAGATCTCGGCAGTAACATCCGCGCCGGAGCGCATTATACGCAGTTTCTCGTATACGATTTTGACGGTGACGGCAAGGCGGAAATAACCTGTAAGACCGCGCCCGGTTCAAAGGATGCCAACGGGGCGTATGTAACGGAGGTATCGGCAGATAATGATATAAAAAATGCGGATAATACCAAGGAATACGTAAATCAGGGCGGATATATCCTTGAAGGCCCCGAATATTTCACGATATTCAGCGGCGAGGGCGGGGCTGTAGATACAATAAACTATCCTGTTGCGCGTGTGAACGCATCTGTATGGGGCGATAACTACGGTAACCGCTGTGACAGATTTATAGCGGATGTGTCTTACCTTGACGGCGAAAGACCTTATGCGGTCTACTGGCGCGGCTACTACTTCGGAAATAGCGGCTACAGCTCGCGCTGCGGTGTGTTTGCCGCGTCGTTTGACGGCAAGCGGCTGTCGGTACCGGAGGAGCATATATTTGATACGCGCAGCGGTCAGCCCGGATATACGTCGGGCAACGAGCGGTATGTCGGCGAGGGTAACCATAACATGACCTCGGGTGATTTTGACGATGACGGCAAGGACGAGTTCACAGCCGGCGCATTGGCTTTTGAATTTGATGATAACGGTAAGCTTTCTCCGATGTGGTGCACCTATAAGGAGCATGGCGATGCCATACATATCGGCGATTATGACCCAACGCATCAGGGACTTGAGCTTTTTGTTGTTCACGAGGACGGCGGCGGCACAAACTCTTATGGAGGTGTGTATAACGATTACGGCGCGTCTGTCATTGATCCGGCAACGGGTGAGATAATATGGCATGTCGGCGCTGCAAAGGATACAGGACGCGGACTTATGGCAAACGTAGGCGCGGGCGGATACTATCAGGTAACAGCATCCTCCGGCGTTGGCGGATATTACAGCCTTGGCGGAGGAAATATGCAAAAGGGCGTTTCCATAGGCTATAACTTCCGTATATTCTGGGACGGTGACCTCTATGATGAGACGCTTGACGGCACCTCTGTAAGCGCATGGGACGGAAGGGCGATGTCCGCGATATTTAATGCGGGCAGCTATGACTGCATTTCCATAAACGGCACAAAGTCAGTTCCGGCGCTGCAGGCGGACCTTTTCGGTGACTGGCGCGAGGAGCTTGTTTATCCTACGAGAGATAACGGCGTACTTCGCGTATTTACAACGACTGATGTAACCGAGTACAAGCTTCCGACGCTCATGCACGACCCCGTCTATCGTTCGGGAGTTGCGTCGGAGCAGACCGCGTATAACCAGCCGCCGCATATCGGCTTCTATCTTGCGGATGAGATATTCCGCGCCGCAGTAGAGCATATAGAGATAACGAGCTTGCCCGAAAAGGACAGATACTATATCGGTGAGGCTCTTGATATAAAGGGGCTTGAGGTCATAGCGCACTTCACAGACGGTTCTACGGATGATGTAAGTGAATACGTGGTAGTAACAGGCTATGATCCCTCCGATGCGGGTGAGCAGACGGTGACTGTGACCTACAGCAGACAGACCGCTGATTTTACCGTGTATGTTGACAGCGGATTTAGAGCAGATGATGACGGTTATATAACCGACTATACGTTAGGTAATGACAGCGCTATTATGCCCGACAGGATAAGCGGACAGCCGGTAAAGGGTATCAGAGAGGGTGCGCTCTTATCGAGCGGACTTAAGGAGATAACCATAAATGCGGAGGAGCTTGATATTGAAGAGAACGCGTTCCCTGATGGGATAGTGATAAACTGTATGCTTGGCAGCACTGCTTATATTTACGCTGTAAACAACGGTATAGAATACAAAACAATAGATACGCGTGAATTTATTTCTGACGTGACCTACAGTGAGGAGGAGTATAACGGCTTTGGCTTCACTATGGGCAGATCTGCAATAACTAAAACTATCGGACACATAAAATACGGTGTAGGCAGCAGAAGAGACGGTGACAGCACTACCGGATATTATATAGGCGGCGATGATAATAAACATCTTATTGCCACAGTCGGACGGTTCTCAACAAGGGGAAGAAATCTGTATTTTATTATAAACGATATGCCGCTTGCAACGGATACTGTGGATAATGTATTTGAAACGGATATCATGTTCAATTACGGCGGCGGAACACCTGCGATGCTGATGGTATCGGATTCATCGGGTAATTATGTGGATTTTGTTTCCCGCACGATCAACGGGATCGAAAATGATGTATGGTACACCTACAAGCTCGTATATCATAACGGCAGCTACTATTGCTCATTAGTGCCGAAGGGTGATGCGGAGAGCTTTGAATATATCGGATCGCAGTCATCGGAAAGCGGAGCAAGCAGGATAGATATTGTGCCGGAGAATTATTGGGAATGGCCAGGTTCTCTCGATAAGGCGCAGTCTGCCGCCATACGCTTTGATAACACAAGGGCATATACAAATGTGGAGATATCCGATCTTAAGCTTGCGGTAACGGATGAAAGCGGAGACGAGCTTGCCGGTGCGGTTGTAATGATCGGCGATACGGAATACAAGACGGACAGGAACGGCGAGCTTTCTGCTTCTGTGCTTTCAGGTCTATACGATATTTCGATAGCGTCTGACGGCTATGAGACGGCGGAGCTTACAATACCGGTTTTCAGGAGCCGGATAGAGAAGAATATTGTTTTATCGCGCATTGCTCTTCCGCTCCAAAGCATAAGCTTTGAAAGATCCGAGCTGGCGCTGAAGGTCGGCGGTACTGCAAAGGCGGTAGTTGTGACGGAGCCGCTGAATGCGGATGAGACGGAATTTATATTCTCGTCCTCAGATGATGATGTTGCTCAGGTGGATGCGAGCGGAACTGTTACCGCAAAGAGCGCGGGCGAAGCAACCATAACGGCTGTTTTGGCAAACGAACCTGATATAAAGACTGAGTGCATAGTAAAGGTTTATGAGCCTTATACCTCTGAACTCAGCACAATAGAGATATACGGACCTGAAAGCGCGTACATACCTAACGGTTATTTACAAAACGCAGCAGAGCTTACCGCCCGCTGCTTCGACCAAAACGGTGTTGAGATAAGCGCGGAGGGACTGACCTGGACAGCCGAAGGCGGCATAAAGGTCAGCGCGGATGGCAGGTTAAGCATACCGTCAAATACAGCAGTGGGAGATTATTTGGTCTATGCAAAATATAATGACATAACCTCGAATGAGCATAAAATAACGCTTGTCGGGTATCCGCCTGAGGACGGGCTTATTGCAAGGGAGGACTGCAGCGGAGCGCTTGATATTTATCAGCAGAACACGTCGCAGGAGCCTGTGACACTGGGCGATATAAGCTATTGTGTAGGCGCGCGTGCTGATGGCGGAGATAGATTCAGCGGTTTTTATATAGGAAACTATGGCGGCAAGAAATGTCTGCAGGCGAAGGCGGGCAAGTTTGGCTCGGCGGGCAGGGAAGCATATATGGTATTTGATAAGATCAAGGATGAATACTATTATGATCCCGAGCGTGAATATGTATTTGAGACTGATATGTATTGCACCGGAGGTGAGAAAATAATATTTGAAAACTCAACAATTGATGACAGCGCTGACAAAAGTGCAAATGATATAATCAAGCTCGAACCGGCTGTTGCGGGATTGAAAACAAACACTTGGTATCACTATATGCTCATATACAGCAATGGCGAATACTATCAGTATGTGACAGACCGCAACGGAAAATATGTGGAAACAAATCTGCCGACGGTGCAGTCTGATCATATCATATCGCAGATACGGTTTGAGAAGGGCGAAGCCGAAAGAGATACGATATATCTGTACGGACTGAAATATTATACCACCGACAGTGCGTTTTCAAGAATAACCGTAACGGTCAGGAATAGTGACGGTGCCGCCGTATCCGGCGCAACGGTAGCCTCGCTCGGTGAGACGTTGTCAACCGGCGTTGATGGCAGGGCTAAGCTTATTCTGCCGCTCGGTGCATATTACATAAGCGCGGAAAAGGACGGTCTTTTAATGACAGCTTCGGTGATGTCCTACGGCGCAAACCGTTCTGTGGAGCTTTATCTTCCGCCAAAGCCTGCGATAAACGCTGTGAACGGTAACGAAATAAAGGTCAGCACTAACGGGGAGGCTTTAAAGCTCTATGCAGCCCAATATAATGACGGCGTGCTTGTGAATGCTTCTGTGTTTAATGTTAAGGAAGGCACCTCTGTCTATACGGCGGAATTTGAGCCTGATAAGGTTTTCCTTTGGGACAGCAGACAGGTTGCAGTTGACAAATGGGAAAAAGAATGATAGACTTAATGGGCTGTAGCAAAAGAGGGCAGCCCATTCAATTTGCAAGGAGAAATATATGGGGATATTTACGGGAAAGCTTTTGGTATCCGATATGGATGCCACGCTTTTAGACAGCAGAGGCAGGATATCGGACAGGAACAGACAGGCGATAGATTATTTTATATCCGAGGGCGGATACTTCACCGTAGCATCAGGCAGGATGGTTTCGGCTGTGCGCGCATATTTTGACCGTATGCGTATCAACGCGCCGGCAATACTTCATAACGGCGCAAAGCTCTATGATTACAGCACAGAGACGGCAGTGTATGAAAACTTTATCGAAAAGGAGCGCAAGCCGATATTCAGGCGCGTGCGTGACGAGCATCCGGAGCTGGGTATAGAGATATATTCGGACGAGACAGTATATGTGTACAGGAAAAATTTTGCCACCGAGCGGTTCAAAACTAAGCCGTACAAGGTCGTATACGAGCTGCCGGAGGAGGTCTGGCAGAGACCGTGGATCAAGGCACTGATAATAGGGACAAGAGAGCAGCTTGACGCGTTCGAGCCGATATATCGCCGCGATTACGATAAAGGATACAGCGTAAGGAGCGGCGACTGCTTTCTTGACATTGTAGCGACCGGCTCTTCAAAGGGCGCGGGGCTGATCCGGCTTGCCGGGGAGCTTGGCGTAACGGAGACGTATGCAGTAGGGGACAATATGAACGATATAGATATGCTGCGCGCGGCACACCGCTCATACGCGGTAGCAAACGCGGAGCCGGAGGTAAAGGCTGTCGCGGATGAGAATGCTCCCTCCTGTGACGAAAGTCCTGTTGAGTATATAGTCAGAAGCATAAAAAAAATGCCTGACGGCATATCAACCCCCCTGACCCCCCAATCTTGGGGGGGAAGAGTAGTAGTTTCAGGGGGAAACTGCGTTTCCCCCTGAAACCCCCTGCTTAATATGGCTGATACGCATTTAACGGGTAACGCGCCGGTTTGCTGCGCTCTGCGCTTTGATGTTTGCGGCTGTCTGAGCTGCTCAAGGGCTTGAGGAAGTGTGTCTCACTCATTGCTTAGAGCGCTTTTAGGCACAGCTGCCGTGTTATTTATCAATAATGATACCGCTTTTGCTGATGTAGTGTAGACCGATAATCCTATATCTGTGCCCGCTGTACCGAAAAGCTTATGCGCATTCGCGAGACACACTTCTCCAAACCTCCCATAAGCATTGCTATGGCTTTAGCTAAACGAGCAATTTCTTATAAAGTAAAAAAGGCGTTTAACGATCGAAAAGTCGGTTGTTAAACGCCTTTATTTCTGTGATGTTTATTATTCCGGTATCATGAAGTCATCGCCGGAGGATGTGCTGCCGGACGATGCCGCGCCTCCTGATGGGGTCGCTGCCTGTGATGTGGTTCCGGAGGATGTAGCTGACTGTGATGCGGTTCCCGAAGATGTAGCTGATGAGGAGCGCGTTCCCGTGGTGCCGGTGGATGTACCGGACGAAGTACTGCTCGTTGAACCGGATGAAGTACTGCGCGTTGAACCGGACGTTGTACTGCGCGTTGAACCGGACGTTGTATTGCCTGACGTATTGCCTGACGTATTGCCTGACGTATTGCCTGACGTATTGCCCGATGTATTGCCCGATGTATTGCCCGATGTACTGCCCGATGTATTGCCGGTCGATGAGTTTGCCGGAGCGGAGGTTGCCGCTGTGCCGGATGAAGCTGATGAATTCTGCGACGGCTCGGCTGTAACAGTTACAGATTCATTCTGCGGTTCGTTTGTTGTCAGGGATGATGCAGCCTGCGCCGCACCCTCTATCTGATCAAGTCTGCTGAACACATAGCCCTCACCGAGCAGGTCGTTTATTATCGTGCCGAGTGCCTCAGCGGTATATGCGTTCTTATTTGTGTTGCACATACGTATTATAAGGTTATTGAGCTGCGGACGATAGTCCTTGAAATACTGTACGAGCTGCTCCGCGTTTCTTGAACCGGATTCATCGCCGATAGTCGCGTTCCAGTCGCAGTAGTAATAGCCGCTGCGGGCAAGCTCATCCTTGAAGTTCTGTTTAGCGGAGCCGTATGTAGTGTTTTCACCGCCGCCGCCGATGAAGCGATATATCTTTGTCGGTGTGGTTGCGACAGGCGAATTATCACAGATCAGCTCGTACGTTTTATTGACTTCATCTATAAAATCATTTTTATCCGCATATAATCTATCGGGATTACCAGAATAGGAGAGAGGCAGAACAAGATGTCCCTCGTCTATCATTCTTGTGATAAGATACGGATACTGCTCGATGTTGCGTCCCGTAACAAAGAATGTTGCCTTCACGTCATAGCGGCGGAGCGCGTCAAGGATCTTCGGTGTCACATTCGGATCCGGACCCTCGTCAAACGTCAGATAAGCATGATGTACCTGACCGGATGCTTTTATCAGGTCAAGCAGATCGTTGTTTCCTACTGACGGCGCAGGGAGATCCGTAAGTGAGGCGGTAGTTTCCGTAGGAGCCGGTGTTACTACCTCGATCGGCCGCTCAGATGCTGCCGCCGGCACGGTTGTGCCGACCTTGTTACGGTTGCATTTTGAGATGCAAAGCACAATTAAAAGTATAACAAGAACGCCAAACAGGACCAGCCACAGCTTCTGCAGCTTTTTTCTTTTTTCGCGTTCTATACGTCTCTGACGCTGACGCATTTTCTGTCTTTCTTCAAAATCTCTTGGTAATGCCACAACAATTCACCTCAAAAAATCTAATATAAATACATTATACACTACTAAAACAGAAAATTCAATCTTTTTCTTAAATTTTTTTCAAAAAAAATGGAGGATGTATATGAAAATATTTAATGTATTGCTGATCGCCGCACTTTCTGTTTCCCTTGGCGGATGCGGACACAGATATATCGATAAGAGCGGTGTTAAGAGCGTATCATCTACGGCGGCTGACTATGATACACTGTCCGGAGACGGCAGAGGCTGGGGATTTGTAAAGAAAAAGGGCGCGCCGCCGGATATTTTGAAGGCAGAGACGGAGCTGCTTGAGAGGTATAACGGCAGATATCTTGATACCTGCGGAGAAAAGCTGCTGTATCTTACCTTTGACGAGGGGTATGAAAACGGATTTACAGCGCCGATACTTGATGTTCTGAAAAGGACAGAAACACCGGCGGCATTTTTTGTAACAGGACAGTATCTTGAGGGGCAGAGAGAGCTGATACAGAGGATGATAGATGAGGGACATATTATAGGAAATCATACGGTGAACCATCTTAATCTGCCGAAGCAACCTGTTAAGACCGTACAGAGCGAGCTCACAGGGCTGAATGAAAAATGCCGGGAGCTTTATGGTTATGACATGATCTATATGCGCCCGCCGGAGGGCGAAATAAGCGAAAGAGTGCTTGCGATAACCAATGATCTTGATATGCGTACGGTCATGTGGAGCTTTGCCTACAAGGACTGGGATGTAAATGTGCAAAGGGGCGCAGATTACGCATACAGCAGTGTTATGCCATATCTGCACCCCGGTGCCGTGATACTGCTGCACGCAGTGTCCTCCGATAACGCGTCTGCACTTGAGCGAATCATTACAGATGCCATAGCGCAGGGCTATGAGTTCAGATCCTTGGATGATCTGTATGATCAGGAATAACGCTCAGAACATGATCGGTATTTTCTCGCTTTATAAGAAATTGCCCGATAAATTTCAATTTATCGGGACGTTAGTGGGAGGCGCAGCCTGTCCTTGCCCGAGGGCAAGGTGGGCTTTGCGAACTCGTTCGCAAAGGTCGGATTGGGGTTTACGGCACTATCGAACGAGATAAATTAGTGGTTTTAAACATAATCTGTGGCTACCGTAGC
>JAFRDB010000031.1 GCA_017404065.1 Clostridia bacterium
CGACGATAGAAGCCGTGACGGGTTGGGGGCTACGGTAGCCACAGATTATGTTTAAAACCACTAATTTATCTCGTTCGATAGTGCCGTAAACCCCAATCCGACCTTTGCGAACGAGTTCGCAAAGCCCACCTTGCCCTCGGGGCAAGGACAGCAGAGCTTCACCGCAAACATCACCCAGATAAACTGCATTTCAGCTTATCGGTCTGATAGGGGGTTGCAGGGGGACGAAGTCCCCCTGCAAATACTTACTTCTCCCCCTCAAGATTGAGGTAAACGACACGCATGTGTCGTAGGCGTGTTCGCAAGCGAACAAACGCCGTAGTTGGGGGTCGGGGGGAGTTGACTCCCCGATAAACTGAAATTTCACGTACTACTATTACTTGTTCACTCAAAAACCGTTTTTGTTTTTGTGAATTAAAACAAAGACAGCGTCATTTTGCCGCATTAATAAATGATATTTGCCGAAAATACGGACATGCCCGATATTTTTCTTGCAAATACGGGATTTTACATGTATAATATATCATAGCCAATTATATATGAAAGGACACACGAAAATGAGAGAGTTTGATCTACTGAAGCAGAATGATCCCGAGGTTTACGCCGCAGTCATGGACGAGGCAAACCGCCAAAGGAGTAAAATAGAGCTTATCGCATCGGAGAACTTTGTTTCCGAAACGGTAATGGAGACAAGCGGCACACCGCTTACGAATAAATATGCAGAGGGTCTGCCCGGCAAGCGCTACTACGGCGGATGCGAGTATGTAGACGTTGTTGAGAACATCGCTATTGAGCGCGCAAAGGCGCTGTTCGGCGCAGGCTTTGCGAACGTACAGCCGCATTCGGGCGCCCAGGCTAACATGGCTGTATTCTTCGCTCTTTTGACACCGGGCGACACAGTGCTTTCCATGAGCCTTGATATGGGTGGTCATCTCAGCCACGGCTCACCGGTGAATATGTCAGGTAAATATTTCAACATCGTTCCTTACGGTGTTACAAAAGACACGAACACAATAGATTATGACGAGGTAAGACGGCTCGCTCTTGAATGCAAGCCCAAGCTCATTCTCGCCGGAGCATCTGCATATCCGCGCGTTATAAACTTTAAGAAGTTCCGCGAGATCGCGGACGAGGTTGGCGCATATTTCATGGTTGATATGGCGCACATCGCAGGACTTATCGCAGCGGGCGTGCATCCCTCGCCGATGCCTTACGCCGATGTTGTCACAACAACAACGCACAAGACGCTTCGCGGGCCGCGCGGCGGACTTATTCTCTCAAACGACGAGGAGCTTGCAAAGAAATTCAACAAGGCTGTGTTCCCCGGAATACAGGGAGGTCCCTTGATGCATACGATAGCGGCAAAGGCGGTTTGCCTTGGCGAAGCCTTAAAGCCGGAGTTCAGGGCATACCAGCAGCAGGTTGCAGAGAATGCACAAGCGCTTGCAAACCAGCTTATTGCAGAAGGCTTCAAGCTTGTTTCGGGCGGCACGGACAACCATCTTATGCTCGTTGATCTTACCGACATGGGCGTTACCGGCAAGGATGCGGAAAAGCAGCTTGACGAGGTAGGCATCACCTGCAACAAAAATGCTATCCCTTATGACACGAAAAGCCCGTTCATTACAAGCGGTCTGAGAATAGGCACACCGGCATCGACCACACGCGGCTTTGTAGAAGAGGATATGGTCGAGATAGGCAAGCTTATCGCGATGACAATAAAGGATTTTGAAGGCAACAAGGAAGAAGTAAAGAAGAGAGTGGCAGCCTTATGTGACAAGCACCCTCTTTACGCTTAAATCGTCCGTCTTGCACGTTTTGCAAGCTCGCATATCAACATATAGCCTCGCTTGCTCAAAAAAACGATCTGAACGATTTAATAATAGAATAAGGTAAGAATATGGATTTTAAAGAACACATTATAGACAAGCTCACCGCGCTGACAGGTCTTGAACGCGAGGCTGTAGCAAAGGCGGTAGAGACGCCGCCTGACGAAAAGCTGGGCGACCTCGCATTTCCGTGCTTCCCGCTCGCGCGCGTGCTGCGCAAGGCGCCGCCGCTGATCGCAAAGGAGCTGGCGGAGCAGCTTTCATCAGATGAGCTTATAGACAGAGTGGATGCGGTCGGAGGTTACCTGAATTTCTTTTATAACCGCGCCGCGTTTATAACCGACACCATTGCCGCGGTACGCACAGCAGGCGATAAATGGGGACGCTCAGATACAGGCGCAGGCAAGACTGTGCTTGTTGAGTATTCCTCACCTAACATCGCAAAGCCGTTCCATATAGGACATCTGTTCTCGACCGCGGTCGGTAATTCACTTGCAAAAATATATGACTTCCTGGGCTATAACGTTCTCTCGCTCAATCACTTAGGCGATTGGGGCACACAGTTCGGCAAGCTCATAAGCGCATACAAGCGTTGGGGCGATTCCGCGCTGATTGAAAAGGATCCGATCCGTGAGCTACTAAAAATATATGTCAGATTCCACGAGGAGGCTGAAAAGCACCCTGAGCTGGAGGATGAGGCAAGAGAGTACTTTAAAAAGCTTGAAGAGGGCGATGAGGAAACTACCGCGCTGTGGAAGTATTTCCGCGATCAGAGCCTTGTGGAGTTCAAAAGAGTATATGATATGCTCGGCGTTAAATTCGACTCATATAACGGTGAGGCATTCTATTCGGACAAGATGGACGAGGTCGTGGATATACTCCGTGACAAGGGGCTGCTTGTGGAAAGCGAGGGTGCGCAGGTCGTAGATCTTTCGGATCTCAATATACCGCCATGCATAATACTCAAATCAGACGGCGCAACGATCTATGCCACACGCGATATTGCGGCGGCGCTTTACAGATACAGAACGTATAATTTCTACAAAAATATCTATGTTGTCGGTCTGCCGCAATCACTGCATTTTAAGCAAATATTTGAGACCATGCGCCGCGCCGGCTGGGATTGGAGCCGCAATTGCGTGTATGTCGGCTTCGGATTGGTCAAGCTGCCGGGCAAGAGCATGTCCACCCGTCACGGGGACGTGGTGTTTTTAGAGGATGTGCTCAACGAGTCGATAGAAAAGACACGAGATATAATCATCAGCAACGGCTCGGATGTTGGAGATATAGACGATGTGTCGAAGAAAATAGGCATAGGCGCTATACTCTATACCTTCCTTAAAAACTCGCGAGAGAAGGATATAGTCTTTTCATGGGAAAGCATGCTCGATTTTGACGGCGAATCCGCGCCATATTGTATGTACGGCTACGCCCGCGGCAGAAGCATTCTCCGCAAAGCGGAAGGAACGGATTTTTCAGACGCCGATCTTTCAAAGGCGGTATCGGACGAGGCTTATGCGCTTGTTAAGCTTATAAACGGCTATGGCGATGCCGTAAAGGATGCGGCGGATAAGAATGAGCCATTTTATGTAAACCGGTATGTTACGGGGCTTGTAAAAGCATTCAATAAGTTTTACAACACGAATCCGATCATGCGTGACGATGTGGAGGACGAGGTCAAAAAAGCGCGTCTTGCAATAGTTGACGCGACCTGCGGCGTGATAAAATCAGCGCTCGCGCTTTTGGGCATATCGGTAGTGGAGAGCATGTAATAAATTGATATGTATGGAGTTGTATCAAAAGATACAGCTCCTTTTTTGTTACTCGACAACCATTGTTTCCTCAATAGTTCCGGTAACCGTTATTGTTATTATGCCCGGTCCCGCCTCTGTTGCTGCCGGAACGGTAAGCTCAAGTGTGCTGCCATCAGCAGGCAGGGTAAGCGTATTCGGCGCAGTGATGACGTAGTCAGACGGGGAAACAGGTGTTGTTACATCACCGACCGTATAGGAAACGCCCGTAACGGTAAATTCCGGCGGGAACGCATCTGTAAAGGACACATCTGCTGCTGCCTCTGCACCCGTATTCATAAGCGTGAAGGTATAGGTCAGCGTGTCTCCGTTCATTACAGACGTCTTGTCGGCCGCCTTGAATATCGTCACATCCGCAAACACTGTCGGTGTTATAACCGCCGACGCCTGAGCTGTGACTACGGCTGCGGCAGCAGCGCTTGTGTTGGCTGTAACTGTCGCGGTATTAGTCACGGGCATGGTTGCCGTCTCGGAGAGCCGCGCGAGATATAACACGATCAGATTATCACCGGGAACAAGCGGCGCCGCCACGGCAAAGGTGATTCCGTCCGCCTCCGGAGTCGCGGTTCCGTCTACACTGTCACCGTTCACATAGAACTCTGCGGAACCTTCAACATAATCCAGCTCCGCCGGCACTCCCGCCTCCGCGCCGAGGTCGTCTGTTACGGTGATGCCGAGCAGAGTGCCGACGCCGGTATTATCAACACGCACTACAAACGCGGCTGTATCGCCTGCACGTACCTCCTCCGTTAGCGCTTCTTTTGTAACATCCATAGTAAACTCATCGAGAAGCGTTGTGTTTGTCTGATTCGAAACCGCAGTTCCCGCATTACCGCTATAGGTGTAGCTGATCTGCGCCCGATTTAACAAGTTTGTTGCCATATAAATTTCCTCCCTTCTGTATTTCCGGACTTTACGTCCGGCAATGTATAATATGAAACAAAAAATTTTTTTGTGATTTTTTTAAAATTAAAATATTTTTAAGGTTACTTTAAGTAAACGGCTTTATACTTACAATCAATCTAAGAGATAAAAGGAGTGACGATCATGGCAATCGAAGTTTTTAACAGATTTGAACATAAATATCTTATAACCCGGGAGCAATTAGATAAACTCCTGCCGATAATAGATAAGCACATGGCAATGGATAAGTATTGTCTTAACCACAGCACATATACGATAGCAAATCTATATTATGATACCGATGACAATATGCTTATCAGAAAGTCATTGGAAAAACCCCAATATAAGGAGAAACTCCGGCTGCGCGCTTACGGCATACCCGACAAGGACTCGTTCGTTTTTTTGGAGATAAAAAAGAAATTTAAAAAATGCGTTAACAAACGCAGAACAACACTAAGGCTTGATGAAGCGTACAGCTTCTGCAGCACAGGCGCGCAGCCGGAGCATAAGGATTATATGAACTCACAGGTATGCAATGAGATTGAATATTTCATAAAGCATTACAACGTAGTGCCAAAGGTGTATATAGCATACGACAGACTGGCATACTTTGAGGCGGGCAACCCGGATCTTAGAATTTCATTTGATACAAATATTCGCACCCGCCGCACCGATCTCCGTCTTGAGGCGGGAGATCACGGGATGCAGCTTCTGCCGGACGGCAGGTGGCTCATGGAGATAAAAACATCAAAGGCAAAGCCGTTATGGCTGTGCGATGCGCTTACGGAAATAGGAATAAAGCGAATCAGCTTTTCAAAATACGGGACAGAGTATATGAATATGCTGGATAAGCAGATACATATTAAGGAGGCAGTTTAAAATGACAAACTTTATTACAGCTATAAATAATGCGGTGGCGGACTATGTTGCGCAGATAAACGCGCAGGTGATAATAATAACGCTTATCACGGCAATGTTGTTCGGATTGGCTATTGCCATTACATATATGAAAACACATAGAAATGGTGTATACTCAGAGAGCCTCGCAATAACGCTCACTATACTGCCGGTAATTCTTTCAATGATAATACTGTTTGTAAGCGATAATTTTGCAAGAGCATTTTCCCTTGCGGGAACGCTGTCGATCATACGATTCCGCTCCGCGCCGGGCGAGCCGAAGGATATAGGATATATATTCTTTGCTGTGGCTGCGGGTCTTGCGGCAGGCGTCGGTCAATATCTTTACGGCGCATTGTTCGTGGCTCTTGTATGCATATTCATGATAGCATTGAGCCTCATAAAATTCGGCAGACCCAAGGCATACCCGAAAAAGCTGAAAATAATGATCCCGGAGGATCTTGATTATGAGAACGCGTTTACCGATATATTTGAACGGTATGCAAACGCGTATAAGCTTGAACGAGTAAAAACCACAGATCTCGGTTCTCTGTTTGAGCTGGTCTATGACGTGTCCATGAAGGAAAACGGAACAGACAAAGCCTTCATTGACGAGCTGAGATGCAGAAACGGTAATCTAAGCATAATTCTGTCATTGGCAGAAGCTCCTCTTTAATATTATCATAATAAGGGCGCAGCAACCGGCTGAAAAGCTGGTTGCTGCGCCATTTTTTGATATGCTGATATTGGGGACATAAATTTCTGTTTAACTCCCTCAGTCACGCCTGTCGGCGCGACAGCTCCCTCATCGCGGGAGCCAAGTGTTTCGGGCTACCACACATTCTTGACCCCCTCTTGAGGGGGTCGGCGCGAAAGCGCCGGGGGTTGTAGGCGCTATAGCGCCGTTCCGCTAAACAGAAATTTAGTTCTGATACAGCCCCTTATGTATTAAAACACATTCGGCTGCACTGCTTCTGCTGAGCTGTTATCTTCATATGTTCTCACGCAGCCATTCGCAAACACTGATATATCTGATGCCTCATTCTTCTTTGCAAAGGTTGAAATAGTGCCTCTGCCCTCTTCCATAACCTCGCAGAAGAACCATGTGTCAGGCTGCATCACATCATTTTCCGCTGTAAAATATCTCGTTTTGCCGTTCTTTGACGCGGCTATACCGATGTATTTACACTGTACAAGTGAGTCGGCAGTCTTAAATACGACTACTGCAAGTCTTGTGCCGGATTTAGTTTCAAACGGCATAACGCCTTCAAACATAGTGTCCGCATCCATTTCCGCTTCTTTAAGTATTTTTTCATAGCCGCCGATGAGTGCCGCCTCCATATCCTCTGCATCGCCGGTACCTATTTCATATACAGTATCGGAATTTATCTGAAGCTTTATTATATACTTTGCTCCGAGCTTTGTCCACTCGTCTGTAAGCTGCTTTGCAAGTCTGACTGCATCATCCTTCGTTTTGACCTCCAGATCTGCGTACATATCCTTATTGTCAAGCGCATATTGCGGTAAATAATTTTGCTCATAATCATATCTTATAAGCTCGATCTTGCTTTTAAGCTCCTCCAGATCCGCGCCGCTCAAGGTATCAAACGGAAATGCGCCGTCCTCTGCCGTTCCGGCTGCCGCAGGTATGGTGTCACCTTTTATTATTTTAACGCTTCGCGCCTCGCCATCCCATTCAACCTCCGCGTCAAAGCTCTCCGAGATCGCCCGCACCGGCACAAGCGTGCGTCCATCGGTTATTTTTGCCGGAACGTCAAGCTCTACAGCAGTATCATTTTTATACAGGATATTACTGCCTATGGTTATTCTGAGTGTATCCGTGCCGCGCACTGCCGTTACAGTCTCCGTCTCGCCGTCCCACTCCACCTTTGCGCCTAATGCTTCAAAAATAGCACGCATAGGCACAAGCGTGCGATCATTTTCTATCACGGGCGGTACGTCAAAGCCAAGCTGTTCCCCGTCCACATATACAGATATATCATCTGCCGCAAACGCTATTGATGACGCTGACGAAACCGCGCCCACCAGGACAAATGCAAATACTTTGTTTAATAGTTTCATTTTGATCTCCCTTCTTTGGTTAAATGTCCTTCACTACTAAAACACTTTAGAATGGTAAAATGCTGCAAAAAACCTGCAATTTAATATAATAATATAATTATAGCGCAAAATGAGCCAAATGTCAATAGCTCATTTTGCACTATGTTATTATTTTATTGATCAAATTTGACTGAAAGGAAATCAAAATATGATAAAACGGCTTCGGGATATGCGTGAGGATCATGACCTGACACAAAAACATATAGCTGATATACTGAATATATCACAGCGCACATATTCCGGCTATGAGACCGGAACTCGCATGATACCTTACACATGTCTTATAACTCTTTCAAAATATTATAATACCTCAGTAGACTATATTTTGGGACTTACCGATAAAAAAGAGCCTTATAAATAAGCAAAGGATGATATGATTTGAAATACTATAAAAGCTGTGTTCTCTGTCCGAGAAAATGCGGTGTAAACCGATATGAAAAAGCCGGCTTCTGCGGCGAGGGCGCAACGCTTCGCGCGGCAAAGGCATACCTGCATAAGTGGGAGGAGCCGTGCCTTTCCGGCACAAACGGGAGCGGAACGGTGTTCTTTTCCGGCTGCAATCTGAAATGCGTCTATTGCCAGAACAGCACGATAGCCGCCGGCGATACCGGCTTTGAGATCGACGAGCTGCGGCTTGCGCGGATATTTTCAGAGCTTCAGGATAAGGGTGCGCATAATATAAACCTTGTAACGCCCACGCATTTTATAAGGCACATAATAAAGGCTATTGACCTTTGCCGCGGCAGACTGAATATCCCCGTTGTTTACAACTGCGGCGGCTATGAGAGCGTAGATACATTAAAGCTGCTTGACGGATATATAGATGTGTACCTTCCCGATTTTAAATATATGGACAAAACGCTCGCAAAAAAATATTCAAACGCGCCCGATTACCCCGAGGTATGCATGGCTGCCATTGATGAAATGACTAAGCAGACGATGCGCCGCAATCTTTTTGACGAGAACGGCATTATGAAGCGCGGCGTTATTGTCCGGCATCTTGTTCTGCCGGGATACCTGGATAATTCAAAAAGGATAATAAAGCACCTCTATAGCACATACGGCGACGATATATATTTGAGCATCATGAACCAGTATACGCCGCTTCCAGAGATCCGCGCTTATCCCGAACTTGACCGGCGCGTAACTGAGGCGGAATATGACGAGATCATAGACTACGCTCTGTCCCTCGGCATTGAAAACGCATTCATCCAGGAGGGCGGAACGGTAAGTGAAAGCTTTATTCCCGTCTTTGACGGAGAAGGGATAGTATGAATATGTAAAACGTGAAAAGATATCTGCATGATATTATAGTAAAAAAAGAGGACGGTTGCAAATCGCAATCGTCCTCTTTTCAGGTTCGGGGCTGTCTGCTTGCGACAACCCCATTATTAAATTCCTGATGATTAATTATTCAGCGTCCTCCGCGATCTTTGCCTGCGCTGCCGCAAGTCTTGCGATCGGAACTCTGAACGGTGAGCATGAAACATAGTCAAGACCGATCTTGTGGCAGAACTCAACCGAGGTCGGGTCGCCGCCGTGCTCGCCGCAGATACCTACATGGAGCGACGGACGTACCGGCTTGCCAAGGTCTATAGCCATCTTCATAAGCCTGCCAACACCGTTCTGGTCGAGCTTTGCAAACGGATCGTTCTCAAATATCTTCTTATCATAGTAAGCCTCAAGGAACTTACCCGCATCGTCACGCGAGAAGCCGTATGTCATCTGAGTAAGGTCGTTTGTACCGAAACAGAAGAACTCAGCCTCTGTAGCGATCTCATCAGCGAGAAGCGCAGCTCTCGGGATCTCGATCATTGTACCTACCTCGTACTTCAGATCAGCACCGGCAGCCTTGATCTCAGCGTCAGCAGTTTCTACAACTACCTTCTTGACAAACTTTAATTCCTTGATATCGCCAACCAGCGGGATCATGATCTCCGGAACTATCTTCCATTCAGCATGCTTATTCTGCACATTGATAGCCGCGCGGATAACAGCAGCTGTCTGCATCCTTGCAATCTCCGGATAGGTTACTGCCAAACGGCAGCCGCGATGACCCATCATCGGGTTGAACTCGTGGAGCGAATCGATTATAGCCTTGATCTGCTCAACTGTCTTGCCATGAGTCTTAGCAAGTGCCTCTATATCCGCTTCCTCTGTCGGAACGAACTCGTGCAGCGGGGGATCAAGGAATCTGATCGTTACCGGGTTACCCTCAAGCGCCTCATAAAGAGCCTCGAAGTCTGCCTGCTGCATCGGAAGGATCTTAGCAAGCGCTGCCTCTCTCTCCTCAACAGTATCTGAGCAGATCATCTCTCTGAACGCGTCTATTCTGTTGCCCTCAAAGAACATGTGCTCTGTACGGCAAAGACCGATACCCTCTGCGCCAAGCTCTCTTGCCTTCTTAGCGTCAGCCGGTGTATCTGCGTTTGTTCTTACCTTAAGAGTTCTGTACTTATCAGCCCAGCCCATGATGCGGCCGAATGTTCCTGCTATAGTAGCGTCAACTGTCGGGATAACGCCGTCATAGATGTTACCTGTTGAACCGTCGATCGAGATATAGTCACCCTCGTTATATGTCTTGCCTGCAAGAACGAACTTCTTGTTAGCCTCATCCATCTGGATGTCGCCGCAGCCTGATACGCAGCATGTACCCATACCACGGGCAACAACTGCTGCGTGTGATGTCATACCGCCGCGAACTGTGAGGATACCCTGTGAAGCCTTCATTCCCTCGATATCCTCAGGTGAAGTCTCAAGTCTTACGAGAACTACCTTCTCGCCTCTTGCTCCCCACTCCTTAGCGTCGTCAGCCGTGAATACTATCTTACCGCAAGCTGCTCCGGGTGATGCGCCGAGCGCCTTTGCAACCGGTGTTGCTGCCTTAAGAGCGGCAGGGTCAAACTGCGGATGGAGAAGTGTATCGAGATTACGCGGGTCGATCATAGCTACTGCTTCCTTCTCTGTTCTCATACCCTCATCAACGAGGTCACAAGCGATCTGAAGAGCTGCCTGAGCTGTTCTCTTACCGTTTCTTGTCTGGAGCATATAGAGCTTGCCGTGCTCTACGGTGAACTCCATGTCCTGCATATCTCTGTAGTGGTTCTCAAGGTTCTTGCAAACATCCTTGAACTGAGCGAATGCCTCGGGGAACTTCTGCTCCATCTCAGCTATCGGCATCGGTGTGCGGACACCCGCAACAACGTCCTCGCCCTGCGCATTTGTTAAGAACTCACCCATGAGCTTTTTCTCGCCTGTAGCCGGATCACGCGTGAACGCAACACCTGTGCCGCAGTCGTCGCCCATGTTACCAAATGCCATCATCTGTACGTTAACGGCTGTACCCCATGAATACGGGATATCGTTGTCACGTCTGTAAACGTTAGCTCTGGGGTTGTCCCATGAACGGAACACTGCCTTGATAGCGCCCATGAGCTGCTCCTTCGGATCTGACGGGAAATCTGAGCCGATCTTTGCTTTATATTCAGCCTTGAACTGGTCTGCAAGCTCCTTGAGGTCGTCTGCTGTAAGCTCAACGTCCTGCTTAACGCCGCGCTTAGCCTTCATCTCATCGATAAGCTCCTCAAAATACTTCTTGCCGACCTCCATAACAACGTCGGAATACATCTGAATAAATCTTCTGTAGCAGTCCCATGCCCAGCGCGGGTTGCCCGAAGCCTCTGCCATATACTCAACAACATCCTCATTGATACCGAGGTTAAGGATCGTGTCCATCATACCCGGCATTGATGCTCTCGCGCCCGAACGTACCGATACGAGAAGCGGATTTGTCTTATCACCGAACTTCTTACCTGTGATACCCTCCATCTTTACGATGTGCTCGTTTATCTGAGCCTGGATATCATCGTTGATCTGTCTGCCGTCCTCATAGTACTGTGTGCATGCCTCAGTTGAGATCGTGAAGCCCTGCGGAACGGGGAGACCGAGATTTGTCATCTCAGCGAGGTTTGCGCCCTTACCGCCGAGAAGCTCTCTCATGTTAGCGTTACCTTCTGAGAAAAGGTAAACATATTTGTGTGCCATTGGAATCATCCTCCTGTTTAATATACTCATAGTACGAGTGAGCGCACTACTATAAGTACATTATAACATAAAATTTAAATTTGTCCACACCATTTTGCGAAATTTTTCACATTAAACTAAATTTTTTTAAATATTCATGGAAAAACATCGGAAATGACCGCAAAAAAACGATTTTTACATCCACTTTCCGTTATAAAAGACCGCATCTGCCATTATCTTAATATCTGATGCTATGCCGCATCTCTTCTTCTGCGGAATATAGGTATAAGTCTTTTCGCGATCAGCGAGGTTATCGCCGCAAGAACTATGTCCTTCGGGATCAGAAGCACAAAACAGGTCATGATCGCCTTGCGAAAGCCAAGCGCGGAATCGAGAACATAGTTGCAGATAAGATACATATATACCATTCCGAAAATATAGTCTATAACGACCCCCGCGACAGATGCAAGGAGAATACGCAGATATGACGGCTCTTCCGCGCCCCATGCGATAGCGCCCGTGACATACGTGCCGATTATAAAACCGAGAAGATAGCCGAAGGTAGGCTTTAATACATAATATATACCTCCGCCCTCGGTAAATACCGGAATGCCGAGCAGTCCGATAAATACATAGACAGCAACGCTTAGCGCTCCGAGCTTTTTACCGAGCAGCAGTCCGGCAAGCGTGGTAAACGTGAGCTGCAATGTAAACGGACATATCGGTATCGGTATTTTTATAAATGCGCCTATCGCCGAGAGCGCCGCAAAAACAGCGCAAAGTGTTATATCCTGTGTTTTTATCCTTTTCATATATTCTTGCTCCTTATCATAATGCTTGTTATTATAGCATACACAACCCCATTTGTCAACCCTTAAATGCCATCATTAGGTTTACAATTGGCTTTTATTCTTCCCCAATCCGGTAACCGCCGATATTTTTCAATGCGTTATGCGGTTTTTAAGCGGTAACAAACCGGACTTATATTGAATAAGATATATGGAGAACTGTATATGCAGCGCTGTCAGACTCACTTATGCGGTGACTACTCGGCTGACAGCTCTTGCGCCGGCTTACGGGTACTTTTCGCTTAGCTTGACATTTTATCTACATAGGGGGTGAAAGGCACATGCTCGTAACAACAGGATCGATAACTACCGCAGAGCGCCTCACGCGCGCGCTGTACCGCAGCGCCGGTGTACCTGCACGCGTGATACACACACCCGCAGAGATAAAAAAGGGCGGGTGCAGTTATGCGGTAAAATTTAATGAAGAAAATGAGAGCGCGGTGCGTCGGATAATAAAGGAATACGGCATAAAAGTGCGGAAATATTATCGCGAAAGCTATTCCGACGGCAGGTTTGTTTACCATGCTGTACCTTGATAACGCTGCCACCACGCGGCGCAAACCCGCTGCAGTCTATGCGGCAATGCTAAGATATGCCCTGCTCTCCGGCGGTAACGCGGGACGCGGTCTGAACCGTTTGAGCCTCGGCGGCATCCGCGCCGTTATAGCAGCGCAGGAGGCCGCGGCAGAGCTGTTCAATATTGAAAACGAAAGCAATATAATATTCACACAAAATGCGACATACGCATTGAACATGGCTATACTCGGCAGTCTCGGAGCCGGCGACGGTATAGCCGTCTCAGCAATGGATCATAACAGCGTTCTGCGTCCCGCCGCGCTTCACGGGCAATACACCGTCGCAAGGGCGGACAGCACGGGCTATATCAGCCCGCTTGCATACAGGCGGGCAATCAACGAAAAAACGCGCCTTGCCGTATGCACTCACGTTTCGAACGCCTGCGGAACTGCGCAACCGGTAGAGGAGCTTATAAAGGCGGCGCATACGCGCGGCGCGGCATTTTTGCTTGACGCATCTCAAAGCGCCGGCAGCATGAATATTGACGCAAAATCACTTGATGTAGATATGCTTGCGTGTCCCGGACACAAAGGACTGATGGGACCGATGGGCACAGGATTACTCTATGTGCGTGATCCCGAGCGGCTGAGAGCCGTTATAGTCGGCGGCACAGGCAGCGAAAGCGAGAGCCTTGCACAGCCCGAAACCATGCCGGACAAATTCCACAGCGGCACGCTCAATATACCGGCGATAGCCGGCCTTCGAGAGGGGATAAGATTCGTACTGCGCGAGGGCGCGGAAAATATCGGCAAGCACGAAAAATGCCTCGCAGACACGCTGCGAGGCGAACTGATCAATATGAAAGGCGTGACCGTGTACGGCAGGTCGGATACGGGAATAGTTCTGTTTAACATCAACGGACTTGAAAGCGGCAACTGCGCCGCAGCTTTGGGCGATGGCATTATAGTCCGCGCCGGCTACCACTGCGCACCGCTTGCGCACAAGGCGCTCGGCACCGTAGCAGGCGGCGCGGTGCGTGCTTCGTTTGGATATTTTAATACAAAATCTGACGTAAATCGTATGATCGATGCCGTTTACAAGGTCAGCCGAGATACCCGTCTCCGTCAATGATGCAATGCTGTCAGAGCACGCATATACGGAGCGCTGTATCAAAGCCGAATTTTAGTTAAAATAATAATTAGGGGGCTACCGCCCCCTAAACCTTTGTTTTAAAATGCTAATTTTTCGTCAAGATATGCTTCAAGCTCGTCTATCTTCACTCTTATCTGCTCCATGGAGTCTCTTTCACGGATAGTTACCGCTCCGTCCTCAGCGGAATCAAAGTCGTATGTGATACAGAACGGCGTTCCTATCTCATCCTGTCTGCGGTAACGCTTACCGATTGAACCGGTATTGTCATACTCGCAGTTATACTTCTTGCAAAGCTTTTCAAATACAGCAGTCGCGCCCTCATCAAGCTTCTTTGAAAGCGGGAGTACCGCAGCCTTGATCGGAGCGAGCGCCGGATGCAGATGCAGAACAACTCTTGTGTCATTCTTTTCCGCATCTATAACTTCCTCATCATAAGCATCGCACAGGAACGCGAGCACAACTCTGTCCGCGCCCAGCGACGGCTCTATAACATACGGTACATACTTCTCATTTGTTACCGGATCCATATATTCAAGATTAACGCCGGAATGCTCAATATGCTGCTTAAGGTCATAATCTGTTCTGTCCGCAATGCCCCAAAGCTCGCCCCAGCCGAACGGGAACAGGAACTCTATATCCGATGTAGCCTTTGAATAGAACGCAAGCTCCTCCTTCGCGTGATCGCGGAAACGGAGGCTCTCCTCGCGGATGCACAGCGACTTTAAGAAGTCGATGCAGAACTGCTTCCAGTAAGCAAACCATTCAAGATCGGTATCGGGCTTGCAGAAGAATTCAAGCTCCATCTGTTCAAACTCACGCGTTCTGAACGTGAAATTACCCGGCGTTATCTCGTTTCTGAACGATTTACCTATCTGGGCAATACCGAACGGAACCTTTTTGCGTGATGAACGCTGCACGTTCTTAAAGTTTACAAATATACCCTGAGCAGTCTCCGGACGAAGGTATATCGTATTCTCGCTATCCTCTGTTACGCCCTGGAATGTCTTGAACATAAGATTGAACTGGCGTATGTCCGTAAAGGTGCGCTTGCCGCATTTTGGGCACACGATCTCGTGTCCGTCAATATATTCCTTTAGCTGCTCGTTTGACCAGCCGTCACAGCAGATATCCTCGTTATGCTCTACGGCATAGTCCTCAATGAGCTTATCGGCTCTATAGCGTGACTTGCATTCCTTACAGTCCATCAGCGGGTCCGAGAAGCCGCCTACGTGACCGGACGCTACCCATGTTTCCGGATTCATCAGTATTGCACAGTCTATACCTACATTATATTTTGATTCCTGAACGAATTTCTTCATCCATGCCTTCTTTACATTATTCTTAAGCTCAACGCCGAGCGGGCCGTAATCCCATGTGTTCGCAAGACCGCCGTATATTTCGCTGCCTGCGAATATGAAGCCTCTGCCCTTGCATAGAGCAACTATTTTTTCCATCGTTTTTTCTGTATTGTTCATTATCTGAACTCCTTTCGTGTGTTCTTTTTAAACATCTGTGTTATATTTTATAATATAGGCCTTGTTTTGTCAAGCGTTTTTACGCTAATGTATAAATTTCTGTATGCCGCTTTGTGCACTGATACTTGTTAAATTTATTCATAATTATTATTTTATTTAACGAAAATTTACTGAATTATATACAATAATAAAAAAAACGCTTGCATAAATATCAACACTGTGGTATACTATATATCGTACGGAAGGGCCCGGCACGTTAGTGACCGGGTTTTTGTGTCTAAAAATATAAATTTAAGGAGGATCCTCACAATGAAATATGGTGAGAGAGTATTGGAAGAAGTAAAAAAGAACCATCCTAATGAAAAGGAATTTATCCAGGCAGCTACTGAGGTTCTTGAAACTATACAGCCGGCGCTTGACGCTCATCCCGAGTATGAGAACATGGCTCTTCTTGAAAGACTTGTAGAACCGGAGAGAATAGTTATGTTCCGTGTTCCGTGGGTAGACGATAACGGCAAGGTACAGGTCAACCGCGGCTACAGAGTACAGTTCAACAGCGCTATAGGTCCCTATAAGGGCGGTCTGAGACTGCACCCGACAGTTAACCTCAGCGTTATCAAGTTCCTCGGCTTTGAGCAGATCTTTAAGAACAGCCTTACAACGCTTCCTATCGGCGGCGGCAAGGGCGGCTCTGACTTTGACCCGAAGGGCAAATCAGATAACGAGGTAATGCGGTTCTGCCAAAGCTTTATGACAGAGCTCTCACGCCACATTGGCGCGGATACTGATGTACCGGCAGGCGATATAGGCACAGGCGCAAGAGAGATCGGATTTATGTTCGGTCAGTACAAGAGACTTAAGAACGTATACGAGGGTGTGCTCACAGGTAAGGGACTTACATGGGGCGGTTCACTTGCCCGTACAGAGGCTACAGGCTACGGTCTTGTGTACTTCGCAGCAGAGATGCTCAAGGAACTCGGAACAAGCTTTGAGGGCAAGAAGGTTGCAATATCAGGCGCAGGTAACGTTGCTATTTACGCTTGCGAGAAAGCACAGCAGCTTGGCGCAAAGGTTATCACAATGTCAGATTCCAACGGCTATATCATAGACGAGAACGGCATCGACCTTGATGCAGTAAAGGAGATAAAGGAAGTTAAGCGCGGCAGGATCAAGGAATATGCGGAGACGCATCCGACAGCAACCTACACAGAGGGCGCAGGTCTCTGGCAGAAGGTAAAGGTAGACGTTGCTCTTCCGTGCGCAACACAGAACGAGCTTCTTATCGACGACGCAAAGGCGCTTGTTGCAAACGGTACCCTTATCGTTGCAGAAGGCGCAAATATGCCGACAACTCCGGACGCTACAGAGTATCTCCAGCAGAACGGCGTATACTTCGTTCCGGGCAAAGCATCAAACGCGGGCGGCGTTGCCACATCTGCACTTGAGATGAGCCAGAACTCGCAGAGGCTTTCATGGACATTTGATGAGGTAGATTCAAAACTGCACGGTATCATGGTATCCATCTATAATGCCGCTACATCGGCTGCCAAGGAATACAACCTCACAAAGGGCGGCAAGCTCGACCTCGTTGCAGGCGCAAACATTGCCGGCTTCCTGAAGGTCGCTACGGCAATGATGCAGCAGGGTGTATGCTAAAATATGAAAAATAAGCGTTGTATCCGGGTCGCCAGGGCGAGCAGGTGACATAGTCACCGACCAGCCTCGCGCCTTTGCGCCAACTCGCATACCGATGTATAGTCTCGTTGTCGCAAAAACACGACCTACTCGCTTCTTTTCCATATTTAATACAGGTTGTATATAAATAAGTAAGTAAGTGAAAACAAAACCGCCGTTCAGGTTCGTCCTAAACGGCGGTTTTTTTATTGTAGACATATCGTCATGTAACCCTCTGGTCACCCAAAACAACTTTTTATGTATAGATCTTGCCTTTATCGGAAATAATTAATATAAAACTTTTTCGGGAGGCAACTATGAAAAAAACATGCATTTTATTTACTATTGCGGCATCGCTGTTTGTCAATGGCAGCTGTGTTGCACTCTCAAAGCCCGGCTCTACCGGCAGTGAGGTAACAAAAATACAGACAAGGCTTAAATCGTGGGGGTATTACACCGGCACAGTAGACGGCATTTACGGTAGAGGCACCACAAAAGCCGTAATGCATTTCCAGGCAAACAATTCGCTCACGCCCGACGGGATTTGCGGTCCGCTTACGCTTTCAAAAATAGGTCTTGCCGCAGGCAGTACCCCGACCAATACTAATACGTCCTCGAACCAGCAGCTTTTGGCAAAGCTGATAAACGGCGAAGCACGCGGCGAGAGCTATACGGGGCAGGTCGCTGTCGGCGCGGTTGTTCTCAATCGCGTTCGTTCCTCCTCATTTCCAAACACTATTGCCGGAGTCATCTACCAACCCGGCGCGTTTGACGCGGTATCGGACGGACAGGTAAATCTACAGCCCTCAGCAAGCTGCGTAAAAGCTGCGGGAGATGCTTTGAATGGCTGGGATCCGGCAAGCGGCGCACTGTATTATTATAACCCTGCAAAGACAACAAACAAGTGGATGCTGTCTCGCACCGTTATCACCGTTATAGGCGATCATCGTTTTTGCAAATAGCTTAAAGCTCACCAAGCAGCTTGACCAAAAATCTGTACACGCGCTCTGTGCTCGCTATATCAAGCCGCTCACCGGTCGTGTGGATATCCAATATATTCGGTCCGAATGAAATGCAGTCCAGCTCCGGCTTTTTACCACAGAATATTCCGCATTCCAGTCCGGCATGGATAGCGCTTATTTTCGGCTCCGCGCCGTAAAGCTCACGGTATACCTTAACACAGGTGTCGCGCAGCGCGGAGCTCTTTTTGTACTCCCATGCCGGATATTCACCGGTGACGCTTACAGACGCACCGTACTTTTTCGCCTTACGCGTGAGCGTATCTATAACCTCATGCTTATCTATGGCAGATGAGCTGCGCACCGAGAAGATCACGCTTACCTTGCCGTTTTCAGTCCGTATAATTCCCGCGTTTGATGAGGTCTTTACAAGCCCCTCTATATCCTCGCTCATAGCAAGCGTGCCGTTTGGCGCTGACGAGAGCATACGCGCCGCGTCACAACGAAATGCCGCGCCGGATCTTGTTATTTTCTCTGTCTTTATAAACAGCTTCGGATCGGTTTCATTATATATATCCTTATACATCAGCTGCATATATGTTACAGCCATTGAAATTATGCCGTAATCCTCCGCAAATATTATTGCCTCTGCCGAGCGCGGGATAGCATTATCCTTTTCGCCGCCCGCGATATCGAGAATGGAATACTGAGTATGCTTGCCTATGGCTGTAAGCACATTCGCAAGGAGTATGCAGGCATTTGCTCTGCCCTTGTTTATCTCCATGCCGCTGTGTCCGCCGGCAAGTCCGCCGACAGTTATTTTTATCGTGTGCGAATACTTTGTATCGTCCGGCTCGGTAGGAAAAGCCGCTGTAACAATCGCGCCGCCGGCGCAGCTTACAGTGAACACACCCTCCTCCTCGGAGTCAATATTGAGAAGATATTCCCCTTTCAGTCCGCTCATATCAAGCGCGGTAACACCAAGCATACCGATTTCCTCGTCTGTTGTAAACACACATTCAAGAGCAGGATGCGTTATGTTGTCCGCCTCAAGAACGGCAAGCGCCATCGCTATCGCTATACTGTCATCACCGCCGAGCGATGTGCCTTCTGCCTCGATATAGTTACCCTTTGTAAGAAGATGCAGACCGTCAAGCGAAAAATCGATCTTATACTCCGGCTCCTTTGCGCAAACCATATCCAGATGTCCCTGTATTATCACCGTTCTTTCGCTTTTGCAGTCCTCAGAGCGTGGTTTTTTTATAATTACGTTGTTGCTGCTGTCGCGAGTCGCCTCAAGCCCATGCGCCTTTGCAAACTCCATGCAGTACTCTGCAACACGTCCGGTATCACGCGAGCCATGCGGAATGGAACACAGATCTTCAAAATATTTCATTACGCGCCTCGGCTCGACCGTATCTAAAACTCTGTTGTTGCTTATCATATCTAGTACCCCCTTTGCCGATGCGACAACTGCCGCCGTCAGCGCTTTTATTTCATCACGAGGATAGAGCATATCGGGAATACAGATAACCGGTATCCCTGCGCGAGACGCGGCTATGATACCGTTTTCGCTGTCCTCAAGCACAAGCGCCTCCTCCGGCGGTATGTCTCCCAGAGCCGCTAAAAAAACATCCGGCTCCGGTTTGGAGCACGATACATCGTCACCGCCTATAACCGTTTCAAAATAATCCTCTAAACCCGCTGCGTTAAGATAGTCCAATACATACCGCCGCTTAGAGGAGGATGCCACAGCGCACGGTATATTGCGCTCCTTAAGCCACGCGAGGAGCTCGCGTATACCTTCCTTTACCGGCAGCTTACCCGCGCGGGCGATCTCGCCGACCCTGACGCGCGTGATCTCACTGAACTCTTCATGAGGATAGTCCTCCCCGTATATCTCCAGCACCTTTCCTTTGAGCGCATCAGCGGTCAGTCCTAATGTTTTTAAATAGTTCTCGCGGCGCATTATATAGCCGTGTGGCTTCATTACCTCACCCAGCTCGCGCATGAATACGCGCTCGCTGTCGAATATAAGCCCATCCATATCAAATATTACTTTCTTTGGTGTTTTCATTTTTATGATCATGAACTCCTTCACACGCCCGATTGAGAGAAAAACTCAAAGCGGGTCGTTTTTTGCTGTGAGACTATAGAACGTTTCTTTCAAGCCTGTCTTCTATAGCTTACGGCTTCTAAAACATACTGCTCCAAGGCGGTGCGCTCGTCTATCAAGCCGCTTTTTATCTCATAGTCTATCTCAGGCACGCGAAGCGCCATTTGCCGCAGAGCATCCTCCGAAAAACTCCTTGCGCCCGAAAGGTACTTTTCCGCCGTCCATAGAGACACGCCGATCATTGCCATTGCCTCTTTTGGTGACGCAACACGGTTCAGCTTGAGCCTGAGCATTTTTTTCACAGCTGAAAAAATGAGATAGAGCGTACCGAACACGCTGCTTTCCTGCGTACTTAGTTCGTTTAGGATCTTCAGCGCCTTATCCGCATTCCCCTCGGCAATGCCATCGGTGAGATCAAATATCTTTACCTCTGTTGATTTTGAAACCACCCTGTCCACATCCGAACGGTAAATGATACCGTCGCAAAACGATAACAGCTTATCCGTTTCGTGCTCTAAATTACTCATGCCCTTTTCAGTAACCGAAACGAGGTAGTCCGCAGTTTTATCATCGATCTTTTTTCCCGCCTTGAGCGCTTTTTTTATCACCCATGCTCTGAGATCCGCCGACGTCATGTATTTGAATTCTACTGCAAACCCCGCCTTTTTTGCCGACTTGAACAACGCACTGCGCGCGTCAAGATTCTTTTCACAGAATATGACGACGGTATCATCGTTGAGCCTCTTAAACTTTTCACTCCAGAACTCACGCTCCTCATCGGTCGGCGGCACAACCACCTTTGACTTCTTCAGAGTGAATATATTACTGTCACGGATGATCACAAGCCGTCGATCGGTCATCATCGGCATGCCTTCCCACGCAGCGGCATATTCGCCATAGTCTGCTTTGCTGTTTATGATTATCCTGTTTATATCCGGCAGTCCCGCATCCGGTATAAGATCGCTTATCTTCTTTATATAATATTCCTTTAAATATTCCTCTTCGCCGTAAAACACATATAACCGACTAAGCCGGTTCTCTTTTATCTGTTTTTTCAGCTCCGGTATATTGGTTTTCTTTGCTGCCTTTGCCATGCTACCACCTATTCAGTACCTTTATTTTTTTTATCTTGTTCTTATCTGCCGTTATTCTTATATCACCGTTCCGGTCTGTTCTCAGCACACGCACATGTCTGAGAGTTTCAAGCGTTTCCTTCGCAGGATGCCCGAATGTGTTATCCTCTCCGCAGCTTATGACCGCAACCGCAGGTGACACTGCCGACATCCATTCATCGGATGCAGCTGTTTTTGAACCATGATGCGCTATCTTTAAAACATCCGTATCCACCTCCGCGCCGCGATGCATAAAACTGCTCTCGGCGCGCTCTGACATATCGCCGGTAAAAAGCGCGCTTGTCCCGCCGTACTCCGCGCGGATAAGCAGAGATGAATTGTTCTCATCTCCGCTGAGTATCAGCGATTTATCAGGAATGTACATATTAAGCACAAGTCCCTTATCAAAGCTTATCCGGGTATCCTCCGAAAGCGGACAAAGCTTTGTTCCGCGCTCTTCTGCCGCCATTCTCAGCTCGTTATACCAAAAGGTCGGATCCTTTTCCTCCGGGCTTGGCGGTATATAAAATACATTTCGTACATTCAATGTCCTCATTGCGGCTATAACACCCTGCACATGGTCCTTGTGAAAATGCGATACTACCGCCGCATCTATGTTGTAATATCCCTTTGATACCAGATATGGCACAAATATACTTTCACCGGGATCATAGTCCGAATACGAGTTTCCTCCGCCGCCATCCACTATGACTGTCGCGCCGTATGCGGTGTGTATTACCGCACCGTCACCCTGTCCGACGTTCACAAACGTAAAATCCGTTGTGCCGATATGCGTTATCGAACTAAGCAACAGCGAAAGCATCAATCCCAAGGACGCATATCGCAAATATCCGGCTGCCGCGTAGCGTTTCTTCATATAATAATATGCACAAAGCAACAAACTTATGATAACCAAAAACGCAGCCGGAGTAGGTTTGGGCACAAGTATATGCGCAAACGGCAGTTTGTCTGTCAGATATGGCAGCTTTAGCATAAGCCAGAGCGCGAGGTCATAATATGAGCCTATTATCGGTGCGGCACCAAAAATACCCAGCATTAAAAACACGAATGGGGACAAAATAAGTATTATAACAACAAGCGGCATCGTTACTATCGGAGCAAACAATGCATAGATGCAAAACCCATCAAAATACACCGAGCCTATCGGTACAAGCCCAAACGCAAATATCAGCAGTACAGCTGCCATGCGTCGCATTCTGCGCGGGATGAAGCCAAGCCTTTCCCTTATAATCGGCGAAAACAGCACGACCATCAATCCGCTGACCGCCGAGAGCTGAAAGGTTACGTTGAATATGATCATCGGCATAGTCAGTACACAAAATATGAATATTCTTGCAAGCACATCAGTGTAATACGCGCATCCGTCCTTCTGACGAAAGAATATCATAAGCGCCGTTACCGCTAAGCAGCGCGTAAAACCGATGTTCGTACAGGAAATCAGCGCGTATGCACCGAGAATAATTACAGAAGCCGCGTTACGGTATCGTTTATGTATCAGCTTTCGCACAAGACCGATAAGCAAAAGAAGTATCCATATATGTAAATATGCCGGATGGAGCTGACGCTTTAATGCTGTACTATTTAAAACCGTATAGTATTCATCCGAAAAATTATGCGTGTTTCCTGTAAGCACAGCAGATATCAGCGCGGCAGTATCACCGTAATAAAATCTGTATATGATCCTGTCGATCCTTGAATAAACAAGCTGTGAAAGAAAATACGGCGAGAGAATATAGCCGCTGCCCGTTATCCGGATATGTTCCGAATACATTCTTGTGTATATATTCTGTGACTTATAATATAGAGCTGTATTAAAGCCGTTCTCGTTCATCTTCCGGGGAAACAGCTTCAGCTTTCCGGACGCTATTACTCTGTCACCGCAGCAAAGTCTTTCCGGTGTGGTGAGAAGAACGGTGTCCTTTGCGGCATCCATATTATCTGCTGAGCCTATACCGTCTGTGCGCAGAATATATTTATATGTATCGTTTGTCCTACTCTCTATGGGATTGGATATGACTGTTCCCGAAACCGTAAGCCTCTGACCGGCATAGAGCAGCGCGGGATGTGCACGGCTACCGGTAGCGTATGCATAAGAAATTAGCGCTGCTATGCTGCATACCATAAGTATAAGCACCGGAAGGACGCTCCGTTTCAGCAGAACCGAAGCTATACCTGCCACAATGGCTGCAATACTAAGAATACCGGCAGCTGCGGCAATATTTACAGTGTATGACAACGCTACAGCCGCGATCATTACAACAGCCATTGTGGCAGCGGTCAGCTTCATCCTTTGTACCTCTTGTATTATATAAATATAGTTTTCCAAAATTATAAAACTATTATAACATACTCCATCGAACTTTTCAATAGGAACAAAACGCTAATTTACGTTGGCTCTCCACTCCATCCTGACGAAATGATATGGTTATTGCAGAAGGAAGTTTTTCTCTCTCAGGGTAACCGATACCCGCGTTTACTTGAAATCTAAATGTAACATACTTGTAATATTGAGATGATTTTGAAACAAATTTAATACTGTTTTTACCTAAATAATGGAATATATATCAGTGATCTGTTACATTATCGTTACATAAACGCGTTTTTTGTTTCACCAATGTTACAAAAAGAATACTTTTTTTGAAAAAAAGGTTGACAATGTAATGTAATAGGTGTATAATCAATTTGTAACAATTCAGTAACACAAGCGAAACCTGCGTAATAATTGCTTTATTTGTGTGGTTTTGCTTGGATGGGAGGAGATTACAATGAGAAATTTAAAGCATACTATCATTGCGATAGCTGCTTTTGTAATGGTAGGTACGCTTAGCTGTGTTCAGATCACGTCAAATTCCGCAAAGAAGCAGGAGCGTGACATGAAGCTCACAACTGCAAATAAGGCAGAGAACATAACAATAGCAAGCGCAGAAGGCGAATTAGGTACGATTGCCGTAGCATTGACCAATGACGAGAACGAGGTCGCTGCTGCGGAAGCAGCCCAGACACCTGAGCTTCCCGAAGATGTTTCAGAACAAGAGATAGCGGAGAAGAGTTATCTTACGCTTGGTTATGCGAATGTAACCGGATCGGTAGAAATAAAGGAAGATCCGAACGAGGAAGCAAAGACGACAGGCAAAATGTCAGGCGCTGATCAGGTTGAGATACTTGAAAGCACCGACGGTTGGTACAAGATATCAGATAACGGACAGATCGGCTATGTTGAAAGCGAACAGGTGACACTGGATAAGTCAGAGGCAAAAGAGTCTGCCCTGCAATATGATCATTACAAAAAGGCAAACGTAACCGCAGAAAACGGTCTGGTTGTCCGCTCATCCGGCAGCAGTGACGCGAACGTAGAGGGAACAGTAAATGATGGCGATAACCTTATAGTCGTAGATTCAGACGGTGATTACATCAAGGTTCTTTACGGTGCTGATTATAAAGAAGGATATGTCATAAACACCGGACTTGAAACAACAGGCGAGTGGGTAGAAAAATCAGATGTGCACTCGGAGATAAAACGCGTGGCTGCCGAGAAAGCAGAGGCGGCTCGTCAGGAGGAGATCGCAAGACAGAATGCGGCAAGAGCTGCATCATCATATTCAACAACCAACGGCACAAGTGCAAGCACGGCAGCACAGGCTGCACAAGCTGCAACAGAATCGGCAGGATCGGTAGTGACCTCAGGCTCAGGCAAGGGTCAGGCTATTGTAAATACCGCTATGAAGTATCTTGGCACACCGTACAGATGGGGAGGTACATCTCCGGGCGGCTTTGACTGCAGCGGTCTCGTTCAGTATGTATGCCGCGCAAACGGCATTTCCGTACCGAGAGTCGCTGCATCACAGAGAGGCGCCGGAAGATATGTCAGCCGTGAAAACCTCCAGCCGGGCGATTTGGTATTCTTCTCAAACGGCGGCGGTATCAGCCACGTTGGTATATATGCGGGCAACGGTAACATGGTTCATGCTCCGCACACCGGTGATGTTGTAAAGGTAGCATCCATCAATTCATCATACCGTATATCGCACTATGCAGGCGCGGTAAGAGTTTGGTAATATGTAGACACAAAAAAAACAGAAAATAATCTGCTTTGTAGAAATAAGGCGGCACGGAGCTTGTAATCCGTGCCGTCTTATTGTGTTATAAAAAACTGTTTTCTTATCATTTAACTACCCATGTCAACACGTATGCCATGAGTGTATAATCTCCGGCTTCCAATAGAACGAGCTGTCCGATCTTGCCGTTCCAAACCTTTCCGGATCGAGTGCCGATTCTGTATTGCTCAGACGTCGTCGATGCAAAGATTGTATCGTGATGTGAAACCAGTTTAGCTGCTTCTTACCCGGAACACATATACGCCTAACGGCTTAAAGGTATATTCAAAGCTACCGTTCGCCGCAAATTTATTTATTTTCGGATGTATCCGCTCCGGCTCATCAAGACTGTTTACATCATCTTCAGCGTATCCTGACAGCTCCGTTACCGTTACCTCCATTTTGTCCATGAACGGTATATCTATTACACCGCTTGTTTCCGTATCATTGATATTGACCGTCTTTATTATGACCTCACCTGTATCATCGTCAATTCCCGCGGTATAATACAGCTCTTTATTGATCTGCCGCTTATCGGTGATCTCGTTCTCCTTTTTACCGTTTATATATGTAGTAATAGTGCGTCCGTTTACCTCAAGCTTCAGATCGTATGTTATCCCGCTTTCAACTGAAAAACGAGTCTGTGTCAGAGCCGAACCTGAACCGTCTTCGATTTTGTCTATAATGCTGTCCTGGTTCTGCCAGCCGCCTATACTCCATACGATCCTGTTTGCCTCATCCGCCGCGGCAAAGCGCACCTTAAAACCTAACTCTCCGTAATTACGCCTTGCGCTTAGCTCTATACTGTAGCTGTCACTTTCAATCGCGCAAAGCTCCGCGTCACCGCCATTTTCAAAACGGATATCGTCAAAGCGTGTGACCTTGCCCGTACAAGCATCTGTTACACGTATATTCCTGAATTCCGCACCGCAGCGATCGGCGGCAAGGCTGATAGCTCCGGAAAGCGTTTCCGCCCCCTTCGGTATGACTTTATCAAACCCTTCCTTCTCGACCCTCAGCAGCTGCGAGGGAATGTTGTTCATAAACAGCTTTTGCACATAGTAGTTTGCCGAACCGCATACTCTGTGATTATCGAACCATATCATGTCCGGAGACCAGTTCGTGTACTGCACATTTGAAAGCAGTGGCGCATAGCATACCAAGCCCACCGCGTGCGCACTGTTTTCAAGTCCTGTCATGTACACCGCCTCCGCCGCCGCGTTATAATACATATTGCCCCATGACGCGTATTCACCCAAAAAAACCTTTGGCGCGTCCGCGCTGAAATCCAAGTATCTATCGCTGTTGGCTATCATCCATGACGGAGACATATAGTAATGCTCATCAATAAGATCCGATCCGTTCCTTCTTGCATTTTCCCAGCCGCGGTCATATTCGCCGCCATGATTGAACGGGCTTGCCGAGTTGATTATTTTTATGTCCGGATATTTTTCCCGTATCGCCTTGTGGAATACATCGTATCTGTCGAAAAAGCCCTGTCCGACCTCTTCATTACCTATACCGATATACTTCATCCCAAACGGCTCCGGATGTCCAAGCTCCGCGCGGACCTTGCCCCATAACGTGTCTGCGCCGCCGTTGGCAAATTCAATAAGATCGAGCGCGTCATACACCCATTCATCAAGCTCATCCATAGGCACGGCCTGCTTTGTGTGCGGATTATATCCTGCCGAAAGCACCGGCAGCGGCTCTGCTCCGATATCCTCACAAAACAGAAAATACTCATAATAGCCCAAGCCCAACGTCTGATTATAGCCCCAATTATTGCGCCGCGCCGGACGGTTCTTTATATCACCTACTGTATTCTTCCACCTATAGCAGGAATTACGATCATCCTTACTGAGTGATCCGTCGTGCACGAGGCATCCGCCGGGAAATCGGACAAACCGCGGCTTCAGCTCCTCCAAAAGCTTTGCAATATCCGCGCGCAATCCGTTCTCTCTGCCCTTATATGTATCCTGCGGGAACAAGGACACAAAGTCAAGATACACCTTTCCGCTCTGAATCATGGTGATACAAAGCTTTGCCGAAGGATCGTCAGCCCTGCCTGTAAGCGTTATGGAATAGTCCTTCCACTCACTGTCAAGGCACAGCTCTCTGCTGTCATGTCTTATCCTGTCCGCGCTTACTATGGACACAAGTATCCTTGCGTTGTCCTTTGCTTTTGCTGTTATTTTTAAATTGTATTTTTTGTCGGCATAGATCGGAAGACCGCTGTTAAACCCTTCGTTTTGCACTCCGGCAGCTGTGCCGTCCGTTATGACCTCCATAACAAGATAGTGCCGGTTCACATCGTTTGCCGGTTCTTTGTCCATAACAGCAAGCGAGACCGTAGTGCCTGCCGGCTGTATCTCGTTCCAAGCAGTAAGTCCGCTGTATGAAGGATTGTCTATCGGTGAAAACTCAAAGCTGCGGTTTCTTATCATTTCCGCATAGAGTCCGCCGTCAGCGGCATGGTTCAGATCCTCTATAAATATACCGTAAAAATCTCCAAACCGCGCTCCGCGCTCTTTGGTTATTTTCAGTTTGTTCATTTTTGCTCTGCTCTAAGCGCAGCTTCCTGCTCCTTCTGTATATCCTCATGCATCGACAGGATCGGTTTGACATCCATTTTTCTCATGTGCCTGTCTACATAGTTCTTAACACAGCGGTATACTATCGGTGAAAGAATCAGAACACCTATAAGGTTCGGAAGCATCATAAGACCATTGAAGGTGTCTGAGAGATCCCACGCAAGGTTTTCGCCCATTACAGCGCCGCCGAATATGGCGATCGTAAATGCTACCTTATATATGATCGTTGCCTTTGTGCCGAACAAATACTCGAACGCCTTTGTACCGTAGTGGCTCCAACCGAGGCATGTCGAGAACGCGAACAGCAGAATCGCTATCGCAACAAAGTTTACACCGACTGTTCCGAAGGCCGTACCGAATGCCTGCGCGACAAGCGAGCCTGTCTGAGCGGTCTCTGAAATAAGCTTACCTGTTTCAAGATCAACAAGCCCCGACGAAAGAAGTGAGAACGCGGTAAGCGTGCATACAACTATGGTATCTGCAAACACCTCAAAGATGCCCCACATGCCCTGCATGACCGGCTCCTTAACATTTGAGTTTGAGTGAACCATTACCGATGAACCGAGACCCGCCTCGTTTGAGAACACACCGCGCTTCATACCCATCTGTATTGCAAGCTTCACGCCCGAACCGACAATACCGCCGGCAGCCGCCTTCATACCGAACGCGCCCTTGAATATCGCCGAGAACACCTCTCCGAACATCGAAGCGTGCATGATGCATATTATTATCGTGCCTACAAGATACAATACTACCATAAACGGCACGAGCTTTTCCGTTACGGCAACTATTCTCTTAAGACCACCGATTATTATAAGACCGGCTACTATTACAAGAACTATTCCCGTTATGTACTGCGGTATCGAAAACGCGCTGTTCATATTGGTAGCAATAGTATTGATCTGCGTCATGTTGCCGATACCAAAGGATGCGATCAGACAGAATATACTGAACAAAACCGCAAGTATGGCGCCTATCTGCTTACAGCCCTTCTTTGAGCCGAGTCCGTAGCGGAGATAGTACATCGCTCCACCGCTCCACTCACCTTGCTCATTCCTTATTCTGTAGAGTATGCCAAGGACATTCTCCGAAAAATTCGTCATCATTCCGACAAAGGCCATCATCCACATCCAGAATACTGCACCCGGTCCGCCTATAGCGATAGCCGATGCGACACCCGCGATGTTACCCGTACCGACCGTTGCCGCTAACGCGGTGCAAAGGCTTTGGAATTGCGAGATCTGTTTATCCTCCGTATGCTTCGTTACGTGCCTGTCCTTAAAGATCGCACCAATGGTATTTGTCCACCAATGCTTCAGATGCGATATCTGGAACACCTTTGTGAGTATAGTCATTAGCACGCCGACAAACGCCAGAAGTATAAGCGCCGGCCAGCCCCATACCGCACTGTTAACGGCATTGTTTATATTTTTAACAACATCTAAAAACTGCATTTTTTATTTCTCCTTACTTAATTTTTATCATGTCATATTATCTACTGCCGCTCTCTCTATTGCAAGTCCCCTCTTGTAGCTTCGAATGAAGGCGTTGAAGCCATCCACCTCTTTCTGCTCCGGCTTTACAGTTGTGCCTTTGCTGCCTGCGAACACCCTTTTTTCAAGATACTTATCAAAAGTTTCATCATCCGCTTTTGTTATCATATAATCCGCAAGAAGCGCTATGCCCCATGCTCCGCCCTCGCCCGCAGTCTCCATTACGGTTACGGGTGCGTTTATCGCGTTTGCCGTTATCTGCTGGCCAACGCGCGGCGTCTTATACAGACCACCGTGACCGGTTATGCTGTCAAGCTTAACTCCCTCGCGCAAAAGCATTATGTCAAGACCTATCTTGAGAACTGCAAGCGTTGAATATAGCGTTGCCTTCGCAAAGTTTTGGAAATCGAACCTGCTTTCCGGAGTTCTTACGACCAACGGTCTACCGACCTCCATGCCCGTAATGTTCTCGCCTGACACATAGTTATAGGTAAGCACGTTTCCGCAATCAGGATCACCCCTGAGTGCCTCATTAAAGAAGGTGTCATAGAGCTTGCCCGTCTCTGTCTTTACGCCGTAAGCCTCAAGAAAGCCCTTAAAACAGCCTATCCACGCATTAAGATCGGATGTACAGTTGTTACAGTGCACCATGCCAACCAAGTCACCCGACGGGGTCGTTACTAAATCTATCTCCGGATGTACCTCCTTCAGATCATCCTTTAACACGACCATGCCGAACACGGATGTTCCGGCGGAGATATTTCCCGTGCCGACCTTGACACTGTTTGTTGCCGCCATGCCTGTGCCCGCATCTCCCTCAGGCGGACACATCGGCGCACCAGGCTGTAGCTTGCCGCTCACATCGAGCAGCTTTGCGCCTTCGGCTGTGAGAGTTCCTGCCGGCTCGCCCGCCGTTAAAACGGATGGGAATATCTCCTCAAGCGTCCACGGATAATCCTTTGCAAGCTCATTGAACTGCTCTGTCATCCGTGCGTTGAATCGCTTTGTCTTTATATCTATCGGGAACATTCCGCTTGCTTCGCCCACACCTAAAACCTTCTCGCCCGAAAGCTGCCAGTGGATATAGCCTGCAAGCGTTGTCTGGAACGCGATATCCTTAACGTGATCTTCGCCGCTAAGCATTGCCTGATACAAGTGGGCTATGCTCCAGCGCTGTGGGATCGGATAGTTAAACAGCTTTGTGAGCTTTTCCGCAGCCTCGCCGGTTATGGAATTGCGCCATGTTCGGAACGGAACGAGCAGCTCGCCGTCCTTATCAAAAACCATATACCCGTGCATCATAGCGCTGAAACCTATTGCCGCAAGCTGTGTGATCTCAGCTCCGTACTTCTCCTTTACGTCCCTCACAAGATCGCTGTAGCAGTCCTGCAATCCCGATCGAATCTCATCAAGGCTGTACGTCCAGATCCCGTCCACAAGCGAGTTCTCCCACTCGTGACTGCCACTTGCCAGCGGTGCCTTGTCCGCACCTATGAGCACTGCCTTTATGCGGGTAGAGCCAAACTCTATTCCGAGCACTGCTTTTCCCGATTCAATATATTGCTTCATTTCAAACTCCCTTCCTATTGATTTTGTAAATTTACGTATATACATTTATTTTATTATATAATAATGATGTTTTCTTGTCAATGAAATTTTGGTTGATTAGTATTAAATATATATTAAAATGTTAAAATAGTATTGCAAATCATTCAAATATGATGTATACTATACGCATAAGGAGGGGGATGTCTATGCAGCAGCCGGGATTACTATGGCTTATTGCCGTTGTGGTGTTCGTTGCGATAGAAGCACTGACCTATCAACTTGTTTCGATCTGGTTCGCCATTGGCGCAGCAGGTGCGCTCATAGCGTTTGTTTGCGGCGCGGCTCTGCCTGTTCAGATCGGAGTATTTGTTGTACTGTCGGTTTTAATGTTTGCCGCACTCAGACCCATATCGATAAGGCTGGTAAAAAAACGCCGCATCAAAACCAACGCTGATGAGCTGGTAGGGAAAACAGCGCTTATCACCGAAGCCGTAAACAATCTGAACGGTACCGGAAGCGGCAAAATAAACGGTATGGTTTGGACAGTGAGAAGCATATCGGATGAGCCGATCCCTGTCGGAGCTACAGCAAGGATCGTAAGAATCGAAGGAGTAAAATTAATAGTTGACGGAGGGAAATAATCATGTTGTTTTTATTGATACTTTTAGTTATCGTGCTTGTGGTGCTTATTGCTAACATAAAGATCGTACCTCAGACAAACGCTTATATCATTGAGCGTCTGGGCGGATACCACACGACCTGGAGCGTGGGACTGCATATAAAGGTGCCGTTCATTGACCGGATCGCAAAAAAGGTGAACCTGAAAGAGCAGGTTGTGGATTTTGAGCCGCAGCCGGTTATAACCAAGGATAATGTAACCATGCAGATAGACACGGTAGTGTACTATCAGATAACCGATCCGAAGCTTTTCGCTTACGGCGTTGAGAGACCGATGATGGCGATAGAAAACCTCACCGCAACAACGCTCAGAAACATCATTGGCGATCTTGAGCTTGATGAGTCACTCACATCGCGCGACACGATCAATACACGCATGCGGGCGATACTTGACGAAGCTACGGATCCGTGGGGAATAAAGGTCAACCGCGTTGAGCTGAAAAACATAATGCCGCCTGCCGCTATTCGTGACGCCATGGAACGCCAGATGAAGGCGGAGCGTGAGAGACGCGAGAGCATACTCAAGGCGGAGGGTGAGAAGAAGAGTACGATCCTTATCGCCGAGGGTGAAAAGGAGAGCGCGATCCTCCGTGCAGAGGCAAAGAAGGAATCCGAGATCCGCGAGGCGGAGGGTGAGGCGCAGGCTATACTCACTGTTCAGAAGGCTGTCGCAGAGGGAATAAAGCTTATTAACGCGGCCGATCCAAAGGATGGATATCTTACGATCAAATCGCTTGAAAGCCTTGAAGCGCTTGCAAACGGCAAATCAACAAAAATCGTTGTTCCTTCAAACATCCAGGGGCTTGCAGGACTTGCGACTTCGCTTACCGAGGTAGTAACGACAGCAAAAGAGAACTAAAAAACGGGACTGTAAAAAGTCCGGATCGCAAAAAAGAGATTGCTTGAGTAGGGGGTACGGACATATTCCCGGGCTCTGAAAGGAGTTTGAATATGACCGCACCCCCGTTTAGTTTTTCCACTAAACTTATTATTGTTTTCTTAATATCATTCTTATTTCATCGGTTGTCATAGCTATGTATTCTGCATTAGTGGGACGTGAAATAAGATTGTCTCTGTCATAACCGAAAATATCGGATATGATTTTTTTATTCCCGCGCCGCCACGAAACCTCTATCGCGTGGCGAATTGCTCGCTCTATACAGCTTTTTGTGGTATTATATTTTTCTGCAAGAGCAGGGTATAAACGCTTTGTTATAGGTGATATCATATCGGGATCATTTAAAGTAAAAAGTAACGCGCTGCGCATATATTTATATCCATCAAGGTGAGCCGGCATACCGAGGCTTTTAAGAAAAACAGTTATATTTCCTTCTATATCTGTTTTCTTTTCAGGTACAGAAATAGAGTTTTTTATTCCTTTTAAAAGATCACAAGCAGTAATACATATATTTTCGTATGTCTGAGGCTTTATCATAAAGTAATCAGCACCGTATTTTGAAGCGGCTGAAAGAAGACCGGGAAGACTTGATGATGTGTTTATTATAATTAATGGTCTTTTTTCTGTTCCTTCGTTATAGAGTCTTCTTAATATGCCTATCCCGTCAAGAACCGGAATAAGCGCATCAAGAATAATGACATCCGGTTTAATAATCGAAATGAGATTGTATCCTTCCTCGCCGTTAAGGGAATATGATGCCTCATAAAAAAGCCCGCTTTTCTTTGCATATTGTGAAAGTGAGGATGCATAGTTTTTATCGGGATCAATAACAAGCAAAGTATATTTCATATTTATTCACCTCTGATTTTTATCCTTTACATATTATTTTATCATAAAATTTATTAAAATCAATGGGTATCAATAAAACGTAAAGACAATATAAATATTTAAAAATATGCTTGTAAAAATAGGAAGAACGAGTGTATATTATGCAAAAATTTAACAGCCGAATATGATTCCGGCTGTTAAATTGTTTTAATATAATCTGCTCAGAAGATCGTTTGATCTTTCTATAAATTTGCTCATCTGATCTGATTCGAGCGGACTATGTGATATTTTTGCAAGATCATAAATATGATCTATGACCATTTTTTTAGTATTATCATCTAAAGTATCGAGCCGTTCTATAAGATCATTTGAACTGTTTATAACAAGGGTATATTCATCCTTGAACATGTCCGCCATTCCTGCAAACTGCTGACCATAGCTCTTGTACATTTCCTGCATACGTCGTGATTGTTCACTTAAAAGTATAACAGCAGGGATCTTTTTATTTTTAAGACTTTGTACCTCTATTTTAAGAGAGGCGTCATTTATTTCATTTTTAAATGCCTCTATAAGAGAGTTGTTCTTTTCTTCGTCCTTGTTTTTATCATCTGTTATATCGGATAAGGCTGAGTCTATGCGTTTAAATTTTATGTCGGGATTTTTCATTTCAAGATATGAAATGAAATGAGTGTCCATCATTGAAGGAAGCTCCACAGCATTTAATCCCTGTTCCTTAAACATATTTATATACTGTGACTGCTGTTTTTCATCTGATATATAATAAATATCAGCCTTTTCTTTTCCGTCTGTTAATTCCGAAAGAGTTATATATTTACCGTCAAGGTCCTTATATATAATAGCATCCTTTACCTTATCATAAAATTTATCGTCCCTTACACAACCATATTTAACGAATATATTAATGTCATCCCAATACTTTTCGTAGTTATCTTTATCATTTTTATAGAGGTTTACGAGCTTATCTGCTACCTTACGTGTTATATGTGATGATATCTTCTTAACATATCCGTCATTTTGCAGGAAGCTTCTTGATACATTGAGCGGAAGATCGGGACAATCTATTACTCCTTTAAGGAGCATTAAAAACTCCGGTATTACCTCTTTTACATTATCCGCTACGAACACCTGATTATTAAACAGCTTTATCTGTCCCTCTATTCCCGCGAATTCATGATTTATCTTGGGGAAGTAAAGTATTCCTTTAAGATTGAAAGGATAGTCAACATTAAGATGTATCCAGAAAAGCGGTTCGTTAAAGTCTAAGAATACATTTCTGTAAAATTCCTTATAATCTTCATCGGTGCATTCGGATGGTTTTTTCATCCACAGAGGATCAGTATCATTTATTGGTTTAGGTTCTTCTTTATCTTCGGTATTTTCCGCAGCCCGATCACCTGAGTTAACAAAATAAATCTCTACCGGCAGAAATGCGCAGTATTTACGAAGTATTTCGCGAATCTTGAATTCTTCAAGAAATTCTTCACTGTCCTTTGATATATATATAGTTACAGTTGTTCCGCGCTCGGTGCGTGTTCCTTCAGTAAGGTCATATTCCATACTTCCGTCACAGGTCCACTTTGCGGCTACGGAGCCGGGTAAGTATGATAAGGAGTCTATTTCTACTTTATCAGCCACCATGAAGGAGCTGTAGAAACCAAGTCCGAAATGACCGATTATTTGTGAGCTGTTATCATTTTCATCCTTATATTTGTCTAAAAATTCTGCCGCTCCCGAGAATGCTATCTGATTTATATATTTGTCTATCTCATCAGACGTCATACCTATTCCGTTATCACTGACCGAGAGAGTTTTATTTTCCTTATCAACAGTAACGGTGATCTTATAATCAGTATCTGCTTCCGCCTCGCCGGAAAGAGATATTTTTTTAAACTTTGTTATTGCGTCACAGCCGTTAGATACAAGCTCACGCAGAAAAATATCCTTATCTGAATATAGCCACTTTTTGATTATAGGAAATAGATTTTCCGAATCAACTGAAATATTACCTTTTGCCATTATTGGTCACCTCTTTTAATTTTGTTAACTAATTATAGCACTCAAAAAAAGAAATGTCAAGAGAAAATTAGCACTCTCATAGCGAGAGTGCTAATAATTTAAAATTTGTTCATATTTTAGTAACTATATATATCCGTATAAACCTCTTACGCTTACCTCACCGGAAGTGATGTTAAGTATGCCTTCAGCTGTATCAATAATCAGACCGCCGGTGCTGCTTATATCAATTGCTTTTCCTTTAATTTCTTTTCTGCGATAAATTACTTTTACTTCTTTCCCAAGAGTTACGCAGTTTTTTTTGTATTCATCGACAAGTGAAGAAAAACCGTGTTGAATGTATTTATTGTATAGCGGTTCAAATTCATTCATCACCTTTGCAATAAGATTACATCTATCTGTTTTATTACCGGTCTCTATCAGAATGGATGTAGCCTTGTCTGAAAGCTCAGCGGGAAATTCTTTTGTGTTGACATTTATTCCTATGCCGCAGACAACATAATTTATTCTGTCTGCTTCCGCAGACATTTCAGTTAGTATTCCGCAAACCTTTTTTGCTCCGATAACTATATCATTAGGCCATTTTATTTTAGATTTTCCTCCAATGGCGCGACATAAAGCAATGCCTGATATAAGAGTAAGCTGTGATACATCCATAGGAGGTATTTCCGGCTTTAAAAGAACAGTCATCCATATACCTGAGCCGCGAGGTGAAAGCCAGCTTCTGCCGAGTCTTCCCTTTCCGGCAGTCTGTACCTCAGATATAAAAACAGTTCCGTCAGGACAGCTATAATCTGATTTTGCAGCTTCATTAGTCGAATCTGTTTCTTTATAGCATTTTATATTACGCGCCATAAAGCGTGTATTCAGATATGGATATATTTTATCAGGTGTTATTACGTCCGGCGCGGATCTCAGCATATACCCTTTCCTTGTTACGGATATTATATCATATCCATCCTTTTTAAGGTTATTAATATGCTTCCATATTGCAGCGCGGGATATACCAAGTGTTCGGCTCATATCCTCGCCGGAAATATAATCACCGTTTTTTTTAAGAATATTAAGTATTTTATCCTTCATTATGAGGTTATTTCTACAGTACAGCTGTTCTGATCCCAGTTGATATCAAATCCGAGTGCTTCGGATATAAATCTTATCGGAACCATTGTACGATAATTAAGCATGAGAGCGGGAGTGTCCATAAATACGGTGTCGTTATTTACATAAGCAATTTCACTATCTATATAAAGCTTAACGGTGGTCTTTCCCTTGGTTATAGTAGCACATTGTGAATTTTCATCCCAGTCTACATTTCCGCCGAGAAATTCACTTACCGAACGTACCGGAACAAGGGTTGAATCGTTAATTACGAGAGGACCTTGATTAGAAAATCTGATAAGCTCGCCGTTTACCCTTACTCTCGCTCCGCTGTATTCTATGCTGTGTCCGTAATATCTGAGGATATGCTCAACATACTGCGCATCTCCGTAAGATGAATATGGCCAGTTTGCAACATAATCCTTTGCGTTTTGTCTCTCGCTTAGCCAGTTATCACCTTTAGCTTCAATTATTTTATTGAGAGTAGGCCATCCGAAATTATAAGCCTGCAACGCTTTTATATAATCGCCGTTATATCTGTATATAAGGTTTGAAATAAGATATGCCGCATATCGTATAGACTTATTGGGATCCTTTCTGTCCTCAGAAGTCCATTCCGCTCCGTAATGATCTGAACCGAATTTTGAAAAATCGGATAAAACTGCACTTGTAAGCTGCATCAGCCCGTCATCATTGATATCATTTCTGCCGCCACTTTCCTGCATACAGACAGCTGCGAGGATATTGGGATCAACACTGAATTGATTTCCTGCTTCATGAAATATATCCGAATATCTTGTTACATTAGAGATAAGCTTTTTGGTTCCCATCTCGAACTGATCAAGATCGGTGCCGCTGTGATCCGGTATTGCAGCGGCATAAGCCGTTGCTGACAGCAGCAATATTAATACTGTCACAATAGATACTATGCGTTTCAATTAAATCATCCCTTTTCTGTTTGTAATATTTTTAATTTAAGCTTAATATTTTTTTAATATTTTGAATTATACTATAAAATCCCGAATAAGTCAATACTAAAAATGAAGAAAATATAAATTAGTAAGAAAAAAACAAAGATAATTTACAATTATAAGGAGAAAAAGCAATGAAATATGCATTAGCGTTGGGCGGTGGCGGTGCAAGAGGAGCATTTGAAGCAGGAGTATGGAAAAAACTATGTGAGATGGATAAGGAAATTGAAGCGATAGCAGGAACCTCGGTAGGAGCAATAAACGGAGCAGTTTTTCTTTCAGGGATCTGTGACGAAGAAATATGGAAGAATATCAGGGCTGAAGATATATTACCGGGAATAAAAGAAGAAAACATACTTTCTCCCGCTTTATTAAAAGAATATGCAGGACAGCTTATAAACGGAGGGATAGATATGGGACCTATCAAAAAAATAATAAGCCGTTTTGTGTCAGAAAAAAATATAAGAAGCTCCAATACTGAATTCGGTATATGTCTTTATTCTGTAAAGGAAAAAAGAATAAAGCAGCTATTTAAAAAAGATATACCGGGTGGAGGTATGATAGATCATATAACTGCCGCCGCATCTTTTCCTGTATTTAAAAATCATGTAGTATATAACGAGGAGCTTACCGATGGAGGAATATTTAATAATCTTCCTGCGGATATGCTTATAAGACGCGGATATAAAAATATAATATCAGTTTCTGCCGGAGGACCGGGATACGAGAAATCCTATTTTGGCAGAGGTGTAAATATAATAAGAATCAAATATAAAAAACCGATACAGGGAGTGCTTGAGTTTAACGGTGACGCGGCGGCGCGTAGTATTGAGATCGGTAAGCTGGAATGCGGCAGGGTATTTGGCGAATATTGCGGAGAGATTTTTTTTATTGATTCGGAATCCTATTTAAGAGCGTTGCAAAGATATGGTAAAGATTTGATACAGGAAACAGAAAAAGCAGCGGAAATAGCCGGAGTTGAAAAATATCGTGAATGTTTATTTTCAGAGCTTGTAGATGAGTTGATGAATAAATATGTTCAGAATGAACGTCTGTGCAAAGAGGTAAGACGTATAGAGCGCTATAGTGATCAGTTAATAAATGGTAAGAAAAGTGATATTTTTCGTGCTGCAAATGCAATATTGTATATGAAGTCTCATTTTTAAAGAAAAAATTAAAAAACACTTGTATTTTGTCGAAAAACATTATATAATTATTATGTATAGCTATCTACAAATCAAAAAAGGTTATGATAAATAGATGAAAAAATTTTTTACCATAGTAATAGCAGTGGTAATGGTTGCAATGGGATGGTATATAATATCATATTTTTTGCGGCCGGTAAATTCCATTAAGCTTGAGAAATATACACAAGAAGCTCTTATAAGCTGCGAAAGCGCGCTTATAGTCCGTAATGAAATGGTTTTTTATTCTACCTCTGCAGGCAAAGTTTATAATAATGCGAAAGATGGAGAGCGTGTTTCTAAGAATGAAATAATAAGCAGTGTGTTTAGTAAAGATGTTGATGAGTCATATCTTAAAAAGCTTCGTTCCATCGATGACAGCATAGACAGGTTGGAGAAAAGAATGTCCACCGGCGCGTACGGTATGGATAAATATACCGCTGAGAATGATATATCATCCGGACTGAATTCAGTTGTATCTCTTGCTGAAGGTAATGATGTCGGAGCTATTCAGGTAATTAAAGAAGATATCAACAGCTATCGCAGCGGAGCACAGATATCGCCGGAGGAAAAAAAGACAGAGCTGGAGATAGAAAGAGAAAACATAGAAAATATATTAAAGAGCCATAGAAGTGATATAATATCGGTAGGATCAGGTATATTTTCATCCTATGTTGATGGGCTTGAAGCTGTTCTTATGCCGGAGCGCGCCGAAGATTATACCGTGCAGTATGTCAGATCTCTCATACCGGGAGAATTGTCTAAAAGAGAGGGGGAAACGGTCATTACCGGCGATCCTATATGCAAGATAATGAATAATCATATATGGTATGTTCTCGGAATAACGGATGAAGCAAACAGTGATCTTTGTAAAGAGGGTAAGGCTGTTAAGTTACGATTTCCGGGAATAACTTCTTCTGAGATAGGCGGAACAATAACATATATATCCGAGCCGGACGAGAACGGAGAATATATATTTTTTGTCAAGGTTCCCACTTATCTTGAGAGCGCTTTTTCATACAGAAAAGTTAAGACAGATTTTATTTTTGATAGATATGAGGGGTATAAAATACCGCTTGATGCAATTCATACCCGCGAAGGGATTAATGAGTATTATGTTAATGCTATGAAGGGATCAAAGCAGTATGAATGCGATTGTGAAATCTTGTTTACCGATAACGGTAAAGAATATGCGATAATAGATTCTACGGACACAGCGGAATATAAGCTATCGGCTATGGATAGACTCGTGGTGGGAGAAAGATAGCTTGGAGAAAGGAGTTCATGGTCATAAACATGAATATAAAAGATAATCTTAAATCAGTTAATGAACGCATATCGGCAGCGGCAGCCGAATGCGGAAGAAAGGTGTCGGATATAAAGCTCATTGCCGTTACAAAAACTCATCCTGTGGAAATGATCAACGAAGCTATAGAGCTTGGAATTACCGACATCGGAGAAAACAAACCACAAGAGATAAGGGATAAGTATGATAGGGTTCTGCCGGTGAAATGGCATCTTATAGGTCATCTTCAAACGAACAAAGTAAAGTATGTTATTGACCGCTGCTCGATGATACACAGTGTTGATTCGATAAAGCTTATGGATGAGATCGAGCGGCTTGCGATGCTGCACGATAAGGATATGGATATACTGATAGAAGTAAACATGTCCGGTGAGGAGTCTAAATCAGGTATAAATCCGGAGGAGATAGACAAAATTTTTTCTCATGCGGGAGAGCTTAAACGCACACACGTAAAAGGGATCATGACAATAGCACCGCTTGACAAGGAACCGGATGAATGCTTTAAGGCGACAAAGAAGATGTTTGACGAAGCCGCAAAAAAGAATTATAAAAATGTTTCCATGAAAGAGCTTTCCATGGGAATGAGCGGTGATTATGAGACCGCAATAAAATATGGTGCAACAATGGTAAGAGTGGGAAGTGCAATATTTGGGGCAAGGAACTATAACTTAGGATAAGGAGGAAGAAAAAATGTCATTTTTAAGTTCAGCAAAAAGACTTATTACAGGACAGGATTATGATGACGAGTACGATGAGTACTATGATGATGAGGAGTATGAGGAGGAAAAACCAAGAAAAAGATTTTTCTCGTTCCTTTCAAAAAAAGACGATTATGATGATTATGATGAGGAATATGAGGAGGATATTAAGGATAAGTATTTAACATCTCGCTCGACATATAAATCATCATCCTTTAAGGAAAATGAGTCATTAAGAAAAAAGGTAGGTTCTGTTTTTCCGAAAAATCTGCAGGGTGTTGAAATGAGTATAATAACACCCACAAGCTTTGACGATAGCTCAAGGATAGTAAAAGAGGTAAAGAACGGCAAGATCACTGTTTTTGATATGTCAGGTATAAATAATGTTGAAGAGGCGCGTAGAATAGTAGATTACATTTGCGGCGCAGCTGAGGGTATGGACTGCCCGTTCTCGCGTATATGCCCGAGCGTGTTCTGTATAGCACCGGACGGAGTTGTTATAAACGGAAAGAAAACAAGATATTAATGGAAAATAATGAAAAACTGGTAGCGGCAAGGATAGAGGATCTTTTTTCATTATGTGAAAAACGCGGTATGGCGGTATTCTCGGATTTTCTTGACGGTGCAGAGCAGGTCTCAGTTCAGGAAAACGTAGTTTTTCCGTATGGATATAATGTAATGATATACGGCGGATTTGAGGATGCTGAAAAGAAAATTATAGGTGTTTTTCCTGAGTGGGAGGAACCGGATAAGACTGATTTTCCGATATGCTGTCTGAAAATAGAGGGAAGTTTTACGCGAAAACTCACACACCGCGATTATCTCGGTACGATAATGTCGCTGGGAATAAAGCCTGCAAAGCTCGGAGATATAATTGTAGGAGAAGGATTTGCATATATTTTTGCACACACGGATATTGGCAGCTATATCAAGGACAACATAACAAAGATAGGAAACCAGGGAGTAAAGATCACGGAAATTACAGAGAACGATGATATAAGGATAGAGCGTAAATACAGGACGTTCGGCACAGTTTGCGCCTCAGACCGGCTTGACGCGGTAACGGCAGCGGCGGTTAATATATCACGTTCAAGATCTGCCGATATGATAACAGGCGGACTTGTAAAGCTCAATCACCGAGAGATACTTAAAAGCTCGGAAAAGGTTAAGGAGGGTGATCTTCTCTCCATACGCGGCAGCGGCAGATTTCTTGTTCACAGCTTTGATGGCGAGACGAGGAAGAACAGGATGCATATTACATTAAAACAATATATATAGGAGGCGGAAAAGGATGCTAACACCGGTTGACATTCAGAATAAAATTTTTGAGAAAAAACTAAAAGGCTATGATTGTGACGCAGTTGATGATTTTCTTGATATAGTAATACAGGATTTTGAAGCACTTGTAAAGGAAAACTCTGTACTTAAACAGCAAAACAGTATATTAAATGACGCTGTAAACAGGTATAAGGAAATAGAAGATACAATGCACAACTCTCTTGATGTTGCCCGTCAATCGGCACAGGATATAAAGAACAATGCTAATATGGAGGCGCAAGCAATCATAAACCGCGCTAAGATCGACGCAACGCGTCTTGCGCGTCAGATAGATGAGGAGCATATAAAAAAGCATCAGGAAATGTTAAAAATGAAGCAGGAGATAGACACATATAAGATTAGGATAAAGACGGTCTGTGAAAATCTTGTAAAAACAATTGAGGAAATATAACTAAAAGCGACGTCAAAAAGACGCCGCTTTTAGTTATACACTTATTCTGCCGGATATTATTTGTCTGTAATCCTCAAGGTTCTTTTTGAGAAGCTCCGGTATGTTCAGCTCGTAAGGGCATCGCTTCAGGCATGCACCGCAGTTTATGCAGCTTTCAATTTTGTTCATCTCTTTTTGCCATAGCTCGGAAAGCCATGCCTTAGACGGGGAGCGTCGAATCATCTGCGACATTCTTGCACACTGGTTTATAATTATCCCAACTGTACATGGCGAGCAATATCCACAGCCGCGGCAGAAGTCACCAAGAAGCTCCGCGCGATCTTTGTCTATTATGGCTTGCAGTTCATCTGTCATTACCGGTTCTTTGTCAAAAAACAAAAGCCACTCATCAAGCTCACTCTCGCGCTGTACTCCCCAAATAGGCAGCACATTGTATTGACTCATAAATGCCATACACGCGGCAGAGTTTGTGAGCAGTCCGCCTGACAGCCCCTTCATTGCTATAAATCCCATTCCTACCGCTTCGCATGCTCTTACAAGCGCGATATCGCGGTCCGTTGCAAGATACGAAAACGGAAACTGGAGCGTTTCATACAGTCCGCTTTTAACAATATCCTCGGCAATGCCGATCTTGTGCGCGGTTATCCCTATATGCCGTATTTTTCCCTGCTTTTTTGCCTCAAGCATTGCCTCATATAAGCCTGTTCCGTCACCGGGCGCATAGCACTGTGGAACACAGTGTAATTGGTATATATCAAGATAGTCGGTGCGGAGATTTTTTAATGTCGTTTCAAGATCATCCCAAAATTTTTCGGGGGTCTTTGCCATAGTCGTTGAGGCAATGTATATCTTTTCTCTCATCCCCTCAAACGCCTCGCCGAGTTTTTCTTCACTGTCGGTATATGCCCGCGCAGTATCGAAAAAAGTCATGCCGCCGTTGTATGCCTTACGCAGCAGCTTTACCGCCGTTTGCCTGTCCGCTCTCTGTACCGGCAATGCGCCAAATGCATTTTGCGGCGTGGTTATTCCGGTTTTACCTAATGTTATTGTCCTCATCAGAATCCCCCTTTTTTAAAAAAGTATTTGCTATTATTATATAACTGTGCTATAATAAAGTCAAGAAAATTGTTATCGGAGCGGTAAAATGATAGAGAAAAATAAACGCTGTCAAATTGAAATAACGGATGTAGCCTCCGACGGAAACGGCGTCGGCGCTATCGACGGATTCAGAGTGTTTGTGCCCATGACGGCAAAGGGCGATATTTGCGAGATATTAATAGTTAAGGTATTATCGCACTATGCCGTAGGTAGACTTATGGAAATAATAATACCGTCACCGGACCGTAGCGAGCCGTTATGTCCTGTCTTTAAACGTTGCGGCGGCTGTCACATACAGCATATAAACTACAGCGCACAGCTTGAGATAAAGCGCGGCTTTGTCGAGGCGGCTATGCGTCGCATAGCCGGCTTTTCCGGCTTTAATTGTGATGAGATCATAGGCATGGACGAGCCGTGGCGTTATCGCAATAAATGCGTTTATCCTACGGGGACAGATAAAAACGGGAATGTGATAAGCGGCTTTTACGCGCGGCGATCGCATGATATAATCCCTGTTGGAGACTGTCTGACGGGTGGAGCGATAAATGAGAAAATAACTAATGCTGTTTTGAAATATATGAAAGAAAACGATGTGTCCGCATACGACGAAGGGACACACAGTGGACTTGTGCGCCGTACCTTTATTCGCAGTGCGCGGACATCAGGTGAGATAATGGTGGTAATATCAATCAACGGCAATGCTCTCCCGCGACGCGAAAGACTCATAAAAAGGCTTAGGGAAGTGACTGAAGATATAGTATCGGTATATATCAATATAAATACCGAGCGCAATAACACCATTCTTGGCAGGGACAATAAACTTATATATGGAAAAGAGACCATAACAGATACGCTATGCGGAATAAGCTTTAAAATATCACCGCACAGCTTTTATCAGATAAATCCAAACATGACGGAGAAGCTTTACGGCAGAGCAATAGAATATGCGGATATAAAACCGGAGGACATCGTGCTTGACATTTATTGCGGCATAGGCACGATTTCGCTTGCTGCGGCAAGGCGCGCAAAAAAAGTATACGGCATAGAGATTGTTGAGCAGGCGATCAAAAACGCCCGCGAAAACGCGAAGCATAACGGGATAGAAAACGCGAAATTTTTCTCTGACAGCGCGGAGGCGGCAGTGCCGCGGCTCATTGAAAGCGGAATATGTCCGGACACGATAATCCTCGACCCGCCCCGCAAGGGCAGTGACGAGGTGACGCTAAATGCAATTGTATCGGCACAACCGAAACGCATAGTATATGTATCCTGTAACCCCGCCACTCTCGCAAGGGACACAAAATATTTGGCAGAGCGCGGCTTTGCCCCGAAAAAATGCACCGCCGTGGATATGTTCCCACATACAAGCCACGTGGAGACGGTGCTGGTGATGCAGAGAGCCTGACCGCCGCCGGTGGCGGATGCAGGGAAGGCGATTGCGCCGCAGCGGTCGAAAAAAGCAAGCAACCAGCAGTTGCGAAGCTTTTTTCGTGCACCGCAAGGTGTGTAAGGGCGGAGAAGTAAGACGCGGAAAAGTGCAGTATTACTGCGGTTTCCGGGCATTATCCCTGCGGAGTTGCAAAGTAGGATTTTGAGCAAAAACCGCTCTATCAGAACTTATCAACGCCGGTTTCCGGAGGGTTGTGTAGCCGGTTTGAATGTCAGCAAATTGAGTGGCCGGTTTGGATGTTAGTTAATGATGAGTATTAATACATTCTAAGAAATGGAGTTTCTACTATGGGAAGAGTATCAACAAAAAAGAACAAGAGTCTTTTTCAAATAAGAAGAGAAGAACTGAAATATTCCAGAGAAAAAGCAAGTGAAGAGATTAAATTTCTTTCTGATGATCAGATTGAAAAAATAGAAAACGGTAAAATAACACCAAAACCAGAGGATGTTATTGCGATGGCGAAGGCTTATAGACAACCATCATTATGTAATTATTACTGTTCAACACAGTGTGCAATCGGAAAAAGGTATGTTCCTGAAGTAAAAGTCAAGGACATATCATCTATTGTTCTTGAGGTGTTGGCATCTCTTAATTCTATGCACAAGCAGCAAGAAAAGCTTATAGAAATTGCATCAGATGGGATGATTTCTCAAAATGAAATAAAAGATTTTGTAAGCATACAAAAAAAGTTGGAAGATATTTCTGTTGCGGTAGAAGCTTTGCAGCTCTGGTCTGAACAAATGATTGCCGATAAAAAGATAGATATAGACTTGTATAATGAGTTAAGTAAATAGATAGAAAAACTTCTCTATGTCAAAGTAGAGAAGTTTTTTTGCTTTTATGGCGGAAATAGGACAGTTTATTTTGCGGCAAAAAAGCTTTATAAAACTAAGAAGATAAGCTATAATATTTTTAAGTTAATAGTTGGCGCCAATGAAACACTGGTTAATTTATTCATGAAAGGAGCGATTGATATATGAGTTGGGATTATTCTGAACTATCGCATCAAGCTAAGCAGCTTGGCGGACCAGAGAAGTTTGTTAAAAATCTTGAATCGTTCAATTATAACAAAGGATTGAGGGATGGGAAAAAGGAGCAGACTATTGTTTTTTTGGCAATTGCCGGAGTAGCGGGTGGAGGATACGTGCTCTTCAAAAAAATACGAGATCACATAAAAAAAACAAAAGAACCACAAATATCCGCAGCGCAGGCAGATGAATCGAGGAATCAACTTATTCAAACTATTAAGGATGCAGAAAAAAACAAGGTCATTTTAGAAGAGGAGGTAGATGAAAATGGCAAAATGTGTTAGATGTGGTATAGAATTTGACGTATCTTATGCGCGGCGAATCATTGGGCATAGTTATGGAGCCGGCGCCTACAATGAGTATTATCCAGAGGGAGATGTGTGTGAAGACTGTGCCATAGAAGAAATAAGCGCCGACTATAACGCTGGCGCAGAAATAATTGAGTTGATGGGCACTGGATGGGACGACTAATTATTACGGAGGAATGACAAATGAGCGAAAGATTTCAGGGTATTGACTGGTATTGTGATCGTTGTAATGCGTATTTAAATGACCAACAGGGCTTTGACGATCATCATTATGTTTGGAAATGTACTGAGTGTGGTCATAAGAACAGTATTTCTTCTGATGACATCTATGGTTCTGAGGAAGACTTTAGAAACCCTAATACGATAGTGTAAAGTAGGATATGAAAAACATGAGTAAGGCAAAAGTCATCCGTCACCCTTGACAGCTTAGTCAAAACAATGCTGAAAAGGTGTGCCGACGGTGAGAAACTCAAGAACGAATCTGATTTTGCCGTCGCAAACA
>JAFRDB010000003.1 GCA_017404065.1 Clostridia bacterium
GATGTTTGCGGTGTAGCTCTGCTGTCCCTGCCTTGGGGCAGGGTGGCGCGGCGACGATAGGAGCCGTGACGGGTTGGGGGCTACGGTAGCCACAGATTATGTTTAAAACCACTAATTTATCTCGTTCGATAGTGCCGTAAACCCCAATCCGACCTTTGCGAACGAGTTCGCAAAGCCCACCTTGCCCCAGGGCAAGGACAGGCTGCGCCTCACAGCAATCTCCCCGATAAACTGAAATTTGTACAGGATAAGGATTGACAGCGGATATTGTTTATGTTAGAATAATGGCACTATGACAAGGACAGTGATTATAATATGAGTGAAGTAAGAGTATTTAAGAATACAATAACAATACCTACATATAAGACCGGTGAGCCGTGTCCGCATCCGCTTTTTCTTGAAAAGCGCGTTTATCAGGGCAGCTCGGGCAAGGTTTATCCGAACCCGGTAACAGAGAGCGTGACTGATGAGAAGATCGACAAGCAGTATACCGCGATTTATCTTGAAAACGAGTATCTCAGCGTCATGATCCTTCCGGAGGTGGGCGGCAAGATACAGCGTGTTTTTGACAAGACGAACGGAACTGATGCGGTGTATTATAATGAGGTAATAAAGCCCGCGCTTACAGGTCTTACCGGACCTTGGGCATTGGGAGGAATAGAGTTCAACTGGCCGCAGCATCACAGACCGTCTGCCTATAACACTGTAAACCATACGATACTCAAAAACGATGACGGCTCGATTACCGTATGGTGCAGCGAGGTGGAGAAGATGTCGCACACAAAGGGTATGGCGGGCATAACGCTTTATCCGGGCAAAGCGTATATTGAGGTCAAGGGGCGGCTGTATAACCCGACCGAGATACCGCAGACCTTTTCGTGGTGGGCAAACCCGTCGGTAGAAGCGAATGAGAACACAAAAACCATCCTGCCGCCGGATGTTCATGCCGTGCTTGACCATAATAAGCGCGCTGTTTCAAAGTTTCCGGAGGCGACCGGAATATTCTGCGGCACGGACTTCAGCGAAGGCGTGGATATATCGCGGTACAAAAACATTCCCGAGCCGCTCTCATACATGGCCCAAAAGTCCGAATATGATTTTATCGGAAGCTATGATTTTGGCAAGGAAGCGGGCATTTTGCATATAGCGGATCACCATATTTCACCTGGAAAGAAGCAATGGACGTGGGGTACCGGCGACTATGGCAGCCGCTGGGTGCGGAACCTTACCGACAACAATAAGCCTTATGTGGAGCTGATGGCGGGCGTGTTCACCGATAATCAGCCGGACTTCACCTTCCTTATGCCGTATGAGGAAAAATCATTCAAGCAATATTTTATCCCGTATAAGAAGGTGGGTGACGTTAAGAGCGCTACCCTTGATGTCATTGCAAACCTTGAAGTGAAGGGTAGAAGAGCGCGTGTTATACTTTACGCGCCGGAGGATATACACGTCAGCGTTATGCTCACGGGCAACGCGGTGGCATCGTATATGAAGGAAACGGCGGAGTTGACCCCGTATAGTTCGTATGAGAAGGTAATAGAGCTTGACGCGGAGGAAACGGAACCGACTCTTATTGTGAAGAAGCTGAGCGGAGAGACGATCATACAGTTCACGCCACCGTCTCGGGACGAGCGTGGAAGCATGCCGGAGCCGCTCAAAGCGGCAAGACCGCCGAAGGAGATCGCATCTACCGAGGAGCTGTATCTTGCCGCGGTACATCTTGAGCAGTATCGTCACGCCATACGCAGACCGGAGGAATACTATCTTGAGGGCTTGCGGCGTGATCCGGGGGATATCAGGCTTAACAACGGTTATGGCAAGGTGTTATACAAAAAAGGGCTTTTTGACGAGGCTGAAAAGCATTTCCGCGCGGCTATAGAAAGAGCGACAAGTATTAATCCTAACCCTTATGACTGTGAGCCGTACTATAATCTGGGGCTTGCGCTTAAGATGCAGCAGCGCTATGATGAGGCGTATGACGCGTTTTATAAGTCTATATGGGACGGAAAGATGCAGGATAAGGGTTTTTACCAGCTTGCTTGTGTGAGCGCTAAGCGAAATGACTATAAGCGCGCGCTGGAATTTGTAGATCAATCGCTTGCCCGCGGAGTGCGCAATATGCGCGCAAGAGTGCTCAAAAGCGCATTGCTCAGGCGCAGCGGAAGAACGGATGAGGCGTTGGAGTTCACAAAGCAATCCGTTCAGAGTGACCCGCTCGATTTTGGCTCGCGGTATGAGCTGTTTTTGCTGACGCGCGAGTTCGGTATACTCAATGATCTTACCACTATAATGCGCGGCAGTCTGCATAACTATATTGATCTTTCTATCAGCTATGCCGAGGCAAACCTGTATACGGACGCGTCAAATGTGCTTGCACTCGTTGCCGAAGAGAATAAATCCATGCTGCATTACTATATGGCATACTATTCGAGCAGTAATATGGAGCTTGCGGTCGCGGAAAAAAGCAGTCATAACTGTGAGTTTCCGAACCGTCTTCAGTCGATAATGGTACTAAGCTATGCGATAGAGAATAACCCCGGCGACTGGTTTCCGCACTATGCTTTGGGAAATCTGTACTATGACAAGGGTGTATGGTTCAAAGCGATAAAGTGCTGGAAGGACGCGCTTGAAATAGCGCCGCATAACAGCTTTGTTTTGCGAAATCTTGCGATATCCACATATAACAAGCTCGGCGATGGCGATGAGGCGCTCAAGCTTATGGAGCGCGCGGTGATGTACGCGCCCGAGGATGCGCGGCTGTATTATGAGCTTGATCTTCTGCGACGGCTTATGAACGTCCCGATAAAAAAGCGGATAAAGGATATGACAAACAAGATAGAGCTTGTCGAAAGCCGTGACGATCTGTTTACGGAGTATATAACACTGCTAAATGAAGAACAGTTTTACGAGCACGCACTGCGCGCTATAAAGCGGCACAGCTTTCATCATTGGGACGGCGGAGAGGGCAGGATAGCGCGGCAGTATAAGTACGCAAATATCGGATTGGCGTACGAGCGCATTGCCGAGGGCGACCATGAGGGTGCAGCGGAGTATCTAAACGCTGCGCTGGAATACCCGGAAAATCTCGGAGAGGGCAAACCGGTGTGGATGCTTGACGCTGACGTTTACTACAGACTCGGTATGGCGTATGAGAATGTGGATAAGATAGAAGCACTCAGGTTTTATAAGCTTGCGGTCAGCGAGGGCGAAAAACTCGGAGAAAGAGAGTATTACGGCACTTGGGAGGCTACGCAGTTTTTCTTTATGACTCTTGCATACGGTAAGCTTGGAAACAGAAAAAAGGAACGAGGCGGGTTTAACCGCCTGATAGACTGTAGCGAGGCGCATATTGATGATAATACTCAGCTCGGTTATTTTTCAAACCTGAGACAGGACTTCGTGGTGTTCGATGGAAATATGGCGAATGTAAACTATGTCAATTGCTGCTACATGGCAGCTTTGGGATGGTATGGCAGAGGCGATCACAGCAAGACAAAGGAATTCATCAAAAAAGGCATGGCTGTTGACAGCTCGCACCAGGGTTTGCAATTTATAAAGAATATTGATCGGCGTGCCCCCAAGCTCAAGCGGGAGGATCCTACTTTGATGCACGCGGCAAAGTGGAGCACATCAAAATAAAAAAGAGCAGACTTCGAAAAATTAGGTTGGATTTTACAAAAACAAGCTCGTCGGCGTACGTTGGTACGTTAGAGCTTGTTTTTTTGCCTAAAGCGCACAGCAAGGGGTTGTAGCAAAAGAGGGCAGCCCCTTGCTCTTTCCATAAAACTATCCCCCTCAACAATGAGGGGGATAGGGGGAGCTGACATATCGTCATGCCTTTATTCGCTATAGATAACTATGAACTTTGCTGTCGGCGTTGATGTTGACTTTGAGGTCGAGCCCGATACGTATGTAACGAGAACCTTTGAACAGTTAATGCCGTAGTTTTCGGCATCCTTAAGATCCTTTACCGTAAGAGCTGTTTTCTCGGTACCTCTTACGTAAGGAGTGAACTCCTTTTCATCCTTGTCGTATCTTACGACCTTTGTTGATGAAGATGTTTTTATTTGAATAAAATCATTCTCATTAAGAAGACCGAGTTCATCAAAGCCGTCGAGTGTTACATATAACATGTTATCATCTTCCAATACCTGCATTACGTTACACATGAACGCTCTTGATGAAATATCAGTAGCATTTCCGCCGGTCGTATAATAGTTGTCGGATGCCTCTGTCTGGTCTTTCTTCGGATAACGGAAATCAAATACGTATTTCTGCCAGTTGTTATCCTTTGTCTGCTCCTGCTCCTCGCGCCAGTTATAGATCTCGGAACCTATTATTTCGCCTTCCTCGTCACGGATCGGTGTTTGCTCACCGTTGAGTATGCGCTGGATATCATCATAATCCACCGCCAGCATCACGGAGTCAGCCATCTTATCACCGTCTGTACCGTTCAGGATAATATCTCCCTTTGAAAGATCGGCAAACAAATATTCTGCTTCGCTTGCTATCTTTGTATCTGTGATAGTCGTTGCGCTGTTGTATGTGTGCAGCATATTGTACGTATCATTATCTTCTTCGGAGTATTCCTGCTCTATATCCTTAGCAAGAAGTCTGTAAGCTGTAGAATACGTAATACCCGTTCCGCTCTTAAAGGTTGTGTTGTACACCAGCAATAATGTAGGGTACTTTTTGGTGGTAAGATCGTATGATTCTACATAGTATTCATTGCCGGAAACCATTGAGTTGGTGGTAATGGCGGATTTGAGCGAATACGCGTCTGCATTGGATCTGTCCTTCGGTATAACAAAGAGAGGCGTGCTGCTGTTTATCATATAGAGGTTCGAGCCTGATGACGATTCTTTAACACTGGATGAGGTCACATAATACTTGCTTGCCGGATTCATTGCCTTGTATCTTACAAGATAGTTAGCATCGTCGTTGGGTATCCCGTCATATTCGGTGGAGATGGTGATGACTTCTGAAATCTGACCGCTTGAATTAAAGCCGACTCTTATAAGCTGGTTATAGCCGGTAAGCTTTACGCCGGATATATTGGCGATATCGGCATCGGGGTTACAGCTCTTTGCGTTTTCGTGTAATGCGGACTTTATAGCGCTTGGCGAGGACTTAGTGCCGTTAAGCTTCGGCTTGCTCGTCTGGATCTTGAACTTCTGCACCTTATATGCTGTTGATGATGTAAACGAGGTCAGTGATTTGTTTGTCGGCGCATACAGTTTCAGATATACATCCTCGTTTTCCTCGCTTGCATTTACCACGTATGCGTACGGGAAGTATGAGGTTGACTTCGTTATAGTTCCCCACTCAAGAGCACCCAGGGCGTCAAGATAGCCTGTGATGTTTACACCTACCTCAAGAGTCTTCTGCTCCTTAAGAGCTATATATGTAAGAAATCTTTCATTTACATGGTATTTCTTATTGTCGATCGATATTGTCCAGTTGCTCTTAAGCTCGGAGTCGATATTGAGCGAGGTTATCGTTCCGCTAACACTTTCCTTTGTAACGTATACTGTGTAATAATCGCCCTCAAGGCTTGTAGCGTATGTAAGAACATCGCCGGCGGATATTGAAGTAACGCTTATTTCCTTGCCGTCTCTTGTGACAGACATCTTGTAGTCCGAATCCTCAGGATTGAGAATAAGCGAGTTGCTGGCAACAGTCTTGTCCGATATTAAGTAATCGGGATCGGTGGGCGACGAGAGCGCTACTAATGTATCATAATCGTAAATATCGATTATATTGTAGCTGCCGTCCGCGCCGCTGTCTATAACCCTTGCCGTTCCGTAAATAAAGAAGTCCGACTCGGGATCAAGCCATTGCTTTAGCGCCTCTGTGGGAGTGTAGCTGCTGCCGTCGATATCAACATTCTCTGTTACCGCTCTGCCGTTATATCTGATCGTAAAATCGCTTTTGTCAAATTTTATCGAGACCGCCTTAGAATTGTCGTCCGGATAATATTTGAGGTTGAGATCGGTATAGTCGCTGATATCGTATGAGTTTATCGTCAGTTCCTTGTTTGTATAGGTCTCGTCATCTATTTCCGTAAGGAACAGGTCATCATCATCCTTGCGGTAGTATATCTGAACGAGCTGACCGATATACGGTGTCATCTGCGTGCTCGACGAAGCATACTCCGTGAAATCTATAACATATTCTGTGTTTGAGCTGTCCTCGTCAATAGCAAGCTGTCCGGGATAGAGCTTGTTATCGCAGGCGGAGGTGGTGCTTTCCTCTACGCCCACCACTGTGCCCTTGAGTTTGTACACATTAAGGTAGTCGTTCAGAAGAGTCTTTGTTGTGTTCTGCCACTTTGAACCGTTTTTTTCGCGTAGCTTGATCTCAAGCGAGTTATACATTACCTGAGCAATAACGCCGCGCGGCGCGTTCGATGTATATTCAACGCCGCTTATCTTTTCCTGCAGATTAAGGGTGACCGCCTCGGCTCTGTATCCCTCGGGATAGCCGCCTTTTGCTTCCGCGTCCGACTGATAGCCGAGAGTGCAAACAACCATTTTGAGAGCCTGCTCGTATGTCACCGGACTATCCGGCCTGAACTCAGTGTCACTGTAGCCGTTGATAATTCCGAGGTCATACGCTGTCTTGATATTAGCGTTTGCCCAGTGATCTTCTGATAGATCCTCAAACTGTGTGGTTTTTGTGCTGAGCTCCTTATAGCCGAGCATAGATACGATAATTTTTGTAAATTCCGCTCTGGTTATGTCCTTTTCGGGACCAAATGTGCCATCATCATAGCCGTTTATGACATTAAGCTTGCTCAGTGTTGTTATAGCTTTTTTATAGCTGTTGTTTTCAGCAACATCACTGAATGCCGCATTGACGCCGGTCATGGCAACAAGTGATGATGTGAGCATAGCTGCAGCCAAAAGAAGAGAAAGCTTTTTTTTCATAGTATAATCATCAGATCCTTTCTGTGAAATAATTATGTAAACCCAAACAAGCTCTTTTCGGGTTTTCATTATTGTGATTATTATATCATTATTATTATCCTAAGTCAATGATTATTTTAGAAATTTTAAATCGACAATTTTTAGAAATATTAAAACGACGGAAAAATATGAATAAACTTTAAAAAAGCTGTTAAATCATAAAATTCGGATTAAATAAGGTTGAATTTCGGTCAAAAATGTGGTAGACTGTTTAGTAGTCAACCTTTGAGAAAGGATAAAACGGTAAATGGAACAGGATAACAAAAACAAAAAGAGTTCGGGCGGCGGTTCGCCGCTGAAAAGTCCGCTTATAATATTTATAATCATATCGATCGTTGCGACGCTGCTGCTGAATATTCTTATTTCCGCGGCAACGGCTCCGACGCGGACTAAGATAAAATACAATGAGTTCTTGTCAATGCTTGATAAGGGCGAGGTAAGCGAGGTAGTCATCGAGGCGGACAGGCTTCTTATTTACGGTCAGCCGGAGCATACGAAAGAGGAGATAAAACGCAGCGCACAGGCGCTTCTGCCTTTTCTCGGCGGAATAGATGTTTCCGAGGAGCAGTCGGACGCGACCAGACCCATATACTACACAGGCTATATACAGAGCGATGAGGAGCTTATACCGAAGCTTAACGAAAAGGGCGTGGAGTATTCGAAGCCGACGGACAACACCAATCCGATAGCGAACTTTCTTCTGACGTGGGTGCTGCCCTTTGCGTTCATGTACCTTATGATAATGCTGTTCATGAGATTCATGTCAAAGCGTCTTGGCGGCTCCGGTGGAATAATGGGCATAGGTCAGTCTCATGCCAAAATGTATAATGTGGAAGACAAAACAGGGGTAACCTTTGCGGATGTTGCCGGTCAGGAGGAGGCAAAGGAGTCGCTTGACGAGATAGTGGACTTTCTGCATAATCCCGGCAAGTACACCGCCATTGGTGCAAAGCAGCCAAAGGGTGCGTTGCTTGTCGGCCCGCCGGGAACGGGTAAAACGCTTCTTGCAAAGGCTGTTGCGGGTGAGGCGAATGTGCCGTTTTTCTCGCTTTCGGGTTCGGAGTTTGTCGAGATGTTCGTCGGCGTTGGTGCATCGAGAGTACGCGACCTTTTTAAACAGGCATCGGCAAAGGCTCCGTGTATTATTTTTATCGATGAGATAGACGCGATCGGCAAATCCCGAGACAATCAGCTTTCGACAAATGACGAGCGTGAGCAGACGCTAAATCAGCTTTTGTCTGAGATGGACGGGTTTGATTCGTCAAAGGGCCTTGTTATACTTGCCGCCACAAACCGGCCGGAGATACTTGATAAGGCGCTTTTGAGACCGGGCAGATTTGATAGGAGGATCATAGTCGAAAAGCCTGATCTTAAAGGGCGTGAGGATATCCTCAGGGTGCATATAAAGAACGTTAAGACCGCGGCGGACATCGATCTGCATGAGATGGCGCTCGCGACATCGGGAGCGGCAGGCGCGGATCTTGCAAATATGGTAAATGAGGCGGCATTGCGCGCCGTGCGCTTTGGCAGAAATTTAGTCACTCAGGAGGATCTTATGGATTCTGTTGAGGTGATAATCGCCGGAAAGGAAAAGAAGGACAGGATACTGTCTCCGGAGGAGAAACGAATAGTGGCGTTCCATGAGGTAGGCCACGCGCTTGCGACTGCATTGCAGAAAAACACACAGCCGGTGCAGAAAATAACGATAGTTCCGAGAACAATGGGCGCGTTGGGTTATACAATGCAAATGCCTGACGAGGAGGAGAAATATCTGAACAGCCGCGCGGAGCTGCTCGATCAGATAACGGTATTTCTTGCTGGCAGAGCCGCGGAGGAGCTTGTGTTTGATACTCAGACCACAGGCGCGTCAAACGATATTGAACGTGCAACCGATATGGCGCGGAAAATGATAACCATGTTCGGTATGAGTGAAAAATTCGGACTTGTGGGGCTGGAGAGCGTGCAGAATCAATATCTTGACGGCAGAAACGTTGCGAACTGCTCGGAGGAGACTAAGACGGAGATAGACCGCGAGATAGTCAGACTGATGAAGGAGCGGTATGAGATCGCGAAGCGGCTTCTCAGTGAAAATCGTGATGCGCTCGATGAGATATCGGAATTTCTGATAAAGAAAGAGACAATAACCGGTGATGAATTCATGCGGATATTTGACCAGGTGCGGGAAAATCGCGAAAAGGCGGAGGAGACCGCCGCGCGGGAGAACGTGTATATATGACCGTATGTATGCATCTGTATGCTCGCTCAGGCTTGATGAGATAGACCGTCCGTATATGAGCAGACAAAGATATTCCATTTCAGCTCCATAACCCTTGCGCTTGATCCTCAGCTCAGGGATGTCGCGCTGGAGGTGATCAGAAAATTCAATGAGGCAGACGTCGAAAAATTAGGTTGGATTTGACGAAAACAAGCTCGTCGGCGTACGTTGGTACGTTAGAGTTTATTTTCGTCAAAAGCGCACAGCAACGGCGATTACTCGATGTAATCGCCGTTGCTCTTTCCATGAAACTATCCTTTTGAATCACGCTCATTGAATGATTATGTGCGCGGTCCGGCCAATTTGTCGACAGTCTGAGGGGGAAACGCAGTTTCCCTCTGACTTTATTACTTCTTATTCGATTTGGTCGTATATATGAATAAAGCGGCTGAAAACAGTATCAATGCCGCGGCGACTGCCTGGGATATGCCGAGCTTGCCGGGGATGAGGTAGAGTATATATTCGCTGTCGCGCATTCCTTCAAGGAAGAGCCTTCCGAGCGAGTACCAGAACAGATATAGCGCAAACACCTGACCGTTTCGTTTCTTTTTATCGCGCAGGATCAGTATAACAATAACTCCGGCAAGGTTCCAGAGCGATTCATAAAGAAAAAGCGGATGCACAGGAGCCGAGCCGTTTATACTCATTCCCAAAATCGAATTTGTTGCGCGACCGAATACCTCGCAGTTCGTAAAGTTCCCCCATCTGCCGATCGCCTGCCCGAGCAGCAGCCCGACGCAGCCTACGTCCAAGGCGTTCAGTACGTTTATTTTTTTTACCTTACAGTATATAATGGTGGATATGCACGCGGCGATTATGCCGCCGTATATGGCAAGTCCGCCCTCCCATATACGGAAAATGCCGGAAATATCTCCGGCAAACTCGCGCCATGAAAATATTACATAATATATCCTTGCACCCAATATTCCGGCGACTATGCCGTAAATGGCGATGTCAAGGATATTGTCTTTTTTTATGCCGCGCTTTTCCGAGTCCCACAATGCGAGCGCTGTACCGGCAAAAAAACCGGCAAGAATTATAAGTGCGTACCAGTAAATTTCCTTCTGACCGATACGGAACGCGACGGGCGAAAGGTCAAAGCTTATATTAAGCTTGGGAAATGAGATCGTATTCATCATAGCTGTAAGCTCCTTTTCTGTGATTTAGTCATATTACATTCACACTATTTTTTCGGATATGTGTAAAACCCCCAAAGGATTTATAACAAAAAAGATATTTTTGTTACTGCTTTGAAATATTTTTTTCAAAAAACTATGTACAAATCGTAAAGAGTGTGTTATAATTGTAATATACACAAGATATTGTGCTTGTGTATATCACATAAAACTAAATACCCCCCTGTTTTTTACAAGATGGCTATGATAATTATACTCCATCAGAGGTGATTTTACAAGTATGTTTTAATATTTTTTCGGTTTAATTCGGAAAAATAAAAATAAAACTTGAAATAACACAAAAAAGACTTGCCTTTTTAGATTTTATGGTGTATAATGTGTATATGTGGGAGCAAAATGGAGCAAATGGGAGTGAAAACGATTGATTTTGCTGTAATATTGTTTCACACGTATTATTCATTACCATTTTCTGAAAGGGCGGTGATATATATGGTGATGTTCGTTGACGAATATAAGCGGCAGATCGATGACCGCGGCAGAATTATCCTGCCTGCAAAGCTCAGAGAGGATGTTAGCGGCACTGTATATATTACGCAGTCACCATCGGAAAAATGCTTGCATCTGTATACGGAGGACGAATGGAAAAAGCTCGCAGAGAAGGTCAACATGCTGCCAACGGCAACAGACCGTAACGCGGCTGCTTTTGTACGTATGTTTTTCGGAAAGGCTTCCGCGGTAGCGGTGGACAAGCAGGGCAGAATACCACTTGCGGCAAGGCTTATTGAGTTTGCCGGACTTGGCAAGGACATTGTGCTTGTCGGTGCCAATACACGCCTCGAGCTGTGGGATGAAAATGCATGGAGTGAGTATCAGAACGGACTATCGGACAGCCTTATGACGGAAGGGATATTAAAATACAATATCAATATATAGGTAGTAAGTTTGGATAAAATCGCTCATCTCGCACGCCTGCCCTCACTCGCGTATAAACTGTTCAGCACTTTTGACTTTGTCAAAAGTCAGCCTGACGGCTGCCCGCCCATCTTGGCGGTGCTAACAGACTCGCTCGGTTAGACGC